>JBBDMR010000135.1:0-4910 GCA_040878225.1 Acidimicrobiia bacterium
CGCGGGTGTAGCTCAATGGTAGAGCTCCAGCCTTCCAAGCTGGTGGTGAGGGTTCGATTCCCTTCACCCGCTCGAATGGGCCACCTCTCGGGGTGGCAAAACCAGCCCCAAGCCCCCGTAGCTCAACTGGATAGAGCAACGGACTTCTAATCCGTAGGTTGGGGGTTCAAGTCCTCCCGGGGGTGCTGGTGGCCCATTCCAACATGGTGGCCGTAGCTCAGCCTGGTAGAGCACCTGGTTGTGGTCCAGGATGTCGCGGGTTCAAGTCCCGTCGGTCACCCCCACACCCAGTCGCCCGGATCATCCGGGCGACTGGGTACAAATCTTGGCGTCGCGTGCGTCATGCAACCCGCAACCATTAGGAACACAATGCCCACGACCGTGACAGAAGCCGGACCGTTCGAAAGAGTGGTCAATCTCCACATCACTGATGATGAGATAGATGCAGGAAAGCCGGCAGCGGCGCGACGCCTCTCCGCCGAAATGAAGTTGAAGGGGTTCCGCCCGGGGAAAGCCCCGACGCCCGTAGTCGAGGCTGCGGTCGGGCGTGATCGGCTTCGCCAGGAGACCATAGACGACCTGATCAACCCCACGCTCAACCGCATCCTGTCCGAAGAAGACCTCCGGCCCGCGGTGAGCCCTCAACTCGAAGCGATGGACGACGTCGACGGGGGAGTGGACGTGTCGGTGCGGGTGACCATCTGGCCCGAGATCGAGACCCCTCACTACAAGGACCGCAATGTCGAGGTCGACTCCCCGGAAGTGACCGACGACGACATGGAAAATCAGATCAAGCGGATGCTGGAGCAGTTCGCTGTTGTCGAAGAGGTGGAGCGCCCGGCCGAAGTAGGCGACTTTGTGAGCATTGACATCTCGGCGACACAGGAGGGAGAGCCCATCGAAGAGGCAAACGCCTCCGATCTCCTCTACGAGGTGGGGTCGGCGATGTTCATCGAGGGGATCGACGAGCAGGTAACCGGGAAGTCGGCTGGTGACGAAGTCACGTTCGACGGAAAGCTCCCGGAAGGTTTTGGTGACCTCGCCGGTGCTGAGGTCAGCTTCAAGATCGTGGTCCAGGAAGTAAAGGAGCGGATACTTCCCGACCTCACCGATGAGTGGGTGGAGGAGAACACCGAGTTCAAAACTGTCGAGGAGCTGACCAACGAGCTCCGCGAGCGTCTCGCCGACGCCAAGCTGCAGGCGGTCCACCGTCAGTTCGGGGAACTGGCGATGAAAACCCTGCGCGACCAGCTCGACGTCGAGCTTCCGGAAGCCCTGGTCAGGGCAGAGATGGACAACCATCTCCATCGGTTCGTCCATCGTCTCGAGGAGAACGAGCTGACTCTGGACGATTATTTCGAGGCCGCGGGCATCGAGCGCAACGTTTTCGTCGATGATCTCCGCGAGCAGGCGACGTTGTCCTTGCAAAACCAGCTGATCCTCGAAGCTGTGGCGCAGGCTGAGGGCATCGAGATCACCGAAGAAGACATGGCAATTGCCCTGCAAGGTCTGGCGGCGCGTGCGGAGAATCCGAGCGCCTTCATCCAGACTTTCGCACAAAGCGGTCAGGAATTAGCGCTGGCCAGTGATATTCTGCGGAACAGGGCCATGGACGCGATTCTCTCGGGGGCCACCCCGGTTGACGAGAACGGAAGTCCGGTGGACCTCGAATTGAGACCCAACGAAGTGGAAGCAGAAATCGTCGAGGCGGAACCCGTAGAGGGCGAAGTCGTGGCAGAAGTGGCGGAGGAAGAAGAATGACACCCCAGAACTACGTAGTACCAACAGTCTTCGAGCAGACGAGTCGGGGTGAGCGCTATTTCGACATCTACAGCCGTCTTCTCAAGGACAGGATCATTTTCTTGGGCACGCCGATCGACGACACCATCGCCAACTTGATCATGGCGCAGCTGCTCCACCTCGAGTCGGAGGACCCCGACAAGGACCTCTTCATCTACATCAACTCCCCCGGTGGGTCGATTACTTCGCTTTTCGCGATCTACGACACGATGCAGTACATCAAGCCTGATGTGAACACCGTTTGCATGGGAATGGCCGCCTCTGCCGCTGCGGTGATCCTTGCAGGTGGTGCCCCGGGCAAACGATACGCCCTGCCTCACGCCAGAATCATGCTCCACCAGCCGCACGGTGGCGCCCAGGGCCAAGCGAGCGACATCGAGATCCAGGCGAAACTCATTGTCCAGATGCGGGAGCAGCTCAACGAGATCCTTGCCCATCACACCGGCAAAGAGCTGGAAAAGATCAGTAACGACACCGATCGCGACTACTGGATGCTCGCTGACGAGGCCAAGGATTATGGAGTTATCGACGGAATACTCACGCGTCGGGAGCTGGCTGCGGTAGCCTCCAAGTAGATGCCAAGACTCGGTGAAGGCGGGGAGCTGTTGAAATGCAGCTTCTGCGGCAAATCTCAGAAGCAAGTCAAGAAGCTGATCGCAGGACCGGGCGTTTACGTCTGCGACGAATGCATCGAGCTTTGTAACGAGATAATCGCCGAGGAGTTCTCGACTACCGAAGAGGTCACCTTCACAGAGCTCCCGAAGCCTGCGGACATCAAGTCCTACCTCGACGATTACGTCGTCGGCCAGGAAGAGGCGAAGAAGAAGCTCTCTGTCGCTGTCTACAACCACTACAAGAGAATCAGGTCAGGTGACGTCCAGCGCGACGTAGAACTGCAGAAGTCGAACATCCTTCTCATCGGGCCGACGGGAAGCGGGAAGACGCTGCTGGCGCAGACACTGGCCCGCCAGCTCAATGTCCCCTTCGCCATCGCTGACGCAACCAGCCTCACCGAAGCCGGGTATGTCGGCGAGGACGTCGAAAACATTTTGCTCAAACTGCTCCAGGCGGCCGACTACGACGTCAGCCGGGCCCAGCAGGGCATCATCTACATCGACGAAATCGACAAGGTCTCCCGCAAAGCGGAGAACCCGTCGATCACGAGAGACGTCTCCGGTGAGGGGGTACAACAAGCGCTACTCAAGATCCTCGAGGGCACAGTGGCCTCGGTCCCTCCGCAGGGCGGGCGCAAGCATCCTCATCAGGAGTTCATCCAGCTGGATACGTCAAATGTCCTGTTCATCTGCGCCGGCGCCTTTGGTGGGCTCGAAGAAGTCATCGCCAACCGCCTTGGCGACAGCGGAGTCGGGTTTGGCGCCCAGGTTCGTTCCCGCGCTCAACGACGCACTGGAGAGGTCCTGTCACACGTGATGCCCGAAGACCTGATGAAGTACGGGCTGATCCCGGAGTTCATCGGGAGGCTGCCGGTCACTGCCACGGTCGAGGATCTCGATCTCGAGTCGCTGATCCAGATACTCACCGAGCCCAAGAACGCACTGGCCAAGCAATATGCCCGGATGTTCGAGATGGACAACGTCGAACTGGTCTTCACGCCCGACGCTCTCGAGGCTGTCGCCGAGCAGGCGATCAAGCGGGGGACCGGAGCCCGGGGCCTGCGCGCCATTCTCGAGGAAGTCCTCCTCAACACGATGTACGACCTTCCCTCCCGCACCGACGTCGATCAGGTCCTGATCGATCGCGAGGTCGTGGTCAACAAGGTAAACCCGACACTTGTACCTATCTCCGAGCCATCGACAGTGGAGCCAACCGAACGCTCTGCCTGAGCGGGCATATCTGTTGAAAACTATTAGGCCCACGGGCCTATCGCCGCGCCGGCTCAGATGTGTAATCTCCTGACTAGTCCACCTGGCATGTGTGAAATGCGCATTGACTGGGTAAAGGCATGCTACAAGTATGTGGTCATCGACCACTGTTTGTGGTGGAATGCTTTTTTAAAAAGGGCAAATGGGAGGCGCTGAAACCGGACCTTAACTCGGTCACCTTGGTCTGGTGGAGCTAGTGGTGAGACCGGCCCGTCCCGGGAATATACCGAAAGGGATGGGAAATTTAATGACTACGACTATGGGGCCTGGAACGCTCCGACACAGGCTATTGGTAGTCGCGGCTGCCCTGGCAGTTCTTGCGTCTCTGGTGGCAATCGCAGCCCCAACGGCCTGGGCTTCGTCGCACATCGATCTCTCAATCCCCATAGACACACACGTCCGTGGGCAGCCAGGAGCGCAAGGGGTGTTGGCCACCGTGGAGACCGGTGATCTGGAGGGCCAGGAATGCTCGGTGAGCGCCACCTCTGAAAACCAGCGCTCAACCCATCCAAACAACAACCTGATCGTAGGCTCGGGCAGCTCCAGTGTCGTATTGGAGGACGTCGAGAGTGTGCCCATGGGGACGGTTCACGCCGAAGGCCTGCTCACTCTAGGCCCCACGGTAACGATCACGTTGGTGCTTGGGGAAGATGGAGTTTTCTCAGCCGGACTCACAGTGCACTTGGAATGCGAACCTCCGCTTGTTCCTGTCACGGACCTGGAGGTCACCAAGGTCGACCTTGTTGATCCGGTTGTCGTCGACTCGGATAATCCGACTGCTCTGATCACCTATGAGGTGACTGTGAGCAACAACGGGCCTGAGCTGGCCGAGAACGTGGTTGTGACTGACACGCTGCCTGCGACGCTGACCTACGTGTCTGCGACGCCGGCGGTCGGCAGCTGCAGTCATGCGGCGGGTGTGGTGACTTGTGAACTCGGCGACCTGGCGGTCGGGGGTTCGGTTCTCATCACGATTGTGGTCGAAACCGAGGCGGTCGGTGAGATCACAGACTTCAGCCCGCTGAATGTGGTCGAGGTGTCTTCGGACACCGAGGAGACCAACCTCGAGAACAACGTCGATGATGAGGAGACAAACATCATCGAAGTCCTTTCACTGGGATTCACGGACCTCGAGGTCACCAAGATCGACCTTGTTGATCCGGTTGTCGTCAACTCGGATAATCCGACTGCTCTGATCACCTATGAGGTGACTGTGAGCAACAACGG
>JBBDMR010000135.1:5010-12882 GCA_040878225.1 Acidimicrobiia bacterium
TGCAGTCATGCGGCGGGTGTGGTGACTTGTGAACTCGGCGACCTGGCGGTCGGGGTTTCGGTGAAGATCACGATCGTGGTCGAAACCGAGGCAGTCGGCGAGATCACAGACCTGAGCCCGCTCAACGTCGTCGAGGTGTCCTCGGACACTGAAGAGGTAAACCTCGAGAACAACGTTGACAGCGAAGAGACGAACATCGTCGAAGTGCTTGACCTTGTTGTCCTTCCGTTCACCGGAATCGACACACCTTTCATGCTGACCGGGGCGATCATGTTGCTTGGTGCTGGACTTACCTTGGTTTTCGTCTCACGGAGACGTGAGTTCGAGATCTAAGCCACCTTGGAACTGAAGAAAGGAACAGCCCCGGGGGTAACCTCCCGGGGCTTTCCTTTTATGAACTACGACGAATCAATCGCCTATCTCGACAGACACGTCAACCTCGGGGTGAAACCCGGCCTCGACCGGATCCGCACCTTGCTCGAGGCAATGGGCTCGCCACATCTCGGGTACCCGGTGATACACATCGCCGGCACCAACGGTAAGACATCGACTTCGAGAATGGCCACCGCGCTGCTGCTCGCCCGTGGCCTCGACACAGGCACCTACATATCGCCCCATCTGGAGCGAGTGGAGGAGAGATTCTCGGCCTACGGTGAGTATGCGACCCCCGACGAATTTGCCCTGGCGATGACTGATGTTGCGGTTTTCGCCGATGTCCTGGTGGCGGAGGGCGCTGAGCCAAACACATATTTCGAACTCACCACCGCCGCCGCGTTTGCCTTCTTTGCCGAGAAAGCCGTGAACGCCGCGGTGATCGAGGTCGGGCTCGGCGGCCGCCTCGATGCAACCAACGTGATCGACGCGGACGTCAGTGTTGTCACCGGGATTGGTATCGAACACACCGAGTTTCTCGGCGCTGACGTCGCCACAATCGCCGGTGAGAAATTGGGCATCGTCAGCCCCGGAACGATCCTTGTCACCGGCAACCTGCCCGAAGCGGCATTGGAGGTGGCCAACTCCAAGGCCAAGGAGATGGGAATCCAGCACCGTGTCTTCGGCCGAGATTTCAACGTTGCCGAGGCAGAGCGTGGCATCCGCGGCTGGCACACGACCATCCAGGGGGCGGAAGAAACCTACGACGACATCTTCCTACCGGTGCATGGTCGTCACCAGCTGCACAACCTCGCTGTGGCCATCGCGGCCACCGAAGCGTTGGTCGGTAGCCGCCTCGACCCTGATTCGGTTCGGGAAGCAATGCTGGCGCTCACCCTTCCCGGGCGTATGGAGCCGATCGCGACCGGCCCGCTTGTCCTGATCGACGGGGCGCACAACGCAGACGGGGTGACGACTCTCGTCGACTCGCTGGGCGAGGAGTATGCGACGGTGAAGTGGAACGTCGTTCTCGGAATCATGGGGGACAAGAACATCGATGCGATGGTCGAAGAGCTCGCGCCCATCGCATCAGGTTTCGTGGTCACAGCACCGCGCTCGGAGAGGGCGACGCCGCCGCTCGACCTGGCGAAAAGGGTCGAGGCTGCAGTCGACGTTCCGGTCCTGGTGGCCGAGGACTCAGACCTTGCAGTCGACATGGCACGCGCCGAGGCGGGTGCCGAAGGTCATGTGCTGGTGACCGGTTCCCTCTATCTGGTGGGTGAGGTACGGAGCCACCTCAAATAACCCCAAGGTTTTCCACCCGTTACCCTTGCCTTCAATATGTCCACAGAGCACACATTCATCATGGTCAAACCCGACGGAGTTCAGCGAGGACTCGTCGGCGAGGTCATCTCGCGATTCGAACGCAAAGGTCTCAGCCTGGAGAAGATCAGAAAACTCGACATCGACGAAGATCTGGCGCGGCGCCACTACGCCGAGCATGTCGACAAGCCGTTCTTCCCGGAGCTCCTCGAGTTCATCACGTCAGGCCCGGTCGTTGCCATGGAGTGGTCCGGCGACTCTGCTGTGGCGGTTTCACGCTCGATGATGGGTGCGACCAATCCGAAGCAGGCGGCTCCGGGGACTGTCCGGGGCGACCTCGGCCTCGCAGTGACGCACAACCTCGTTCATGGTTCGGACAGTGTCGAGAGCGCAAAGCGGGAATTGGGAATCTTTTTCGGCTGAAATAGCCTGAGAACGGCTCGCGACGCCTTTTGCGACATGGCAGAAGGTTGCCGGCCACTCTACACTCAGAGAGTCCGCCTAGGAGTCCTTTCCATCTATGGCTGAAACCCTTCTTTCATTCGCCGGCCAGGACATGGCCATCGACCTCGGCACTGCCAATACGTTGGTGTACGTCCGGGGTGGTGGAATCGTGCTCAACGAGCCATCCGTGGTCGCGATCAACTCGATCACAGGCAAGGCACTTGCCGTGGGCATGGAGGCGAAGAGGATGATCGGGCGCACGCCGGCATCGATCACGGCGATCCGCCCGCTCCGCGACGGGGTCATCGCCGACTTCGACATCACCGAGAAGATGCTTCGGTATTTCATCCAGAAGGTCCACAAGCGGAAATGGGCGCGTCCCAGGATCGTCGTTTGCGTCCCCTCCGGGATCACCCCTGTCGAACGGAGGGCTGTCGAAGAAGCCGCCTATCACGCAGGTGCGCGCAGGGCATACACAATCGAGGAGCCGATGGCAGCCGCGATCGGTTCGGGCCTTCCTATCGGCGAGCCGGCCGGGTCGATGGTCGTCGACATCGGCGGAGGCACCACCGAGGTTGCAGTTATTTCGCTTGGTGGAATCGTCGTGTCCCGCAGCATCAGGGTCGGAGGCGACGAGCTCGATACCGCGATAATCGACTGGATCAAAAAGGAGTACAACGTTCTCGTCGGTGAGAGAACGGCGGAACAGTTGAAGATGGCCGTCGGGTCGGCATGGCCGTACGCTGATGAGCCTTCAGCCGAAGTCAGAGGGCGCGATCTGGTCACCGGCCTCCCCAAGACGATTTTGCTCTCTAGCCCCGAAATCCGCGAGGCGATCGAAGAACCCACGCAGGCGGTCGTCGATGCTGTCAAATACACGCTGGACAAGACTCCCCCAGAGTTGGCGGCAGATGTCGTCGAACGCGGAATCGTGCTCACCGGTGGGGGAGCGTTGCTGGTCGGGCTGGATCATCGCCTTGCCCACGAGACCGGTATGCCGATCGTGACAGCGGCCAAGCCTTTGCAGTCTGTGGTGATTGGTTCGGGGAAATGCCTGGAGGAATTCGACACGCTGCAGAGTGTGTTGGTGTCGTCGTCCCGGCCATGATTCCCTCGATCCAACCCAGAGCATGCTGACCAGGGATCGACAATCCCGCCCCGATCGCGCCTTTCCCACCTTTATAACCCTGGTGGTGCTGGGGATCCTCCTGATGACCTTTCATGTGCGTCTGGAGGGTGGAGGTGTCGTCGATGTCTTGAGGACCGGGACCCAGGCGGTGATCTCACCACTGCAGCGCGGCGTCGCTTATGTCGTCACTCCAATAGTCGAGGCCGCCGAGGGCCTGGGCGACATCGCCGGGATTCGTGAGGAGAATCGCGCGCTCAAGGCGGCTCTCGAAGAGTCACAGGCACAACTGATCGCGGTCCAGGACCAGCTGGCGAGACTCGATCTGTTCGAAGCGCTCTACGGATTGGACGAATTGGAGGGCGATCTGGGTCGAACTGTTGCCAACGTAATCGGACGACCCGACCCGCTCGACGCCGGTTTGATAATCGACCGCGGCACCTCACACGGGATCGCCGTAGGCCAACCTGTCATCGACACCAACGGCTTCGTGGTCGGATCGGTGTCGAGCGTGACCTCAGTGAGCGCGACCATCGTGCCGATCACCGGGTCCCGGGAGGCGCTTGCGGTCCTCGTCGGGAGTCAGATCGGCCGTCTCACCTCCCAGGTCGGTTCTCCCGAGATGGTTTTGGAGATACCGGACGCCAAGGAGCCGGTCCTCGCCGGAGCCCGGGTGCTGACATCGGCGCAGAGTGTTCTCTTCCCGGCCGGTTTCCCTGTCGGAGAGGTCCTGGAAGACGCGGCCCTGGTCACTTCGGCGGTTACCACGACGGTCCTTCCTTACGTAGACATCGACACCCTCCGTATCGTGGTCGTTCTTGCCTGGCCCAGCGATCCGGTGTCAGCCTCGGGCCAGGACGAGATCCAGGCTGAGGGGACGACTACGACGCTCGGTGAGACGACGACAACCGGGGAGGGCACCACAACGACTGGAGGCGGAGGATGAAGTTACGCACACCCGCTCTGGTCTTTCTCATCTTGGTGGCAGCTGTGGTAATCCAGACGACCCTTTTCGGGACGTTCCGCCTCATCACCCCCGACGTGGTGCTTCTCGTGTCGATTCTGCTGGCGCTTACCCGGATCAAACCCGAGCTGGTCCTCGCCATAACGTTTGCGGCCGGCCTGATGGTCGATCTCATCGGTTCATCGCTTCTCGGCCTGCGGGCGATTGTCTTCATGTCGGCCGCCTATATCGCACTCCGCACCCGGGAGCGTGCCGACATCGGGAGGATCGCCACAGGACTCTGGGCGGGTGGGGTAACGCTTATCGGTGTGGTGCTCCTACTGTTGCTGGGGACACTGTTCGGACAGTCGACGATCCTGGGTGAACATGTATTCAGCCGTCTCTTCACAGTCCCGCTGGCCAATATGCTCCTCGCACTATTGATCGCCCCGGTCCTGGTCAGGATCGTGGACCAGGACCCGGCAGCCTTGAGATACTGATGAAGTTTGCACTCCGCCTCACCATTCTCGGGATCGCCTTCATGGTGATGTTCTCGATCGTCGGTTTGCGATTGTGGTTCGTCCAGGTGGCAGAGGGTCCCGCCTTCGCTCAAGCCGCAGAGGAGCTCACCTGGATCGCCCGCAACTCCTACGCCCCGCGCGGCGACATATACGATCGCAACGGAACGCTCCTCGCCACAAGCCGGTTGGTGCCAGCGGTTGTCGTCGACCGGACGTTCATACAGCCCGACGAGCGTGAAGACCTGGTCCAGACGCTGTCCGCGCTTCTCGGCATGGAGCCGGCCGATCTCGATGTGATGTACGAAGAGGCGGGCATCAACGCCCGCTTCCAGGTGTCCACCATCTCAGCCGAGACCGCGTTGCGGGTCAGCGACAAGCTGGACGTCCTGCCTGGCGTGGAGATCGTCAACGTTCCCGAACGCGTGTATCTTTCCGGGCCGACCCTCGCCCATGTGGTCGGCCACCTCGGCCTGCCCGACCATGCCGATCTCGACGCTCGTCCCGACCTCGATCCGAGTGTCCGCATCGGGAAGCTGGGAGTGGAGCGGGTCTACGACGAATTCCTCGAAGGCACACCGGGTCAGGTGGAGTACAGGGTACGGGCGGGCGACATCATCGCCGAAAGGCCGGGGCGGGACCCGGAGCCGGGAGACTCCGTGGTGCTCACCGTGGACTTCGAACTTCAGGAGCTTGTGGAGCGGGCACTCGAAGATGCGGTCGGTCTCTCCAACGACGTCAAAGATGAGCTGCGGGCTTCCGGCCAGGAAGTATTCAACGCCACGCAAAGAGCTGCCGCCGTGGTTCTCGACGCCAAGACGTTTGAAGTCCTCTCGCTGGCTTCATACCCGGACTTCGACCCTCAGTTGTTCGTAGCAGGCCTCGATCCGGAGACCTTTGCCAACTTGCAGACCACGCAGGCATTCAACAACCTCGCGATTGCCGGCCAGTACCCACCCGCATCGACATTCAAAGCGATTACGTACCTGGTCAAGGAAGAGGAGGATCTCCCACTGCCGGAAGACGGCGAGGGTGTCGACATCCCCAACCAGCAGGTCCACTGCGACGGGACACTCTTTCTCGACGATGTGCCCGGTAGCCCGAACTTCAAGAACGACTGGTATTCACCAAGGAATCTCGGCTGGCTCGACATTCACGGGGCCCTGGAGAACTCGTGCAATATCTTCTTCTGGAACGTTGCCCTGGGCACCCACCGCCACTATCCGAACGAGAACGTGATCCAGGAGTGGGCTCAGGAACTTGGTTACGGGTCGCAGACCGGGATCGACCTCTCCGGTGAGGCGGCCGGGATCGTACCGACCCGGGCCCTTTTCGAGGAGTGGGCCGCCTATCAGATCGAGAATCCCGATGAGCCGCCGAGACTGGACCGGAGCCGCCTCGAGTTTGCCAGCCCCTGGTTAGGTGGCGACCTCCTCGACTTCGCCATCGGGCAGGGAGCGTTCGTGGCCACCCCCTTGCAGGTAGCCGTGTCATACGCCTCGATGTTCAACGGCGGGATGGTGATGGAGCCAAGGGTCGTAAAGGAGACCGTCACTCCCGACGGTGAGGTCACGCCTGTGGAGTCCTCCGTGGTCCGCGAGGTCGAAATCTCCGAAGAGGTGCGCCAGGCACTGCTCACCGACCTGAACCGGGTAGTGACCACCGGAACCGCCAGTACTGCCTTCGCAGACTTCGGTGAGGGCCTCGAGCTGGTCGGCGGGAAGACCGGCACCGGTGAGTCGTCCCAGAACAAAGACGACCACGCCTGGTTCGTCGCCGTTGCCCCCATCGATGATCCGCAGTACGTGGTTGTAGTGCTCATCGACGAAGGTGGCTCGGGAAGCCGGATCGCAGCACCGGTCGTCCGGCACATACTCCAATACCTGATGGGTAACGAACCAACACCAATCGTCGAAGGGGCGGACGCGGACTGATGGCCGTTCTCACCAGGATTCGCGAAGTTGCAGTCGTCCGGCGTAACAACAAGACGGACAAGATCTTGTTGGGGACGATGTTGCTCCTCTCCGCTTTCGGACTGTTGATGATCTACTCAGCAACCCAGAGTTCCGGGTCGTTTTCGATGGAGCGGCAGATGATCTTCGTGGCAGCAGGTGTCATCGTCTATTTCGTGGCTTCCAACATCGACTACCGCGAGTATCGGCTGTGGGTGCCGATCGCGTCGCTGATTGTCCTCGTCCTGCTCGTCGCCGTCTTCTTCTTCGACCCGGTGAACGGGGCGCAACGATGGATCGAGCTGGGATTCTTCAAACTGCAGCCTGCCGAATTCGCGAAAGTCATTGTCATTGTCGCCCTCGCCAGCATCCTCGCTCCCCCCTCGCGCGGAGACATGGAGCGGCGGCAGCTGTCATGGGCGAAGATCGGCCAGGCCCTCCTGGTGGTGGCGGTCCCCTCTATTCTGATTCTGCGGGAGCCGGACCTCGGCACCACCCTGGTTTTCGGTTTCATCGTCTATGTGATGATCTTCGCTGCCGGTGCCACCTGGCGTCAGATGGTGGCTCTGGGATTGTCGGGCGCCATCGCCTCGTTTTCGGTCTGGACCCTGGGATTGCTCGAGGAGTATCAACTCAACCGCATCAGGATCCTGTTCAATCCCACAATCGATCCGCAGGGAATCGGGTACAACCTGGCGCAGTCGAAACTCGCGATCGGTTCCGGCCAACTCTTCGGGTCCGGTCTGTTTGCCGGAACCCAGACCAACTTCGAGTACGTGCCCGAGCAGGAGACCGACTTCATCTTCACCGCGGTTGGTGAGCAACTCGGATTTGTCGGCGGTTTGCTCGTTCTGATCGCCTTCGCCGTGATCATCTGGCGCCTTCTGGTGATCGCCGCCAACGCCCGGGACCGTTTCGGCGCCCTCATCGGAGTCGGGATCGCCGCCATGATGGCTTTTCATGTGTTCGTCAATGTCGGAATGACCATCGGGATCATGCCGGTTACCGGTCTGCCGCTTCCTTTCCTCTCCCAGGGAGGTTCTTTCTACATGGCCATGACCCTTGCTCTGGGCATATCCAACTCGATCTGGCTAATGCGCACCCCCGTACCCGGAGAAAACCAACTGACGTGATGGAAATCTCCCTCCGCTTGCAACTCTCCCTCCGCTTGCAACTCTCCCTCCGCTTGCGGAG
>JBBDMR010000136.1:0-12664 GCA_040878225.1 Acidimicrobiia bacterium
CGCCGCCGCCGCATAACCCCTATACGTGACCGAACTTATGACCCAGAGCACTTAGGAACGGATTCGCGACCAGATCTTCTCGGGTGTGAGCGGGATCTGGATGTCGTCGGTCTGGAGCGCGTCATAGACGGCGTTGAGGACTGCGGGGGTAGAGCCAATCGCCCCGGCCTCACCAATGCCCTTGGCGCCGAGTGGGTTGGTTGGCGTCGGCGTCACCGTTCCTTCGAGTTCGAAAGCGGGCAACGCCACCGATGACGGGATCAGGTAATCGATGAATGACGAGGTGACCAGGTTTCCGTCGATGTCGTAGCGGGCCTCCTCCCACAGCGCCTGTCCGATCCCCTGGGCCAGACCTCCGTGCCGCTGGCCCTCGGCGAGCATCGGGTTGACTATGTTTCCGGCGTCGTCAACTGCCCACATCCGCTGGAGCGTCGGTGCACCGGTCTCCCTGTCGATTTCGACCTGGGCGAGGTGGACCCCGTAGGGGAAGTTGAGCCCTCCCGACTTGAGGTGGACCTCATCGTCCAGCCCGGGGGTCACCCCCTCAGGCACATTGCCCGACATTGCGGCGTCCACGATGTCGGTCCATCCGACCGACACGTCCGTTCCGACCACCGTTGCCCTGGAACCATCCAGTTCGATGTCGTCCGCAGAAGCCTCGAGGAGGTGGGCAGCGATCTTCTTCGCCTTTTCGGCCACCTTCTCGGCGGCAGCGTAAGAGGCGGAACCGCCCTGTGCCAGCGACCTCGAACCCGAGGTACCCCAACCGTAAGGCGAGGTGGCGCTGTCGCCCTGCTCTATCTTCACCCTGTCGACGGGGATCCCGAGACGGTCTGCGACCAACTGGGCAAAGCTGGTCCGATGTCCCTGGCCCTGGTCGAGGGTCTCTACATACGCTGAGACCGAACCGTCAGCGTGGACCTGGATCCGGGCCGCCCCCCAGTCCTCGAAACCACACACTTCGACATACGCCCCGAAACCGAGGCCGACCAGGCGGCCGTCAGCGCGGGCTCGTTCCTGCCCGGCACGCAGAGCGGGGTAGTCGACGAACTCGAGCAGCTTGTCCAGTGTCTTCTCGTAATCTCCAGTGTCGTAGGTGTACCCGGCGCGAGTGCGGTAGGGAAACTGGTCGGGTTGGATGAAGTTGCGGCGCCTTACTTCGGCCGGATCGACACCGGTTGCGGTGGCAACAGCGTCGATCACTCGCTCCACAGTGAGGGTGGCCTCGGGCCGCCCCGCCCCGCGATAGATGCCACGCGGAGCCCGGTTGGTCCAGATTCCCTTCTGAGTCCAGCCATAGACACCGATGTCGTAGTTGCCGGTTCCCATCCGGGTGGTGATGGTGGTGAAGGACAGGTATCGGTGCCGGCACCCGAGGTCGACGAGACTGTCTACCCACAGACCCTCGATCTTTCCCCCCTCGTCGGCGACGACCTCCCACTGGTGGGTCTGGGCGCGCCCGTGGCCGATGGTCAGAAGGTGCTCACGTCGGGTTTCGATCCATTTCACCGGCCGCCCTGTCATCCGGGCCGCGATCACCGTCAGGTACTCCTCTTCGGCGAGGTCGAACTTGCACCCGAAGCCGCCACCCACAAACGGAGTTATGACCCTGACTGCGGACTGCGCCATGTCGAACGAGAGTGCAAACTCCTGCTGCATCAGTTGGGGAGCCTGGCTCGAAAGGTAAACCGTGAGACCGTCCTCCTTCCATTCGGCGAGGATCGCCCTCGGTTCCATGGGTGCCGGCACTACACGGGGATGTTCGACGACGCCCGATAGCCTCACCGAACCGGTCAGGGCGTCGAACTCGGCGCGATCACCGCGGCTGCGGTCGTAGGCGATGTTCGATTCGAAACCATCGTGTATTGGCGGGGCCGCAATTGCGTCTTCGACGTCACCAACGACATCGAGCATGTCGTAATCGACGAAGACGAGGTCGGCGGCATCCCGGGCCGCGGCAGCGGTATCAGCGACGACTGCCACCACCGGGTCGCCGGGCATGAGGGCCTTGCCCTGAACCAGAGGGAAACGGCGCGGAATGTTGCGCTCCGGGTCTGGTTCCGGGGGCATCCTGATATCAGCGACGTCATCGGGAGTGATGATGGCGCGGATCCCGGGCACTTCACGGGCGGCCTCGACGTCGATCGAGGTGACGCGAGCGTGAGGAAATGGGCTTCTGACGACCGCGAGGTGGAGCGTGCCCGACAGAGAGATGTCATCGACGAAACGGGCAGTGCCACGAATAAGAGCTGGGTCTTCGCGCCGCTGTACGGCAGCGCCAAGGAATGAGGGAATGATTGGTTCTGTCGTCACCGGCGTGAGCCTAACTGAGACGACCGAGTTGGCTTATTCCAGAAGTGAGAGAACGGTCGCCCGAAAGTCGTTCGGTTGGAATGGCTTGGTTACAAAGGCGTCGGCACCGCCCTCATTCGCCCGTCTCCGAGATTCCTCTTCTGCGTGAGCAGTGAGAACCACCACGGGGAGCGAGGCTGTCGTCACATCCCGTCGGATCTCGTCGAGAACCTCCCAGCCGTCCATACCGGGCAGCCCGATATCGAGAACGACCAGATCGGGAGATTCAGAGCCAACTGCGGCCAGACCGGACTTTCCGTCCTCACGGGTGACGATTTCAAGGTCGGCAGCGCGCAAGCAGACTTCGATCAAACGACGTATCACCGCCGAGTCTTCAACTACAAGTATCCGCGATCCCATTGATCTCTTCACCTAACTCCAACCCCTTTGTGGGGCAACTATGCGAATTATCGGCGCGGCCAGGGAAAGGTTTAGATGTTTCAGGACCGGGGTCAGGACGACCTGACTCCGGAGAAGGTCAACTTCTCCACAAACGACTCCAGCTGGGCCAGGGTGCGCACCTCGTGGACCGAGTCACAGTGCCGGGCATACTCGGCCATGGTCGAATCCCCGGTGTCCCAGTACGAGGCAGGTTCGGGGTTCAACCATATGACGGTGCGCGCCTGACGGGCGATGTCGGCGAGGGCCCCATCACGGGTTGGCCGGTAATTGTTCCGGGCGTCGCCGGTGATCAGAATCGTCGTTCGCGGCGAAATCTGGCTTCCGTACCGGGCCAGGAAAGTCTCGAAGGTGTTGCCGTAGTCGGAGTGGCCGTCCATCCAGATCACTTCGGCTTCGGTCGTAATCCGGTGCAGGGCCGACCCGAAGTCGATTCCCGGGCCGAAGAAGTCGGTCACCTCGTCGACAGTGTCGACGAAGGCGAAAGATCTCAGACGGGAGAACTGCGACGACATGGCATGTGTGAACTGGAGTGTGAAGCGGGAGAAGGTCGCCATCGAACCCGAAATGTCACAGATCAACCAGACTTCCGGACGGTGCGGGCGGGGATGCTTGAACTGCGGGTCGGCGGGCACTCCCCCGGTCGCCAGTGACCTCCGCACAGTCTTCCTGAAGTCGAGACGGCCCGAGCGTCGTTTCCTCCGTCTGGCGAGCCGGGCGGCGAGTTTGCGGGTCAGGGGACCTATCGCAGCTTCCATCTCGGCAAGCTCGGAGGTGGTGGCATGCATCAGGTCGACATCTTCGATCATCGGCTTGCGCAGGGTCCGGGCAACGGCCTGGCGCCCCCGGTCGGCGACCAGCCGGCGCCGGATCTCCTCCTCGAGCTGGCGACGGAGGGTCTCGAGTCGTGCCGCAACGTCTTCGCGGAGCAGGCGCCTGTCGAACTCTGACATCTCCCCGTCGTCGGCGAGAGCCTCGAGCAGCATCTCTTCGAGGCGGGCCATGTCGAGTCGCCGCAAGGTCCGATACAGGTAGTAGGTGCCACCGACGGGTCGTCCCGGCTCCATGCCGGCGAGTCGGTCGACGGCTCGCTGCGCCCCCGCCCGCAAACCTTCCGCATCCGAGGCTTCGAGAGCGACGAGGAGAGACCGGATCAGATCGTCGAGGTCGAAATCCTCCTGGCCACCCATGGGTGCCTGCGCGTGGGTCTCCCTGGTGTCGTCCGGGTCGGCGGAAGGGAGTGGAGGGGGAAGCCTGGAGAAATACACGTCAAATGCAGTGTCGAAGGCACGCTCGTGCCGGAGGTTCTTGATCAGTGTCGCCCGGAGGGTTTCCCGGAGCGCCACCCGATTGCTCAGGTCAATCGACTCGACAGCCCGCATCGCGTCGATCGACTCGACCATCGACACCGGAACTCCGACCTCTCTCAGCTCGTCGACGAAACCGGTTAGTGCCCCGATCATCTCAACGTGTGGGGGTTGCCAGCTCTTTGGCTGCTATCTCGATGTCGGACTGGTACTTGAGCAGCACGTGGAGGGTGTCGGCCAGCACCGCCTCGTCGACTTCCTCCACCGCCAGGGCAAGCAGGGTTCGCGCCCAGTCGATGGTTTCAGACACTGAAGGGGCTTTCTTGAGGTCGAGATTCCTGACCGAACGGGCCACGCGGGCGATCTGGTCGGCGAGGTGAGATGAAAGGTCCGGGACCCGCGCTTCGAGGATCTCTTTCTCCCGGGCCGGGTCGGGGTAGTCGATATGAAGGAAAAGGCATCGCCGTTTCAGAGCTTCGCTCAGCTCCCGGGTGTTGTTCGAGGTGAGCAAGGCCATGGGGATCGATGCCGCCTCGATTGTCCCCAATTCCGGGATCGATACCTGGAAGTCCGACAGAATCTCCAGCAGGAGTGCCTCGGTCTCGACCTCTACTCGGTCGACCTCGTCGATCAGAAGGATTGACGGGTGCTCGGTGCGGATCGCTTTGAGCAGTGGCCGCTCGAGCAGGAAGTCCTCCGAGAAGATGTCCTGTTCGATCTCGTCCCAGTTGTGGTCGGCGTCGGCCTGGATCCGGAGCAACTGCTTCTTGTAGTTCCACTCATAGAGCGCCTTGGCCTCGTCGAGACCCTCGTAGCACTGGAGACGGATCAGCTCCCTGCCGGTGACGGCCGACAGGGCTTTGGCCAGCTCGGTCTTGCCTACTCCGGCCGGGCCCTCCACCAGAATCGGTTTGCCCAGGTGGCCGGCGAGGAAGACAACCTGAGCGATGCGCTCATCGGGTAGGTATCCGACCGAGCGCAAAGCCACGGCGACTGCTTGGGGTGAATCGAACTCCAATGAAACTCCTGTATCGAGCGCACATTGTACGGGCGGAAACGTCATCAAAGAACTCGACCGCTTCTCACAAAGGCCCTCCGTCGGGATTAGCCTGCCTAATTGTGCGTTTTCGTCGTAACCCATGCGAATAATCATTGTTGGTGCCGGGGCGGTGGGCTCCTATCTGGCGGAGCGCTTGTCCCAAGACGGCCAGGACGTGACGGTCATCGAGGACAATGCCGATATCGCCGCCGACCTCCAGGATTCGATCGACGCTCTCGTGATGCAAGGCAATGGGGCCAGTACGACCACCCTCGAAGAGGCAGGTGCCAGGAAGGCTGACCTTCTCATCGCCGTGACCAGTTCGGACGGCGCCAACGTTCTTGCCTGCCATGCCGCCAAAGACCTCGGGACCGAAATGACAATCGCCAGGATCGAAGACCCCGAGATCCGGGAAGGCTCCGCCCAACTCGGAGTCGATGTAGTCATCGACCCATCCGCCACCGCCGCCCAAGAGATCGTCGACATCGTCGGCCTGGGCGGTGCCTCGGAGTTGATCCAATTCGCAGGCGGGAAACTGGTGATGGTCGGCGGCACCGTTGGCCCCACCGCCCCTATCTCCGGCGTGCCCCTTCGCACCATGCGGGTGAGGAACGCCGAATGGGGTTGGGTGCTCGCCGCTCTCGTCCGTCACGGGCGGACGATCGTCGCCCACGGTGACACCGTGGTCGAGGCGGGGGACCACGCCCTGATCATGACCACCGACAACAATGTGGAAAGAGCCGCGGCAATGATCGGCCTTACCCGGCGCCATCTCGAACGTGCCGTGATCTTCGGAGCAACCAGGCTCGCCGAGTTGACAGCTGATGCCATGCGGGAAGCCGGGCTCAGCGTCGTGATGATCGACGAGGATCGGGAGCGATGCCTCTCCCTGGCCGACAAACACCCGGACTCTCTTGTTATGTGCGCTGACCCCACCGACCCGGTCCTCGCTGCGAGCCTTGACCTCGGGCCAAAAGACGTCGCTCTCGGCCTGACCGGATGGGACGAAGTCAATTTGCTGGCGTGTCTCGTGGCAAAGGCGAGCGGCGCCGGGATGGTCATCTCCCGTTTCCATCGGATCGATTACGTCGGCCTGCTCTCGGGCATCGGCATCGATGCCGCTGCGTCGAGCAGGCTCATGGCGGCCAATGCGATACTTCGGTTCGTCAGGTTCGGAGAGGTGGAACGAGTTGTGACCTTCTCGGACACAGACGCCGAGGCGATCGAGATGGAAGTCGCCGCGGGTGCGGAGGCAGTCGACCGAACCCTGCTCGAACTCAAACTTCCTGTCGGGGTAATTGTCGGGGGGATATCGCGAGGCGGGACGACCTTTGTGCCTGACGGCTCAACCGTGATCCGGCCGGGGGACCACATAATCTTCTTCGCCCTGCCCCGCGATATCCAGGACTCCACTGCCCTCTTCTCGGCGTGACGACCGACCCCCGACGCCGCGGCCAGTCGCCTCTGGCCAAGCTGATCAGGACGGTCGCATTTGTCATCGGATCGGTGCTCCTTTTCGTAGCAATCGCCATGGCCTCGGCTGCCCTCGTCTCGGTTCTGTACGCCGAGTACGACACTGCACTTGGAATCGCGATCGCGGCAGCAATCACAGCGGGATCTGGCCTGCTGACCAGGCGATTCGTCAAAAGGCCTCAATCCATCACAGTCAAGGAGGGATTTGTCACGGTCGGCCTGTCCTGGTTCATCTTCTCGCTTTTCGGTGCCCTCCCCTACCTGACTACCGGGGCAATTCCCGACATCACCAACGCCATCTTCGAGACTGCATCCGGATTCACCACCACCGGTGCTTCGATTCTCTCCGACCCGGTACTCCTCGACAAGGGAGTCTCCTTCTGGCGGGCGATGACCCAATGGCTGGGTGGCATGGGAGTCATCGTGCTCGGTGTCGCAATTCTCCCCCTTCTCGGCACCGGGGGAATGCAGCTCGCCCGGGCCGAGTCGCCCGGGCCGACTACCGACAGGTTGACTCCGCGATTTCAGGAAACGGCGAAAAGGCTGTGGCTGGTCTATCTGGCGTTCACTTTGATCCAAGTGGTCCTGCTTGCCGTCGGCGACATGACCATGTTTCAGGCGGTCATCCACTCCATGACCACGATGTCAACGGGTGGGTTCGGTACCGAGCCGGACTCCATCATCGGGTTCTCGGCTTACACCCAGTGGGTGATCACCGCCTTCATGTTCCTGGCGGGGGTCTCGTTTGCGCTGCACTACAGGGCGTTCGCCAAACCACTCGAATACGTGAAGAATTCCGAGTTTCGCCTCTACACCTTTATCGGTGCGGTCGCGGTAGTCATCGTTGCCGGTGGCCTGCTCGCCGATCTCGCCCCGGGTGAGGCGTTCAGACATGCCGCCTTCAATGCCGTATCGATCACGACCACGACCGGGTTTGCGTCAGCCGATTTCGCCCTGTGGCGACCCGCGCTGCAAATCCTCATCGTGGGCCTCATGTTCCTCGGCGGCATGGCCGGGTCCACTGCAGGTGGCATCAAGACCTTCCGCATCGGTGTTTTGTCCAAGGCTGCCTACGCCGACCTGCGACGGCTTGTGTACCCCAAAGGCGTGTTCGTCACGCGGTTCGGCGGGCAGAGAGTCAAGGAGCCGATCGTCGAGGCGGTGCAGAGCTACTTCCTCTTCTACATATTCCTGTTCATGAGTTCGACTTTCCTGGTCGCCTTTATCGATGCCAACCTCACTGAGAACCTCGATCTGGTGACTACGACGAGCGCTGTAGCTGCGTCGATCGGAAACATCGGGCCCGGCCTGGGCGACGTAGGGCCCCTCGGCAACTATTCGGGGCTGCCCGCGCTTGTGAAGTGGTTACTGTCCGGCCTGATGATCGTGGGGCGCCTCGAGATCTTCCCTGTCCTGGTGCTCTTTACCCGCGACCTGTGGAGGCGATGACTCACTCTTCCTCGCCGTAGTCGGCAAGGAAATCGAAGCTGAGCTCGCCGATCCGCACCTCGTCTCCTGCCACCGCACCAGCACCGCGCAATGCCTCGTCCACTCCAAGCCGGGCGAGGCGTCGCGAAGCCATGTCGGCGGCCTCGGCAGCCGTTAGGTCGGAGAAAGAGATTGCTCTCTCCACGGCGACACCGCTGACTACCCACACTTCTCCCTCCCGCTCGACCGTAAAGCCAGGCCCCAGGGGTCGGTGGAGGACAAATCCCATCTGTTCCGGTGCCTCTCTTTCCGCGAGATCGACGAGGTCAGCTATGGCGTGAAGGGCCTCCCTCGTTCCCTCACCGGTGAGGGCTGAGACCGTGAGATACCCGTCGATCGGCTCGGCCTCGGGGAGGTCGGCTTTGTTGAGGATCACCAGGCTCGGTCGTCGTGACAGTTCGGCGGAGTATTCCGAAATCTCCCGGCGGAGGATCTCGAGCTGCTTTTCCGGACCCACCTCCTGGGTCTCGGAGGGATCGAGTAGGTAGACCAGGACACGCGCTCGCTCGGTGTGTCGCAGGAATTCATGGCCAAGGCCCTTGCCTTCTGCCGCACCCTCGATGAGGCCGGGGATATCGGCGAGCACGAATTCCCGGTCATCGAAGCTAACCACTCCGAGGTTGGGCTCGAGCGTGGTGAACGGGTAGTTGGCGATCTTTGGTTTAGCTGCGGAGACCCTGGCGATGAAGGTGGATTTTCCGGCGTTGGGGAATCCCACCAAAGCAGCGTCTGCCAGCAATTTCATCTCAAGGACAAACCATGCAGACCGCCCGTATTCACCCTGTTCAGCCACTGCCGGCGCCCGATTGCCCGGATTGACGAAAGCGGCGTTCCCCCTGCCCCCCCGGCCGCCTGAAACTGCCAGGACCTCCTCGCCTTCCGCAACGAGATCGGCGATCAGCGTGCCGTCCTCATCGACCACGGTGGTGCCGAGTGGGACCGGGAGCACCAGATCGTCACCCGATCGACCATGGCGGAGATCGCCCTCGCCGTGGGTGCCGCTACCTGCCTGATAGTGGGGGTTGCGGTGGTATCGGAGCAGCGTCGCCACGGATGAATCAGCTCGAAGTGTGATGTTCCCACCCGGGCCCCCGTTGCCGCCGATAGGGCGTCCCTTCGGCTTTCCTTTGGACCGCACAAACGAAACAACCCCCGCACCACCGTTTCCGGCGCGGAGGTTGACTCGGACTCGGTCGACGAACACGACCGGGGTCTCTTCTACTGGGGTACGACGTCTACATGACGACGATTGGCGCGCACACCGTACTTGACGACGCCTTCACTCATGGCGAACAGGGTGTCGTCCCCTCCCTTGCCAACGTTGGCGCCGGGATGGATACGCGTGCCACGCTGGCGGACCAGGATGGCTCCTGCGGAGACAATCTCGCCGTCGAAGACCTTGGGGCCGAGCCGTTTCGCTTCTGAATCGCGGCCGTTCTTGGTAGAACCGCCTGCCTTTGTCTTTGACATGTCTATTCCTCCTCGGACGATGCGGGCTCGGGCTTCTTGGCCGCGGCCGCCTTTTTCGTGGATGAAGCCTTGCTGGCAGCGGCCTTCTTCGCCGGTGCGGCCGCTTTCGCCTCGGTTGACGCCTTCTTGGTGGTCGCGGCCTTCCCGGCCACAGCTTTTTCGGTTGCCGCCTTCTCGGGGGCGGCCTTCTCGGGGGCGGCCTTCTTGGCCGGAGCCTTTGCTCCGGGCAGAGTTATACCGGTGATCTCGATTTGCGTGTATTTCTGGCGGTGGCCCTGGCGGCGGCGGTACCCCGTCTTGTTCTTGTACTTGAAGATATCGATCTTGGGTCCGTGGGACTCACCCAGGATCTTGGCCTGGACCGATGCTTTGGAAAGCGCCTCCTGGTCGGAGAACGCATTGCCTTCGTCATCGACAACCAGCAGCGGCTCGAACGTCAGCTCGGTCTCATCACCTTTGACACGCTCGATATCGATGACGTCGCCGGATTGCACCTTTGATTGTTTGCCGCCAGCGCGAATGATGGCGTACATGTAAAACCTCTTCTGGAAAGGGAGAATCGATTGCTTATGTTACCGGCAACGCCGGGCAAGAACAAAAGGATTAATCGACAAAGACCTGCTCAGTCATAGTCCTCAGCGGTCACACCGACGTGGGCGCCGGCGTGGTCGTTGATGATCACTCCCCGACCCCCGCATTGCTCGCATTTGGTGGAGAACTGCTCGAGAAGCCCGGCAGACACGTTCTTGCGCGTCATTTCAACGAGTCCGAGACTCGACACCTCGAACACCTGGGTCCTGGTCTTGTCCCGGGCCAAGGTCTCTTTGAGACGGCGCAACACCGCCTGTTGATTGGCCACCGACTCCATGTCGATGAAGTCGATGACGATGATTCCGCCGATGTCCCGCAGTCTGAGTTGCCGACCGATCTCTTCGGCGGCTTCGAGGTTGTTTTGCTTGACGGTCTCCTCGAGGGTTGACGACCCGACGAATTTGCCTGTGTTGACATCGATCACAGTCAAGGCCTCAGTCCTGTCGATCACCAGGTGGCCGCCCGAAGGGAGGTAGACCCTGCGGTCGAGTGCCTTTTTCAGCTGGTCGTCGACGTGGTACCGCTCGAACAGTGGCGGGTCCTCGTCATACAGGGAGACTTTGGAAACGAGGTCCGGAGCGGTTGAGCTCAGGTAAGAGATGACCTTGTCGTAAGCCACTCTGTTGTCGATGAGCAGTTTGCGGAAGTCAGCGGTGAAGTGTTCCCTGATCACTTTGATCAGCAATTCAGGCTCTTCGTGGATCAGCCGCGGGGCTCCACCCTGCTGGGACTCGATGACAATCGACTCCCACTGTTTGACCAGACGGGAGATATCAGCCGCGAGCTCTTCGGCTGTTGCATGGAGTGCGGCCGTGCGGACGATGACCCCATACCCTTTCGGGCGGACCTTGTTGATCACGTCCCGAAGGCGGCCCCGGTCTTCGTCGGGGAGCCGTCGGCTGATCCCAACGCTGTCCGAGTCCGGAACCAGAACCAGGTAGCGCCCGGGCAGCGAGGGCATGCCGGTGAGGCGTGCGCCTTTTGCACCCATGGCGTCTTTGGTCACCTGGACGAGGACCTCGTCCCCGTCTTCCAAGACATTCTCAATCCTCCGCTTTGCCCGCCCGTTGGAGACGCCGTCTACGGAGACGTCGGATGCGTAGAGCACGCCGTTCTTGGCGGCACCGAAGTCGAGGAAGGCAGCTTCCATTCCCGGGAGCACGTTGCGGGTCCGGCCGAGATAGATGTTCCCGGCCACGGAGGAAGCCGCGTCGCGGGCCACATAGTGCTCGACGAGGACAGGGCCTTCGAGGATGACCACCTGGGTCTGGTCGCCCTTGACACGGACAAGCATCTGCTTGCGGGAGCTGTCGGTTGGGACGATTATCTCGTCGTCGGAGGGCCGGCGCGACCTTGCGCGGCTTGTGGAAACACCGTTCCGGCTCTGACCCCGGTTCCGGTCCTTCTTGCGTTTGGTTTTCTTCTGGTCGGTCGTGTGCTCGGGGCGAGTGCTCTCTACCCGACGAACCTCAACCTTGTGCCCTTTGACCGTTACGGTTTTCCGCTCTTCGACTGTCCCCTGATCTGAGGACCGCCGAACAATCTGAGGGCTCTTGCGGCGAAACAGAGCCATGAATCTCACTCCTCTGAGAAGTTGGTGTGGATGCGCAGGTCACATTCCGTTTCCTGGTGGAATGAGCTGCGTTTAAAGACGAAACCAGGCCGGAACCGTACACACCTGCGTAAGGGCGGGTGGCGTTCAGTTGTGGAATGACCGCTGAGAGCGGTCGGGTGGCGATGGATATCACCGGAAAAGACTCCCTATGGGAAACACCGATCTGGTGCTCAAAGGATAACACGCCACTCCCCCCTAACCGGCAACCATCACCCTCAGGGCGGAGGCGCAACTGTCCTCCCCCACCAGAAAGCAGGTTCCTGGCCCACTCAGTGTGATTCCCCAATGCACTGGACCAGGAGGGAACTTTCTGACCGATAATGAGTGATCTTCACGTTGGCGCTATACCTTGTAGTACTATGCATGCTGGTTCTTGGTATGGAGGTGTAGTGATGCAAATTGAGAAAGACCTCGTCGCGGCTTCGGCGACTCCGCTGGTCCTCGCGATCCTTGCTGAGGAGGAGAGCTACGGATACGCAATCCTCAAACGGGTTCGGGCCCTTTCTGACGGTGAACTCGACTGGACCGACGGGATGCTCTATCCGTTGCTCCATCGTCTGAACCGGATGGGGTACGTGACAACTGAGTGGCGCAGACCCCCTGAGGGCCGGCGGCGCAGGTACTACGCGATCACCGATGAGGGCAAAGCCGCCCTCGCTGAGCACAAGAGACAGTGGGTAACGGTGACCAGGGCCTTGGGGGGCATGTGGGGCCGAGCCGATCTGTTGTCATTCGTCCTGAAGAGAGCCTGAGCGTGGAGTGGTTGGAAGCCCAGATAGCGGAGTGGCGAACGCTCATCACGAATAACCCAGCGCTCGATGGTCGCGATGTGGAGGAACTCGAGACACACCTGCGCGACCAGGTCGAGGAGCTCACGGACATGGCACATACCATCAGCTCGAGCGTTGGCAGACGGCCTACCTGCCTGTG
>JBBDMR010000137.1:0-12541 GCA_040878225.1 Acidimicrobiia bacterium
TCAAGCTCGATTGCCCGGGCAAATGTCTCCGTCTCGAACCTGTGGCGAACATTGTGGTGAAACTGGGACAGGGCGCGCTCCCCGGGCTCCCGGAGCATCACCACGATCCTGGCATCGGGCAAAAGGGCGTGACAACGCGCTGGCGCGCGGGGGTCGACCAGATAGTCAGGCGTGGCTTCGAACGCGAGACGGCGCTTACCGAGCGCCGTCGCAATCCGATGGCGTAAAGCGAGCGGAAAATGAGCCCGATACCAGGACTCGCCCTCCGGGAACTTTGCAGTGAAGTACTCGGTCTCCTTACGGAGAGATGGCGATATCTCCGGGTGCATCCCCAGATAGCGGTATAGCGAGCTGGTCCCTCCTCGCTGACAGCCGATGATGACAAAGTCGGGAACGACTCGCCAGCGCGCCGTCAGCGCCCGCAGCCGATGCCTCGCTTTGACCAGAGACCGCCGCGCCCGAACCGGGACCAGCGGCTTGAGGGCGTCTCGCAACGGTAGGAAGATCGAGCCCGCGCTCATTCGCCACCAAATCTATCTTTAAATGGAGCTATGGGCGTTCGGGCGAGGACTCGGACTGGAGCAGGGCGCTCTCCTCGACTGAATAGCTGTCGAGGGCGCGAAGGCGGTCGCGGCTCGGATCCCCACTCTCTCTCTCGTTAGGCCCAAGCCTCTTCAATTTCGATGTGACCTTTGCGCCTCTGCCGTCAGTCCCCGATGCGGCGTACTGCTCCGACTGCCCATCTTCAATGGGCTCGGCGGGACGACGCGGCCTATCGCCGGGGTACGGCACGAGGATCGCTGCCCCAACCAGTTGCACATGGGCGGCGTCACGGGGAATGGCGATGGTGTTCAGTTCCGACACCCGGGTCTTCCCCCTGGTGCAGACGATCACCTGCTGCTGGAGATAGGCATCGACCCCGGCACCCGAGTTGACGGTGGTAGTCGGCTGAATGACCAGGACTACGTCGTATTGCTCGCGAGCCTGGTTGAGAAGCTCCGTCAGCGGACGCCCGGCCAGAATGTCGGCGGGATCGATGATGTCGGAGTCTGCTATCAGAACATCCAGTCCGGGTGCGCGCCGGTCGGCCGCATCGATCGCCGCAGCAGCCCTCTCCCGGATCGTGTTCTCGTCGTCTGACACCGAGTGGAACAGGGCCCTCAGCCCGCTCCCGTCGGTAGCCCGTCCGGGGGAGGTTCCGGTGAACCCAAGGTCGACCACGAGCACGCTGCGGCCGACCGCGCTGAGGCTGGCGCTGACGTCCCGGGCGAGATCGTCGCGAACATCGGGATCGGTGCTCGGTGGTGAGGCGAACCCAACAATCGTTCCTTGACCGAGGCGCCCGGCGCCAATGATGGCAGAACGGACTGCCTGGACACTCCGCTTCCGTCGATGGAGCTCGAGGTCGCTCGCGTCCCGGTCGTTCATCGCTATCGCTGGGCCTTCTGCCAGAACGCTGACGTTCTTGATGTCGCCTGCCTGCCAGACGATCCCTCTCGCCCGATCGAAACCGAGCAGCACCGCTGACCAGAGGATTATGCCCGCCAGGAAGCCGACCAGAAGCCCCAGCCATGTCGGGGTGACAGTGGGCGTCTCGTCTACCACCTCGGCATCGGGAAGGACGATCCCGGTCCCGGTGACACTGGCGACTATCAGACTCGCGCTTTCCGTTTGCAGCTCGGTGAGACGCGCTTCGAGGGCTTGGATTGACCACTGGTCGGCCAAGGGCAGATCGCCGTAGTCAGGAACTTGATCGGTCCCCTCCCCGGCGTCGCCCGTGCCCTCCGCTGCTGCTGCTGCCACGGCGTCTTCGAGCGGGCCGAGCAGAACCAGGAGGGTCGCCAGCTCTCCCTGATACCGCTCGATCGAAGCATCGATGCCGGCGATGTCTTCAGACGCGGCGTCGAGACGGGTGTCGTGGAGTTCGGCGATCTTGGCCTCCAGCGCAGCGCGTTGCGACTGGAGCACGCTGAGGCGGGCGTCGGCTGCAGCACTCTCCTCGATTGGTGGAACAACCGGCGCGGGTTCATCGGGAATCAACTCATCGAGACGACCGCTGATCACATTGGCCTCGGCCAACTTCTTTGCGAGTTCTGCGTTCACGTCGAAGGCAGGGTCTTCGTTCACATATGCCTGTCTCATCGCCTGTGCCGCGTTGATTGCGGCTTCTTCGGTCGATTCGATGGCTTGGAAAATAAGAGTGTTGGTGGCGCCGTCGGCCTCGATGAATCGGGTGTCGTGTCGAAGCTCGGTTTCGTTCACGGTCTTTGCCAATTCGAGTGCCGTGGTGAGCTCGCCCGAGATGGCAGTGACTTGGCCACGCCCGTCATCGGCCTCGAGCGTGGGCAGCGTCACAGTTGCTTCTGCGGAGTAGACCGGCTCCACTTCGCTGTTGCGCTGATTGACAAAAACGAAGGCGGCGATCGCTCCGATCAGCCCGGCGATGACCAGCACCGGCCAGCGTGGGGCCAACCGGCCCATAACTCGTTTCAGTTCCATTTGACGCCTGCTTTGATCCTCATGAAATGCCCCCAAATCGGGTCCCCTCACCGGGAACTGCCCTCAGCCGAAGAGTACCCCCGGAACGCGTGTATTTCGTCCCGCCCCTCCGACGCACCACAGCATAGCGGATATTTTGACAACGTTCAGAGTGAACAAACATCACCGAGCGCAAAGAGAGCTTCCGTGGTAATTTGTGGCGAGAAGTTCGAGTTCTCGCCCAGGGGGAAAGGGCAACCGGCGCTGTGATCGATCTAAAATATCAAGATCTCGAGCCCCGCTATCCATCTGGTTGGGTATTCACAGGGGCGCTCATCTCCGTCGTCGTGATGCTGTTCGGGCTGTTCACCGGCGATTTGCTCTCGTATTTCGACGCCATCGTCATCGCCATGCTCGGTCTGCTCGTGGTGAGTGCGATCGCACGGCGCATGGCCACGCCCGAGGATGCCGAATGGCTCCCCGGGATGATCGCAGCCGCCTACATGGCCAAGATCATTTTCTCGATCGCCCGCTATATGGTGATGTGGGTCGTCTACGGCGGCGGTGGTGACGCGATCGGCTATCACGGTGCCGGCCAGGGACTCGCCGAATACTGGCGAGCATTCCAGCTCCCCCCGGACATCCAAGTGGGTACCAAGTTCACCGACGCGATCACGGGCCTCGTGTACGCTCCTTACAAGCCGCAGATGCTCGGAGGGTTCTTCCTCTTTGCCACACTCGCATTCTTCGGCCAGATGTTGATCTATGCGGCCTTCAGGAATTCGGTGAACCCGCGACGGCTCAAGTGGTATTGCTACCCGCTCTTCTTCCTCCCGGCTGTCGGATACTGGCCGGCAAGCCTCGGCAAGGAGTCACTGATGTTCCTCGGGATCGGAGTGGCCGCCTACGGGTCATCACAGTTTCTGAGAAGGGGCGGGTTCCGACCCATTCTCATCATCGGGGCAGGACTCGCCTTTGCCGGAGCGATCCGACCCCACGTCTCGGCTTTGATGCTGGGGGCACTGGCCGTCACCCTTGTTGTCGCCAAGTCACGCACGGGGCTGGGTCTGTCACCTCTGATGCGTTGGACCGCGGTTCTGGTGGTGGGTGCCGGATCGGTCTTCCTGGTGGCATTCGCAGCATCCAATTTCAACATCGACCTCTCGGGCAATGTGGGTGTGGAGGTCGACGAATTCGTCACCAACCTCGAAGGCAACACGGAGAAGGGCGGCTCTTCGGTGGAGGGAGGCGCAGTCTCCGGACCCCAGGACATCCCTGGAGCGGCTTTGCGGGTCTTGTTCCGCCCGCTCCCCTACGAGGCGCACAACGCTCAGGCGATGGCTAGCGCTCTCGAGAGCAGTGCCCTGCTCCTCATCCTCCTGTGGCGGTCGCCGAAGATCATCCGGAAGATGCGAACGTTGCGACGCGACCCGTACGTCCTCTTCAGCTTGATCATGACATTCGGGTTCATAATCATGTTCTCTCCCTTCCTCAACCTCGGGCTCATGGCGAGAGAGCGTTCCCAAATCCTTCCTTTCCTCGCGGTCGTGGTGATCCAACTTGGTTGGGATCATCTCAAGAAGGAAGATGAAGAGGCGCCGCCCGGCGACAATCGCCGTATCGCTGCACCGATCCCCGCTTAGACCAGATCGAACCAGGTCGGCCTGGTGACTAAGAGTGATGAGGAAATCGCGAAACTTCTCAAGACCGCCGATTTCCGGTCGATTCCAAGATGTACAAAGCTGGTCCCGAAGCCACCGGCTGTGTTCGAAGATCCCCCAACCAGGCTTACAAAGGAGCGTTCATGCAACGCACAATCCTCGCCCTGATCCTCTCTACCGCCCTCGTCGCCATTGGCTTCGTGGTTGCCCGCACCCCGTCGGCTGTTGGAGAAGATGCCCCTGTGGCTGCTGCCGAGCTCAGCTCGTCCACAGCCGAAGATCGATCCACGACCACAGAGGGAGACACGACCACAGAGAGAGAACTGCCCAACAGCAGCTCTTCGAGCGGACCCGAGGCTGCGGCTCTGCGGGTCGAGCGGACGTCAACAACGGTGCGGTCAGAAAGAGTGAGGTCGACCACGACCACCGTCGCAGCGACCACGCCCACAACCGCCGCAAAATCCAAGACCACTCCGACGACGAAAGCTCCCAACACCGACAACCCTCCGACAATTGCGTCCGGGCTTGCCATTCCCGCCACGGTCACGTACCCGGGAGGGCTCAAAGCAGCCGGTGGTTATTCCATAACCGCATCCAACGCCGAAACCGGGGTCGTCTGGTGGACGGCGCCATACCTCGGCACCAACCTCCCCTATCTGCCCGGTTCGAAGTGGGTTGCCGGTGATCGTGAGGGCTACCGCTGCGGCTACGGGTTCGTTATGGGAGCTGACGGCAGCATCGACGGCAGGTTCGCCTTCGTCCGCCCACCCGACCAGGCATACGGCAAGGTCAACGACACCTATATGGACGAAGGCCAGCGCTACCTGGATGGCACCCCGTATACCGGTGGGGGCGCGGAGATATCCGAAGAGGATTGCACCAACGTGCTCTCCGCCATCGATTACGAGGGAGCCTGCAGGTCAGTCGACGAGCGTCCCCGGGTCGCATTCTTCGATGGGAGTGGCCAGGTCCTCGACATCCGGGATTACACCCATACGGAAGCGAACAACGTGAGCTTCAATCTGCATGGGTTCAATGGCTCCAGGGCAACCGTGATCGCATGTGAAGACGGCCTCGTCGGGATGATCATCTACTACGACGCACTGGGTGACGGCAAAGTGTCGGTGGACTTCAAAGGCACCGGCCCGTACAAGTAGATCGAATTCGGTTCAGGGCGAGTGCGCTAGCCTCGCCCAGATGCCGCAGCTACCGACTTTCCTTATCGCCGGGGCGATGCGTTGCGGGACGACCTCCCTCAACGCATACCTCCGGGAGCACGATGAGATCACCGTCGGACAGCCGAAAGAAGTCCACTTCTTCGACCAGAACTACGAGCGCGGCATCGATTGGTACCTGCAGCACTTTCCCGGCTCGGATACCGCCAAAGCAGTCGGTGAGGCCACCCCCGCCTACCTCTATTTCCCTGAAGTGGCCGAACGGATCGCCACGACACTCCCCGACGTGAAGATCCTGCTCCTGCTCCGTGACCCGGTCGACCGGGCGCATTCCCACTACTGGCACAACCGGAGTGTGGGTCGGGAGAAACTCGAATTTGCAGAGGCCATTGCCGCCGAACCGAGACGACTTGAGCGCAGTCGCGAATACAGGGCACGCTATTCCTATCTCGACCGGGGGCGCTACGGAGCCCAGTTGGAGAACCTGTTGCGCTTCATCCCCAAGGAGCGGATCCTCGTCCAGACCTTCGACGAAATCATCTCCGACCCGACCACTGTTTACAGGAGGACCTGTCGCTTTCTCGGGGTGTCGGACGACTTCACGCCACAGATCTTGGGCCAGGTCACCAATGCTTTCGTCGAATACCGATCACCGCGATTGCGGGACATGACAAAAGGGCTACCGAAACGGCTCCGCAATGCGGTGGCAGTTCTCAACCGGAAGGACTCGGGGCCATACCAGCCGATGAAACAAGAAACTGCAGATTTCATCCGCTCCGAAACCGAAGAGGACAACAGGGCAATTGTTTCATTGACCGGCGTCAGACCGCCGTGGCTCGATCTCTAATCGAATCTCTAGTCGAAGAAGGCGGACAGCTGCGCGCCGACTAAGGCTTTGGCATCCCGACCCAGGTGGCAGGTGTCACGCACACCCAGGTCCGACTCTTCGACCGGCCCGAGGTCGGGTCCTCGGAACACACCGGCCAGAGCCGATGCTGCCCAGTCGGCGGCCTCAGCCGAGATTGCCGGGCCTTCGACACCGACCGACTCGCATACCACCCCGTCGGCGTAGAAATTGAGAGGAGAGATCCAGACCGGGATCCCCGGGTCCCGAGCGTGTATCTGCTCGACAATGTGTGTGACCCACTGCTCCTCGTCGGAATCAAAAGCACCCTCATGCTCTGAAGTCCGGATGCACAACTGGACCCAGGTCCCCGCATAACCCTCGGCTGGACGACGTGTGTCGTAGAAAGACCAATAGGTGGAGTAGCCGGCAATGGACGGGTCTCCCCAGAGAGATATCGACCCACCGCCAAGATCTCCAGGCGTGAGCAGATCGGCTTCGGACACATCGCGGTAGCCGTCCACCGACTGCTCGGTATTCGAACAACCGACAACGCCCAATACCCCGCCGCCGATCTCGGGAGGAGTTTCAGAGACGTTGGACGTCGTGGTGGTTGAATCCAGAACCGACATCGTCGTCGATGTCGTCGTTGTCGACCGTCCTTCGGTAGAGGTTGTGGACCGCTGTGAGATGTCGCGGGTGGTGCTCGTCGCATCGCGTGTGGTCTCACTCGTGCCTTCAGTTCCGTTGCACGCCGCAAGCATCAAGGCGAAGACCGCCAACAGAATTCCAGGTCGCCCCAACCGTCCCTCAGACATGGCGTCATCGTATTCAGCGGCCGCGGTTACGTAGCAAAGAAGCGGTCGAGAGCGGCAACGTACCGCTCGAGGGCCTGGGACAGGAGAAAATGGCTCCGCACCCGGTCTCGCCCGGATTGAGCCATCGAGGAGCGCAACGCCTCATCGCGCGCAAGTCGGTCGAGCGCGAGTGCCATCGCCTTGCCGTCGCCGGGATCGATGACATACCCGGTCACGCCGTCTTCGACAGCCTCGGAGACTCCTCCGACCCCAAAGGCGACCACCGGAACTCCGGCTGCGCTCGCCTCCAGGACCACGCCGGGCAGCCCTTCGGTCCTCGAGGTGAGGACGATTGCATCTGCCCATCTCAGGTGGTCCCGGACGTCGTCAGCGGGACCGGTGACCTCCAACGGGAACCGGGATCTTGCCGACTCCGCCTCGATGGAATCGCGCAGGGGGCCGTCGCCAACCATCCGGAGGATTGCCGGGCATTCCATCAAGCCGACTGCGGCGATTGCAGCCATGGGATTCTTCTCATTGGACAGGCTGCCGAGGTAGAGGATGTTCAAAGGCCCTGGCCCTCTCTCCTCGTTCTCGATGTCGAGGAATTCTTCGGGAACGCCCGGATGGGCCACCCGGATCTTGGCCGGACTGACCCCGAAGCTCCGGACCAGCTGGTCTGCCGTCGCCTGCGACACGGCTGTCACCAGTGACGTGCGGGCCAGCAGCGCCGACATCATCCGCCTCCTCCAGAGGCTCGTGGCCCAGAATTCGGGCTCGCCGATCGACGAGTAGACCAGAGCAGGTCGGGGTTTGGCCATGCCGGCCATTGCCGCCACCGAATATTTCAATGTCGCCCCTCCTCCGGCAAAGACGAGGGCAGGTTTCGCCTCCCGGATCGCCGCCCGCAGCCGTCTGACCACTCCCATTTTGAGCCCGGAGATGTCATCGATCTCGGAAGCGCTGAACAGGGCGTTCGCCGCGATCTCCGCTTTGGAGTCGGACCCATGCAGAGCGAGCAGCGTCACCTGGCGACCAACCTGCTGGAGGGCGCGGCTGAGAAGCTCGCCGAACACCTCTGCCCCCCGGCGTTGGGTGCTCGACACCAGAATCAGGATCGACCCCGGCGCCGCTTTAGAGTCCCGCTCGGTTGTTCCCTTGCCCATGTCCCGTCAGACTACGGCCTCCTCAGCCGGAAACCACCTCCCCCGACGTCATGGGTAATCTGCGGGTTGTGGGAGATGTCAAGATCAGGGAGATGGACTCCGAAGACCTGCCCGACGTGCTCGGCGTCCTTCGCAGGGCCCTAGGAGAGACCGCGCTGTTGAAACGAACCCCTGAGCTGTGGCGCTGGAAGCATGTCGACAACCCCTTTGGGAAGTCGCTTTCCCTGGTCGCCGAGGCCGATGGGAAGATCGCCGGGGTCAGGGCGATGCTGCGCTGGGATCTGGAGACCGTTTCGGGCGAAACCATCCGATGCCTGCGCCCGGTCGACACCGCCACTGATCCCGACTTCGAGAGGAGAGGCATCTTCAGGGCACTCACCGAAGCAGCGGTGGGAACTGCCACCGACCAGGGGATCGACCTCATCTTCAACACACCGAACAAGGCGTCCGGACCGGGGTACTTGAAAATGGGCTGGCAGGAGGTCGGCCCGATCGGGGTGATGGTGCGGCCGCTGTTGCGTCGGACCGGGGGTGGCCCCGACGATGTCGCCCCCGACCCCGACGACTTCTTCAAGTCAGGCACCGAAGAGGCCGGGGGCCCGGTCACCGACCGTCCCGCCCGCGGGCTGCGAACCCCGCGCACGCCCGGGTACATGCAGTGGCGGTTCGCCGGCCATCCCACCGCACGGTATCGGGCGATAAACCACAACGGCCAGACTGCGATCTTGCGGCCCAACCACCGCTCCGGGCGCAGAGAGGTAGTGATTTCCGAGCTGTTCGGAGACCGGCCATCCGCGGCCGTCCGATTCGCGGCCCGGGTCTCCAGAGCCTCCTATCTCGCAGGATGGTTCTCCCGGGGCACTCCGGAATGGAAGGGTGCCCTCGGCGGAGGAATGGTGCCGGTTCCCGGGGTCAGCGCCCTCTCGCTGGTCGCAAACCCATTGCGCGACCTGTCAGTCGACGTGCTGTCGCTCTCGGAGTGGGATATCTCCCTCGGCGACCTAGAGCTTCTCTAGAGGTTGATTCGATGGCCTTTGGTGGCCCACTAGCACTGCCGCCCAAACGGGCTAACTTGACGGTTCCAATGGAGGGACAATGACGATAAGTGGAAAGCCCGCGTTCGCGGGAGGGGATCCGGTGTTCGCCGACGCAATACCGTTCGTGAGGCCGGTGGTCGAGGAACCCGAAGCAATTCTTGAGATGGTGCGCTCGAGCCTCGACTCGGGGATGCTCACCGACGGCCCGTATGTCGAACTACTCGAAGAGCGGATGTCGGGAGTTCTCGGTGTCAGCCATTGCGTGGCGGTGGCGTCGTGCACAACCGGGCTCATCCTGCTCCTCCAGGCCCTCGGGAAGAAGACCGTGACCATGCCATCCTTCACCTTCTCGGCGACCGCGCATGCCGCGCGCTGGAACGGGATGGATATCACTTTTGCCGACTGTGATCCTGATTCGTGGCTTCTCGGACCGGACAACGTGGCCGGGACTCCCGACGTGATCGTCGGTGTCCACATCTCCGGTGTCCCCTGCGACGTCCGTGCGTTGGAAGCAAAGGCCGCTGAAGTCGGAGCAACCTTGATCTTTGATGCAGCCCATGGGGCGGGCTCTGCAATCGAAGTCAACGGGCGGATGGGACCGCTTGGCTCGTACGGCACTGCAGAAGTGTTCAGCCTCACCCCGACCAAGGTGCTCAGCGGACCGGAAGGCGGCATCGTCGCCACCAACGACGCCGACCTCGCCGCCACCCTGCGCCGCGCCCGAAATTATGGGAACCCCGGCAGCTACGACACCCTGGAAGCGGGGATGAACGGCCGGATGTCCGAACTGCACGCGGCTGTGGTGCTAGCCGGAATCGACCATCTCGACAACCGGGTTAAGCACCGCAATTCGATCGCCCAGCAGTATCGCGAGGGGCTTGGCGAGCTACCCGGGATCGGCTTCCAGGAAGTACCCGCCGGTCGGCGAAGCTCGGTGAAGGACTTCACCATCACTGTCTCGCCGGACTTCGAAGTCGACCGGGATTTAGTGGTGGCTGCGCTCAAGGCCGAAGGCATCCCGACTCGCCCCTATTACTCGCCGCCCTTGCACCGCCAGACCGCCTACGCCGACCTCGACACCGCTGCGTTGCCCGTCACCGACAACCTGGCGTCACAGGTGATCAGCCTCCCGGTCTGGAGCGACATGACCGAGGAGATGGTCGGAAGCATCATCGGCGCCATCGGACGGATTCACCGGGAGCGAGCCTCACTATGACGCTGTTCGTCGTCCCCGGACTCCGGGAACTTTGACAGCAGTAGCGGATCTGATCACCGGCGCGCCATTCCTGTGGGGTGCCGGCGCCGGATTGATCGGCCTGCTCCTGAGCTTTGGGCTGCGCAAGCGCTCGCCCGACTGGGGCGTGATATGGGGCGCAGCAGTGGTCCTCGCTCTTGTCGCTACCGGCCCGCTCCGGGGAGGAGTCGCCGGGTCCGGCCCGCGCGGGGCATCGACCGCGCTGTGGCAAATTGCCATTGCCGTTCTGGCCGCCCTCTTCGCTGCCTACGGCATCCAGCGGCTCCGGCCTGGCTGGGTGGGTGCTTTCGCGGTCGCAGCCACGATTGGCGGAATCTGGGCAACTGTCCCCGACACCGAACGGGCCGCTGTGCTGGTCGGGGTGACGGCAGCTCTCGCCTGGGCCTGGTGGCCCGCCGAATGGGCAACCCCTCGCTTCACTGGATCCCTCGTAATCGGATTTCTCCTGGCGTGGGTGGCGCTACGGGGCGGAGTGGGAAGGGAGACGGGATGGATCGGAGCGGTGGGCTCGATCGCGATGCTCGGCTGGTCCTCCTTTGCGCTTCCTGAGTCGCGACCCGGGCTCACTCTCGCCGGCCATGTCGCACTAGTTGCTATCTGGTCCCGCTGGGCCGGGCTCTCTACTTCTTCGGTGACAGCCCTGGCAATCGGTGTTTCCGCATCCCTGGCCGTGGCACTCGTCCTTCAGCTCGTCAGTCGCCTGATTGGCCGACAGGCCTGAATCGAATGAACGGCGAGCTCGCCAACCACGGGGATGTCAGCAGTCAGACCGCGTTTTGAGACTGTTGGCATCCATGTTTCAGGCAACATCAACCTGCGATGCTTTGTTCCGGACGGTAACTTCACACCATGGGCCAGACGATCGAGGTGAAGTCGACACTGATTGGTGATGTCGCCCTGTTCGACACCGACCGCTCTCTAACCGGACAGGACAGCCACTCTTTTGCTGGAACTTCCGACGGCGACGATCCGCCTGCACTTCTCGCCAACCGGCTGTTCGACTCCGATCCATCGGTGCTTCATGTCCACGTTCTTTCCAACACGGTCTCGATCGAGCGAGACGGGGGTTGGGACGACGCATCGCTGGCAGCCGCGAGAAGTGTCATTGCCAATCTCTTCGTTTTCTATGACGAATCTGCTGACCCCTACGACACCCTCCGCAAGGAGAACTACAACGCGACGATCAGCCACATACGGGCGCACAACGAAGAGCTGTGGGTGATGAAAGTCAAGCCCGACAAGACCATCGACGGGTTCGTCCCCGGCCAGTACACCACGCTGGCCCTCGGGTACTGGGAGCCGCGGGTCGATGACGCAGAAGAGGAGATCGGCGTAGACCAGCTACGCAAACTTGCCCGTCGCTCATATTCGGTGTCTTCTTCGATTGTCGACCGGGATGCCGGTGAGCTGGTCGATGCCAACTCCGGCGACGTCGAGTTCTACCTGGTTAAGCTGCGGCCCGCGGAGGGGTTGATCCCGGCACTCACTCCGAGGGTCTTCGCCAAGGAAGAAGGCGATCGCATCTTCATGGGCGGTAAGTTCGCCGGCAGGTACACGCTGGAAGGCGTCGAGCCTGACGACAAGGTGGTGTTCCTCAGCACCGGGACCGGAGAAGCACCGCAGAACGCCATGACCGCCGAACTGCTCCGATCGGGCCACCGCGGCCCGATCCTCAATTTGGTCTGCGTCCGCTACCGCGACGACCTCGCCTACCTTCCCGAACAAGAGATCGTCCAGCAGAAGTGGAAGAACTACCGCTATGAGGTGCTCACCACCAGAGAGCCCGAGAACCTCGACAACAAGGTCTACATCCAGGACCTGATCCGCGGCGACAAGGTCGAAGATCTACTCGGCGGTCCACTCGACCCTGCCGACACCCACGTTTTCCTATGCGGCAACCCGGCGATGATCGGGATCCCGAAATGGGAGGACGACAACCCGATCTTCCCTGAACCGGAAGGGGTCTGCGAACTCCTTCACAATCGTGGCTTCACCATCGACCACCTCAAGACAAAGGGCAACGTCCATTATGAGGAATACTGGACCGAGGACTGACGCTCATGACAACCTGATGTGTCTCAGCGCGTCAGATAGATCTCGCGCTCGTAGTCCTGAAGCATTCGGGCTG
>JBBDMR010000138.1:0-12534 GCA_040878225.1 Acidimicrobiia bacterium
CGATTCGGGAGAGCTGCTTGCCGAGCTCCACGACGGCCGTAACTCCGAGCCCATCCCTTACAGCGCCATCCCCGAAGTGATGGTCAACGCCATGCTCGCCGCTGAGGACAGCGAATTCTTCGAGCACGAGGGTGTCGACTTCTCGGCGATCTTCTCCGCAGCCATCGACAACATCCTCTATGACACCACCCGGGGTGGTTCCACCATCACTCAACAGGTCGTCAAGAACGCCTTTGTCGGCTCCGAGAACACGATCCGACGAAAGGTAACCGAGGCCTTCGTCTCCGCTGAAGTCGAACGCCGGTTCTCCAAGGAGCGAATCCTCGAGTACTACATGAACTCGGTCTACTTCGGCGGCGGGGCCTACGGCGTGAAGACCGCTGCCGAGGAGTTCTTCAACAAAGAACTCAGCGATATCGCAGTCCACGAGGCGGCCACCCTGGCGGTATTGGTTCGGAACCCGTCTCTGTACAACCCGAGAACGAGACCGGAGATCACACTGGAGCGTCGCGATGCGGTGCTCGACGAGATGGCGGATAACGAGTGGATCACCAGAGAGGAGGCGACAGTCGCCAAGGCCCAGTCGCTCGACGTTGTCGACACCCCGCTCCGGCGCGGAGAGGCAGATCATGTGGTTGCGGAGGTGAAGCGCCAACTCCTCAACGATCGCCAGTTCGACTTCCTCGGCGAGACCAATGAGGAGCGGAAGATCAGCATCTTCGGCTGCCCTGCTGACGACGTCGCCTGCGAGGGCGGCGGCGGATACCAGATTTTCACGACCATAGACCTCGACCTTCAGAAGAAGGCCAACGAGATATTGCAAACCTGGCTGCCGTTGCCCGCCTACGAACAAAACGTGGCCGCATGCCGTGAGATCTATCCGGAGGAGTCCGACGAATTCGTCGCCACCTACTCGCTCACCCACTCTTGCTCCCCGACCGGCGCCCTGACCATGGTCGACAACCACAGCGGAGCGGTGAAAGTGATGGCGTCCGGCCTGCCTTTCGAATTCTCCCAGTTCGACCTTGCAGTGCAGGGCCGACGGAACCCCGGTTCCTCTTTCAAACCGTTCGCACTGGTGGCAGCGCTCGAGCAGGGATACACCCTCGGCCACTCCTGGAGCGGGGCAAGCCCGATCAAGATCGAATGTGAATTCGTCTGCTCCCCCGACGGCACCAACATCTGGACCGTCACCAACGCCGGCGCCTCCCTGGGCGTGATCACCCTCGAACAGGCAACCTACAACTCGGTGAACACGGTATATGCCCAGGTATCGAACGAAGTAGGCCCACCGGCCATAGTCGATGTGGCGCGGAGGATGGGGATCACCGAATCGTCCCTGAACCCGGTCCTCTCCATTGTCCTCGGCACCTCTGAGGTGTCCACGCTGGAGATGGCTAACGCCTTCTCGAACTTTGCCACCAACGGACTCCACGCCGACGACTACCTGATCGCGAAAATCGTCGATGCCGAAGGCAACGTGGTCTACGAGGCCCAAGAGGATAAGGTCCAGGTTGCCGACCCTGCCATCTTCAGCGCGGCTCACCGGGCTCTCGCCCAGGTTCCCACGTCCTCGGGCACCGCACCACGGGCAGACATCGGCAGGCCCCAGGGCGGCAAGACCGGAACCCACCAAAGCTACCTCGACGCCTGGTATGTCGGATACACCCCCGAGTACAGCACTGCGGTGTGGGTCGGTTACGAGTCGAAACAGGTTCCGCTGACCAACGTCGTGATCAATGGCCAGCCATACAGCCGGGTCTTCGGCGGTTCGGTGCCGGCGCCGATTTGGGCTGAGTTCATGAGCTACGTGCTCGACGGCCTTCCTGAGATCCCCTTCCCGGACGAGCCGGGCAATATCGAGGACTACCTGGTACCTCCACAGACGACTGTTCCGTCAGTGGTCGGACTCGATCGTGCGGAAGCTGTCAGTCGACTCAAGGCGGCGAAACTGAACGTTTCCGTCAAAGAAGTTCCGTCCCTGGAACCGGCGGGTCAGGTCGTCGCCCAATCTCGCGCCCCGGGCTCAAGCGTTCCCGAAGGCACAGGCATAGGGATAAGTGTTTCTAACGGAGTGATACCAACCGGACAGATGCCCAGTTTCGTGGGGATGACTAACGACGAGGCCCTCGAAGCGGCACGCGTATTCGAGGGGTCGACGGGCGTGAACCTCAGCGTGCTCACGGAGACCGCGTTCACCACCGACCCGAACCTGGTCGGCCGTGTCGTTTCGCAGACACCGGCCGCCGGAGCCAACCTGACCGGCCAGGGAACCGTGACGATATACATCGGCGAGCTCGACCCGGATACGGGCTGACACCGGTCCACATCCCCTCACACCTCCTTAGAGATCTTTTCGCGCCCTCGCTCGCGTCACTTGACGGTAGTTAACGTTCTTCTGTAGAACACTAACTATGAAGACAGAAGCGCTTTCGGTTAACGGTGTTGCTCGTCCTCCAGTCAAAGACGCTGTGTCGGCCGGGAGCGCTTCTGTCCGAGCGACCGCCCGGGTCCGCCCCTTTGTTCCCGTCGAACTCGTGGACAGGGAAGGACCGTTTCCGGCATCCCACCCGTACATTCGGAGATTCTGGGTAGCAGCACTTGGCTCGGGTGCCATCGCAGAGCTGCTCCGCTTGGTCCGGGCAGCCGAGAAGGGGGAGGAGGTGCGGCTACCCAGATACCTCCCTCAGCTCCTCCGCGCCGACCTCGTGTCCGTGACATCGAATGGAATAAGGGTCGGGAACAGATTCCCCGTGGTCCCCCGTGAACTGCGCTGGAGGTTCCCGCCGTCCCTCGCCGGTGAGCACAGCCGTTGGATCGAGCACCCGTCTATTTGCGAGCAACCAGACAACTCTTCAGGAAAGGCCACCGGCACTGACACATTCTGAAGCTCGTAGCACGTAGTGCTACACTTCGAGAATGCGGGAAATAGGTCAACGAGAGCTCCGGAACGAGAGCGGGAAGATCATGCGTGAGATCGACGGCGGGGAGAGTTTCATCGTGACCCGCAATGGTGTTCCGGTCGCCGAGCTCACTCCCCTCCATCGCCATCGATTCCTCCAGACCGAAAAAGCCCTCGCCGTGTTCCGCAATGCCCCGCCAATCGACAGTGCACGTTTCCGGGCAGATCTCGATGCGATTGCGGATCAGGATGCGGTGCCGGGTGCTTGATTCCGACCGGGTGCCACGCGGCATTCTCGACACATCGGTGCTGATCGATCTGGAGAAGGTCGACCCCTCCCTGCTACCTGTCGAAGTTGCGATCAGTTCGATCACGATGGCAGAGCTCTCTGCCGGGCCACACGCCACCGATGATCCCGCCGAGCAGAGCAGGAGGCTGGACCGCCTGCAGCGAGCCGAGGCGGCCTTTGACCCTTTGCCGTTCGACATCGAGGCGGCCCGCGCATATGGCAGGGTATTTGCGGCAGCGATGAGTGCCGGCCGCAAAGCCCGGGGCCAACGGGCAGTCGACCTGCTTATCGCGGCCGCAGCCCTATCCGCCGGCCTCCCACTGTTTACCAGGAACGAAGCAGACTTCGCCGCTCTGGTGAATCTGGTGGATATCGTCGTCGTTTAGTTTCCGGTCTCTACTCGTCTCTCCCTCCGCTTGCGGGGGGAGCGCCGGCAACGAAGGAGTCGGGAGTGTGGGGCGATCCCACCCACGCTGATCGGCACGCGTCCCCCGTTGACCCGACCGCCCTCCCAGCCCGAGAGACCTCTCCCACCTACCTCCGCCCGCCTTTCGGCGAGCGCAGGAACCAACCTCGGCGCAAGCGGGAGGACAGTCAGACACACGCGAGTACCGGCACACGCGTCTCTCCCTCCGCTTGCGGAGGGAGAGACGGCGACGAAGGAGCCGGGAGGGTGGGGCGATCCCACCCACGCTGATCGACACGCGTCCCCCGTTGACCCGACCGCCCTCCCAGCCCGAGAGACCTCTCCCACCTACCTCCGCCCGCCTTTCGGCGAGCGCAGGGACCAACCTCGGCGCAAGCGGGAGACGTGTGGCGGCCTATTTGCGAGCGGCGAGAAACCACATGAAGAAGAGGGCAACCGACTCGCCGCTGGCGAAACCCACCGCCACCCTCAGGTCAGGTTCGGGCCGGTAGAACGCCATCACGAGCAGGGCGACCATCAGGCCGATGAACCAGGCGACAGCAAGCCGAGCGGTGCGGCCTTCGGCCACCAGAACCTGACCGGCGATCTGGGCGGCTGCTGCCGCCATCACGCCGCCAGCCGCGAGCGCGGCCACTGCCCGCCCGGGAATGAACTCCTCGTTGTAGAGGAGACCAACAACTTCGGGGCCAACCAGCCAACCGACGAGAGCACCCATCAGCGCAAGTACCACCCCGACCCCAACAACCAGCCCGGCGATTCGGGCAAGCCGATGTCGGTCGGTTCCGCCGGTGAGGCCCACCAGGTAGGGCAGAACCCTTCCCTGCAGGGCGAAAATGAGGGTCAGGGGGGCCCGGTACAGGGTGAAGGTCACAAATATCACCGACACCAGGGATGCGGGAGCACCAAAGAGGGCAGCGGCGATCGGCGCCCCTCCCAAGAGGAGCTGAGATGAGGTCGAGCCACCCACGTACCCGCCGAGAAAGCGGGAAGCGGGAGCCGGAGTTGCGTTCTCGTCGCCCTCGTCTTTTCGCCACCAGCGCATGCCAAGCACCGAGAAACCACCCAACACCATCGCCCATCCCAGCGACTCTGCAGTAGCGAATAGCTGGATCGCAACGATTCCTGCCACGAGGCGGACGGCAGTCTCGATGACAAGCACCCAACCGACTTCGCCAAAACGGCGCCGTCCCGCCAGGACCCCTTTGCCGAAGAACAGCAACGCATACCCGACGACGAGCAGTGCGGCCTGGATGACGTATTGCCAGCTTCCAGCGAAGAGAGACTCCCGGGTGACTGTTACGAAGAGGACGGCGACCACTGCAGCCGCGACCGCGAACCAGTAGGTGGCCTTGGCAGCATTCGGGATTGCTTTGCGGCCCGAGGCAACTTCGCGGGTCACGTATTGCTCGATGGGGACCAGAGAGATCGTGGCGAGGATGAAGAAGGCAGTCCACAGCAGACTGATCGGCGCGAACGCCTCCGATCCGATGGCGTTGGCCCCGATCACCTGGAAGAGGTAGGCACCAACCGCTCCGACCAGGCCACCGCTGATCATGAAAGTCGTCCCCGGTGCCCGGAAGCCGCGCGGATTCGTTTCGATCATCGTCTCGGTCATCTGGCACCGCGGCCGGTGAGGACGATCAGGAAAGACCTCGCCAGAACCCGCAGGTCGAAGACGGGAGACATGTGTTTGACGTAGTACAGGTCGTAGGTGAGCTTTTCCATCGTGTCGGCATGATCATCGGCATATCCATAGCTGACCTGAGCCCAGCCGGTGATCCCGGGCCGGACCAGATGCCGGTGCTCATAGAAGGGAATCTGCTTTCGAAAAGCTCGCACGAACGGTATCTGCTCCGCCCGGGGCCCGACCAGGCTCATATCCCCTTTCAACACGTTTACCAATTGGGGGATCTCGTCGAGCCGTGACTTCCTGAGGAATCCGCCACCCTTGATGAACCTCTCGTCGTTCTCCTCGGCAAACCTGGGCCCGCCATCTTCGGCGTCGAGATCCATCGTGCGGAACTTCAACATCGTGAACGGCTGGCCGCCCTGGCCAATACGTCTCTGCGTGAAGATCGCAGGGCCCGGTGACGCCAACTTCACGAAAACCCAAACGAGTAGCCCGAGTGCCAGCCACAATGGAGCCAGAATGACGGTTGTCACCACGTCGAACACCCGCTTGCCCGGCAGCCACGGCGCCACATCGAGAAGGGGGGAGGATATCTCCCAACCCTCGGCCAGATGGACCAGCGGAACCCGCCCCACATGCTCCTCATAGACGGAGACAAAAGGTTTCACCGTGTAGCCGGCGATGTCACATGACGAGACGAACTGAGCGACACGCTCGGAGAGAACGGCCCGGAGGTCTATTGCGATGGTGACATTCCGATCGGGAAGCTCGATCTCCCCTTCGGTTCTCGGGTCGAGCACCCAGACGATGTCGGCGTGGTCGGATGCTTCCAGGTGCTCAACCAGCTGCTTTTCGGCCGTGATAAGACCGATCGATTCCTGCCAGGGCCGGCCCCGTCGGGCCAAACGGTGGACACTGGCAAACAGCAGCCACACCAGCGAGACTCCGATGAAGAAACGGCGGGAGAAATACAGCGACCTAACCAGCACCAGGCCGACGGCGGTCGTCGCCACTGTCAGCAGCAATATCGACAGCATCCGGCCATAGCTGGGACGGGGAACTCCGTGAGCCGACATCGATTCGGTCAACCAGGAGGCGAGGATCATCGAACCGGCCATGAGAAGAGTCAGCGGAATGACTTCGGTACCGGGCTGACCCGTCCACGGCAGGAACACCCCGAAGACATAAGACGAGGTCAGCGCGATGGCCACGGCCAATGAGATGAGGTCCGCGATCGCAACTGAAACCAGGAACCGTGAACGCATGGCGGGGATGGTAGGGAATCGCCCGCTTATGCGTCGGGTTCTGCCAACAGACGTGCCAGCTCGAGCAGCGTCCTGACACCCACTCCCGAACCGCCTTTGACCTGTTCGCCTGCCGTCTCCCGCCAGCGTGCTGGCCCGGCGATATCGAGATGGACCCAGTCACCGTCGCCCGCGTACTCACTGAGAAATAGGGCAGCGGCGATTGCGCCGCCGTAGCGGTTCCCGGTGATGTTCTTGATGTCGGCGATATTGGAGTCGAGGGCCTTTCGGTAATCCTTGAACAGCGGCATCTCCCAAAACGACTCACCGGCGCGCGAGGCCGCCCGCAGAATCTTCTCGGCTACCTCCGATTCGGAGCCGAATACGGCGGCGATCTTCTCGCCGAGAGCCACCTTCGCGGCCCCGGTGAGTGTCGCCACATCCACGATGAGATCCGGCTCATATCGCCGCACGACGCCGAGACCGTCCGCCAGGATGAGCCGGCCCTCTGCGTCTGTGTTGAGCACTTCGATGGTCGGGCCCTGTGCTGGCCTGAGGACGTCTCCGGGGCGAGTTGCATTACCGCCGATTGCGTTGTCGGTCAGCGGGATCACAGTGGTGATACGCAGCGGAAGCCCGGCCCGTGCAACCGCAATGGTGGCGGCGGCAACAACGGCCGCACCCGTCATGTCGTCTTTCATTTCCTCCATGAACGGCGCAGTCTTGATGGACAGTCCTCCGGAGTCGAAGGTGATGCCCTTGCCGACCAGGCCCAGGTGCGCTCGAGCTCCGTCAGGCTGGTATGACATGATCATCAGCACTGGAGGTCGGTCGGAACCGGCCGCTACTCCGAGAAAAGCGCCCAGTTTCTCCGCTTCGATACGGGCTCGATCCCAAACCTCGATTTCGACCGGGACATCGCTCGCCGCCGCAGCAAACATCTCTGCAAGGTCAACGGGTGAGGTATCCATCGCAGGTGCATTGGTCCAGTCCCGGGCCAGATTGGTGGCGTCTGCCCCGACCAACGAAGAAGCAATGTCGTCTTCGTCGGCGTCCACGACCCCAACCGACTCCACCTTGCTGGCCCCCTCGTCGGAAGTCTTGTACGCGCGGTACTGGTAACCCCCGAGGACAAGACCCTCGACAACTGCCCGGGTTGCACCCTCGATGGGCGCCAGGGCAAGGAGACAAGCGACCTCAGCTGTTTTGACTGACCTAACCGCGTTGCCCGAGGCCGCCCGCAGCGACTCGAACGTCGCCTCCTCACCCAACCCGACGATGACCGCCACGCCTTCCCGGTGAGGAATCGTCACGACCTGGCCCGCCTTCCCCTCGAACCCGGATACTTCGAGTACCCGCCGGTCCACGCCGTCGAGGACCCCCTCCGATCCCGGCAGCGGTTCGAGGCCTTTCAGGGCTCCGGCAATGAGCGTTGCTTCTGAGGAGATCTCGCTTTCGCCGACTGCCTTTACTTCCACATCCAACTCCTTTGTCGTGTGTTCAACTATGCGAACGGTCCGAGGCCAATTGCCAGGGCCCTACCCAGGAAGACCACTCCAAGAGTGGTGAGAACCGCGAGATAAGACAAGCCGGTGGCCGCCATCACGCCGGAGTAGGCAGGTTGTCTGAGGGCTCCCAGGACGGCGACCATGAGCACGATCGAGGTGGTCACGAGCAACCAGAATGCCCACTGTCCCCCGCCCTGGGGAAATCCGATGCCAAACCTCAGTACGGCTGTGTCTGTCACCAGACCGACAATCGCGACCCCGCCGAGAGCTCGCAAGGCCCAGCGCGGCATCCGGGGGTCCACCAGGTACCAGTGCCCAAGGGCCATTTCCCCGGTGACACCACCGAGGGCAAGGGCGGCGGAAAGGGTTGGGATCACCCCACCCAGCAACGATCCTTCCACGATCAGAGCCAGTCCTCCAGCAGCGAGCAACAACCCGGCAAACGGGCGGTTGCGCGCCCAGAGCAGCGCGAGTCCAACGAAGAGGACCCCGGCCCGCCCCCACCACGCCGATTCGGCGAAGGCAGCGGGCAGGGCGATGACAAAGGCGACCCCGCCGGCAAGCCAGGTGTAGCCCGGGCCGACGATCTGCGACAGCGATACGAAAGCCACCGACAGCGCCAGCCCCGCACTCCATGCGAGCAGCACAAACGTTGGATCGGCGATGGTCGCTAAATCAGCAGGCACGACGAGGCATCATATGACCCAATGGAGAATTCCCTGCCATCGGTCTCAGTCGTGATCCCGGCGCTCAACGCCGCCGACAAGATCGGCGCCGCCTTGAGCTCGATCACCTCCCAGGAGTATGAGAACATCGCCGAGGTCATCGTCGCTGCGGGAGACGACGACACGTTGCGAGTGGCAAAGGACTTAGGGGCAATCGTCGTGCACAATCCCTCGGGGAGGACCCCCGACGCGCTCAACCTCGGGATCGACCTCGCTACCGGCGATGTGGTCGTCCGTTGTGACGCCCAATCGGTTCTGCCGGACTCCTACGTCAGCATTGCGGTGGAAACCCTGGTCCGAACGGGAGCCGTGAACGTCGGTGGCATGCAGGTGCCTGTCGGCACCACATTCTGGGAACGGGCTATTGCCGCAGCGATGGCCTCACCGATCGGGGCCGGCGATGCGCGGTACAGAACGGGAGGTAATGAAGGTCCGGCCGAGACGGTGTACCTGGGCGTGTTCGACAGGGAAAGACTGGAGGCCCTCGGCGGATACGACGCCGAGTTTGCCCGGAACCAGGACTACGAGCTCAACCATCGAATCATCGAATCGGGCGGGTTGGTGTGGTTCAACCCGGCGTTGAAGGTCGAATACCGACCCAGAGGCTCGTTGCGAGACCTCTGGGATCAATACTTCCAATATGGCCAGGCGAAAAAGCGCTTTGCTCGACGCCATCCCGGGAGCCTCCGCTGGCGGCAGCTGGCGCCGCCTCTGCTTGTGATCGGACTGCTCCTCAGCCTCATCGCCTCGTTCTTCTGGCTATGGGCCCTCGCCGTCCCCGCCGCCTACTTGACAGCCATCACCCTCGGGACCCTGATAATGCCCCGGCGCCTCCGCGCCAATGCCGGCACCATCCTCGCCCTTGCCACCATGCACATCGCCTGGGGGCTCGGATTTACAGCAAGCGAGTAAACATTCCGTCCGAACGTGGATCTCTTTGGTTGTCGATCCGATCTACCATCTGCACGCCGTGAACGACCCAATCTCCTTCTTTGAAAATGAGCCCTGGGCAGCAGGAGTGATCGGGCTGGGCTACGTCGGGCTCCCCTTATTGGTGGCGGCCGCGGCCCGGGGCTTGGCAGCGGTCGGATACGACATTGCGGAAACACGTATCGAAAACCTGAGAAGAGGACAGTCCCATATTGATGACGTGTCCAACGATGACCTCTCGGTAGCGATCGATTCCGGAGTGGAATTCTCATCAGACCCAAGCTTGTTATCGAAAGCGGACACCATCTTCATCTGCGTTCCCAGTCCGTTGGGACGAAACCGGCAGCCAGACCTCTCCTACATCGAGTCCGCAGCCGAAACGGTCGCCAGCGTCGCACGCCCGGGTCAGCTGATTTGTCTGGAATCGACCACCTACCCCGGCACAACCGAGGATTACTTTCTCCCGGCGATAGAAAAGGCCGGGTTGAAGCTTGACGTCGACGTATGGCTGGCCTTCTCACCCGAACGTGTCTCACCCGGAGAGGCACTCAAGACCGCACAGATTCCGAAGGTAATCGGGGGAGTCACCGCGACCTCCGGGAAAGTAGCCGCCGCCGCCTACCGCAGAATCGTTCCCGATGTTCATCTCGTGAGTTCGGCACGCACGGCTGAAATGTCGAAATTGCTCGAAAATACGTACCGAGCAATCAACATCGGGCTCGTCAACGAGATGGCCCAGCTCTGCCACGAGCTGGATATCGACATATGGGAAGTGATCGACGCGGCCGCGACCAAGCCTTTCGGATTCCAACCCTTCTATCCAGGGCCGGGCGTTGGCGGCCATTGCATTCCTCTCGACCCGCAGTATCTCGCATGGCGGGCTCGCGAGGCGAACTTTGAGACCCGCTTCATCGAGACCGCTGATCATGTGAATTCGAAGATGCCCGAGTACACGGTGCAACGAATCGCCGACCTACTCAACGCGTCAGGACATTCGGTCAAAGGAAGCCGAATCCTGGTTCTCGGCATCGCCTACAAGCCCGACATCTCCGACGACAGAGAATCCGCGTCTGTTGAGGTGGCGAAACGACTTCTCAAACGAGGCGCCGTCATCTCGGTTATCGATCCGTTCGTCGGCAGCGAGCGGATTGCGAACCATGGATTCATTCCTGTTGACAACACGGATTCGCTTCCGGAGTCCGATATCGCCGTAGTTCTGACCGATCACTCAGACACACCGTATGAACACATTGCCAAGGCGGTCCCTGTCGTTTTTGATGCACGCGGGGTCTTTCGGCGCCTCGGCATCCTTGCCGACAACGTCGAATCGCTGTGACCCCGCGAGTATTGGTCATCACCACAGTTCACTCGCCCGACGACACCCGCATCAGAGAACGCTTGATCAGGACTCTAAGTGCGACTTTTGATGTCACATATGCGACAAAGGAACCGAGACCGTCGGATACGTCGGGACTCTCGTATCACCCGCTCAGAGGCGGACGGCTCTTCCGCAACCTTCAGGCGTTGATCCTGGCGCTTCGGGGGCGATGGGAGATCCTCATCCTCCACGATCCCGAGACTATTCCTGCCGGGATAGTGGCTCGTTTTGTCCGGAGACGTCCCGTGGTCTTCGACGTGCATGAGGATCTCCCAGCGCAGATCGGACAGAAGACATGGATTCCACGAGCCCTGCGGCCGCTGATGCGATGGTCATCGAGAAAGCTATTCTCTCTGGCGGAGAGATTCCTTCTCCTAACTCTCGCCGAGCCCGGATACTCGAAGCTATTCAAGAAGAGCCACCCGGTGTTCCCCAACTACCCCAAAACAACAGAATGGCCATCGCCGAAGGAGCAGCGCGACGGGGGGGCCGTCTATCTCGGGGACGTCCAGCCGGATCGTGGGATCTCTGATGCCATTTCGGCGTGCGCCCGCGTCGGAATCCCCCTTACTGTCATCGGGCGATATCCGCCGGAGTTCGGCGAACAACTGACCAGACAGGCGCAAAGCGAATCGGTCGAGCTGACTCTTGTCGGGCACCTTTCAAATCCGGAAGCCGTGGAGATGATGTCCCGAGCATCCGTCGGACTCTCCCCACTTCGCGATGTTCCCAACTACCGGTATTCGCTGCCCAGCAAAACGCTCGAGTACCTAGCAATGGGTGTGCCCGTCGTCGCCACCGACCTTCCTGGAACCAGAGAGGTAGTCGGAAATCTTGATGCCGTGGCGCTGGTCCCGCCCGGCGACATCGATGCGATGGCACACGCGCTTCAGGAGTCAGTGACACCGTCATCAGTGGAGAACGCCCGCGCCGACGCACGGACCGTCCGCGATCGATTTGCCTGGCCCGATGATCGTGTGCGGTTCTTTTATACATCTCGGCTCGATGTCTTGACCGAGAAGGATTCGACACCCTCCACCCCTACCAGTGGCAACTAGAACAATCCCGGTGGTAGTTCCCTCGGTGGCGAGGGGCATCTTGGACACCTCGGTTTTTGCTGTGGTCGCAGTCAGCCTCGCCGTGATCCTGGGTGCCGGTGGCGGCCTGTCTCTCTGGGCTCTCGCCGCCGGACTCACCGCGGCGGGGATCACCGGCTTTCTTCTTCTGGAGCCTGTCAATCGATCGTGGTACAGAATCGGAGCCCTCGTCGCCGGGATAGGCGCGGCTGTCTCGGGGGCACTCGGTGGGTATGGGTTTCTCGAGTTATCCGGGATAGTCGGTGCCGCCGTCTTGATTGCGTTTCCCCTCAGAGTACCGACACGAATCTGGCTCCCATCCATAGTATTCGGCGTGGCAACTATGGTCATAATAACCTGGGTGCTTGTGGCGTTGATAGTCGATGGTGGACCTTTCGGACACGACGAATCGGCGTACGCGCTGA
>JBBDMR010000139.1:0-12427 GCA_040878225.1 Acidimicrobiia bacterium
GGGTATGCCCGAGCACGTCTCGGCCGAAATGAGGGCCGGGCCGGTGGTAACCGAAGCTGTAGCCGATCCGGCAACCGGGAACTCCACCAGTGCCGCAGCGCTGCCCACAGCCGCGATGTCGCCGACCGGTACCGTCGCCGACCCGGATGCGCCGGTGTCGAAGGAGCCTTCCCCCGCCGAGCCGCCACCGGAGAAAATCGTGACCTGGCCGACTCCGGCCACCGTGGAAACCACGTTGAGTCGGCTGCTCCGCGTCGAGCTTTCCTCGGTAGGGCACACGGCAAGAGGCGGAGTCGCAATGCCGAGCTGCGCATCGGGTGACGGCGGATCGGCGGCCGGCATCACCATCGCCACGATGCCGATGGCCAGGACCAAGACGGGCGTTAACCACTTCACGAACGTCTTCTCCTACCGACACCGATGAGCACCAGTCCGCCGAGGAGTACAACTGCCGATGCGTACCCGAGTGCCACGTTCACCGTGTGCCCTGAATACGAGGCAGTGCCGGTGGATTCGGACACTGTGGTGGACCAGCCGTCCTGGCCGCCGGCGGGCTCCCAGCCGGAGGTGTAGTTGATGGCCAGAGCGACCCGGCCCGCCCCGGCATCGCCGGCCCAGCCCGCTCCGTCCTTCTCCCAGACGTCGCCGCTGTCGGACACGGCAAGCGGCTCCGCAATCGGATTCTCAAAAACCCTTGCCACGGAATCGAACGGCAGAGGCGCTACATCGAGTTGGCTCTCCAATGCGGTGTCAAGTGGCGATACCGGCCCGTCAACCACTATCCAGCCGATGGCGAACTCGGCAAGGCTTGCCCCGGGCCGGAGCACTTCTCCTGAGGCGATTCGGTCGACGAGGGCCTCAAGTTGCCTATCGCCTGCCCTCTCAGGAGGCAGCCAGACCTCGTCGATTGTGGTCCCCGATCCGTCGAGAACTCGATACCAGAACCCGGGTCCGGCGCGTGCCTCTCCCGGCACCAGCCCGGCATCCGTCGAGGCGTAGAGGATGCGACGGGGCTGGCCGTCGTCCGCAAGAGTCGCGGCGAAGGAGAGGTCGTCGTTGCGGTCTCCACCCGGCAAACCCAGGGAGCCGCCGAATACGGAGGCGGTCGAAACGGCAAGCATCACCAGAGCCGCGAGCGCCGAAATCATTGGGATCACCTCAAACCTGATCCGGTCGAGGGCAACTCCAACGACTGTCGCCGCACCTACAGACGCTGTCACGAGGGCAGCCTCTTCGACCCCTGGCCCGGCGCCGCCGATCATCGCGACGACTATCCCTCCGAGACCGAGAAGGGCTCCCAATCCGGCGATCCTTCCATACCGGCTCTCATCGAGGAAAAGCGGAAGAGCAGCCAGCAAAATCAGCCCAGGCCAGATCATCTCCGGGACGACGCCGAGACGACGGGAGGAGTCGAGGAGCCAACCGGGGTCGCCCGAAATGAAATTGACTGCAACCACGCCGCCGGCGGCCGCCGCCAAAGCGAGTACGACTCGGGAGTAGCTGCCCCCCTGTACTCGCCAGATCAGCCACGCCAGGGCCGGAACGACGATCAGAGCCGGCGAGACGGCGGCAAGGAGGCATCCGAATGTCACTGCCCAACCGATTGCCCCCAGCCGACCGCGCTCTGCCTCCACCGGGTGGACAAACACCGCGCGGAGAGCCCAGGGAAGCAGCGCAGCCGCAGCCAGTGCCGTCCACGATCCCTCACCGGTGAGCATTGCTGTTCCCGGCCCCCCGATGGCGACGATCCCGGTGATGTAGCGACCCGGTCCGCGCAGTCCGAGGCGTCCCAACATGCGCCCCATTCCGGCAACCGCGATGACACCGAAGCCAATAGTCAGCAGGGTTCGGGCCGCACCCTCTGCACCGAACCAGACAAGGCTGGCCAGGCCCGCAAAACCCACAGAAGGATGTACCGGCACCGGCGAACCGAGGCCGGTCTCGTTCCAACCGCCGAAGAATCTCTCCAGCGCGATCGATGGCGGTTCGAATGCGAAGTTGAGCCCTGCGTTGGGGATGCCGCCGAAAATCAGGCTTCGGGCCGAGAGCAGGACGAAAACCACGGCGACTACCGCGCCGAGGATCCCGGGACTGGACCATGCGCGCTTTGCGCTCCTGGCTATTGCCTGGTCCTCGTCGAACATCAGCAGCACCCGCGCGCTGAGTTCGTCACCCAACGAGCGCAATCGCACCGAACCTGACGTCTGATACCGGAACAGTTCCTCGTCCCCGACGCTCCGGATCGACGACGCTCTCCGCCGCGCACTCAAGGTTGATGGCAGGTGGAATATGTTCCACGCCCACGTGCCCAGGTAGCTCGCCAGGTGTTTCCAGCGCAAGAGGAAGAGGTTCAGTACCGAATCGAGGAGGCCGACCAGAAGTGACATGGGGATCACCCAGGCCAGCGTCAGCCCCCGGTAGGCAATCAGCATCGCCCGGAGCCGACCTGCCCTCTCCGTCCACCCTTCGGCTGCGTGACAGCGTCCCTGGTGATAGACCTCCGAAGAGGGAACGATTATCACCCGCGCACCGGCGAGGCGGGCACGCTGGGAGAAGTCGAGACCTGCCGCATCCGGAGGCATCAGCCTGTCGAGACCTCCGAGACCGCGGGCGAGGTCGCGTCGGACCAGCATCGAAACCGAAGTGACATACGCAACTTCTCTCACGACGTCGTATTGCTGGAGGTCGACCTCCTGTTCGTCGAGGCCGGTATAGGGCTCGCCAAAGACGTCGGTGGCGCTGCCGATAGCCTCGAGTACATCTCTGGTGCCGGCCTTGAGCAACTTGGACGCTCCCAGGCCGGCGTCGTTGCGCTCGACCTCCCTGACCAGGGAAGCAAGGGCGTCGGGGCGCGGCCGGGCGTCTGCATGAAGTATCCAGAGATAGTCGAAGGAGGGCTCGGTCTCGGATACGGCAATCTCGAGAGACGCAGAAAAGGTCATCCCTTCACTGACCTCCGACTCGGCATCACCGACGATCGTCACATCGATCTCACCGTCATATGCTTGCCGCCTTATGGAAGCGAGAGCAGCGACGATGTCAGCGCCGTCGACCGGGGTCACCACAACCCGCACCGCCGGGAGGCGAGTGGGAGTATCCGGACCCGTGTCCGGGTCCGCGGAGAGTTGGCTGACGTCAGTCATGCGGTCCGTCATTCTTAACCGGACCTTCGCCCTGAGCAATATCGAGAAACCATTTTGAAAGTCGTGGAGCTTTCCGGTGGGGTCGGTGGCGCCCGTCTAGCCCGGGGCCTCGACCGGCTGGACAGTGTTGATCTGACCATTGTGGTCAATGTCGGCGACGATGACGACATTCACGGACTCCACGTCGCGCCGGACATCGACACCGTGGTCTACACGCTGGCCGGGATCGAAGGGCCGCATGGCTGGGGGCGGTCGGGCGACACCTTCGAGACCAACGACGAAATCGGAGCACTGGGCAGTGACAACACCTTCAAACTCGGCGACCGTGACCTGGCGATGAACATCCTCAGGACCGAAGCGCTCCGCAACGGAACTTCCCTGAGCACCTTCACCTCGAGCGTCACCAAACATCTGGGTGTCGGCGCATTCGTGGTGCCGGCCACCGACGACAGGCAGCGGACGATTATCGAAACCGACACCGGGGAAATGCTCGGCTTCCAGGAGTATTTCGTGATGCGCCAGACCCGGGACACGGTTGCAGCGGTCCGCTTCGAAGGGTCACCCGCCCCGGCACCCGGGGTTCTCGACGCGATCACACAGGCCGACGTGGTCTTCATCGCCCCATCGAACCCTCCTCTTTCGATCTGGCCGATCCTCGCAGTCGCGGGGGTTCGAGATGCTGTCGGTCGACACAACAACGTCGTCGCGGTGAGCCCGCTGTTCGGCGGAAAGGCTCTGAAGGGACCGGCCGACCGGGTGATGGCCTCCCTCGGGTTGCCACCGGGGAACGCCGGGGTGCTTGCCGCCTACGACGGCCTGCTCAACCGCTTGATAGTGGACGTCTCCGACGCGGCCGACATACCCGACCTCGATGGCCCGGTTTCGGTGGTCGCCCTGGAAACACGCATCTCCGAGGCACGTGCTGCTGTGAGTTTCTGTGAGAAGGTGCTCGCTCTTTGAGCCTCCAGGTCATACCCGTCGAAGGGATCGGGGCCGTCTCGCCTGGCGACGACCTCCTCACGATGCTCACCGACGCACTGCGCCCCCACCAGCCTGCCCGGGGTGACATTGTCGTCGTGACGCACAAGATCGTCTCCAAGGCGGAGGGTCAGGTCGTAGAAATCGAGGGCGACCCCGAGGAGTTCAAACGCAAGCTCGTCGAGTCGGAGGCGGTGTCCATCGTGCGACGGCGGGGCGACCTGATCATCGCTGAGACGAAACACGGGTTCATCTGCGCCAATGCCGGCATCGACCGGTCGAACGCAGCGCCCAATACGATGATCCTCCTTCCCGACGACCCGGACCGGTCTGCGAGGAGGTTGAAGCACAGATTCGACCACGAGTTCGGAGTCGACCTGGCTGTGATCATCTCTGACACCTTCGGCCGGCCATGGCGGCGCGGGCTGACCGATGTGGCTATTGGTGTGGCGGGGATCAAGCCGATCCTCGACCTGAAGGGGACCGAAGACTGGGCGGGCTACGAACTCGACGTCACCGAGGTCGCCGTCGTCGACGAGCTCGCATCAGCGGCCGATCTGGTGATGGGCAAAGCCTCGGGAGTCCCCGTCGCCCTCATCCGCGGCTACCGGTACCAATCTGGCGACGGTTCGGCCTCCGACCTGGTCCGACCTCCCTCTGAGGACCTGTTCCGCTGACTTTCCTGCCGAACGAGTAAGGGTGGTCAGGCGCCAGGGCGGCCGAGACCCCAGTAGTCGAGGCCGACTTTGCGGACCTGTTTGGGGTCGAGGAGGTTTCTGGCATCGACGATGCGATGTCCACGCATCCGGGAGGCCACTTCGGCGAGATCGACCTCTGTGAACTCGGGCCATTCGGTGGCCACCAGCAAGACATCGGCACCATCGACCGCCTCCAACGCCGATGGGGCGATACCCACCATGTGGGTGTTGGCCTCGGGGTCGTAGGCGACCACCTCTGCTCCCTCCTCCTGGAGAAGGGCGGCAATACGGAGGGCAGGAGATTCGCGGACATCGTCGGTGCCTGCCTTGAACGCTATTCCCCACATCGCAACCTTTCGCCCGCGGAGGCCGCCGCCGGCAGCGAGGCGAACCTTGGCCGCGACGCGACGACGTTGCTCATCGTCGGCCGCGATCACAGCCCTGAGGAGTTGGAAGTCGTACCCGGCGTCCTCGGCCACGGCGATCAGCGCAGAAGTGTCCTTGGGGAAGCATGACCCTCCGTAGCCGGGCCCGGGCTGAAGGAAATGGGGCCCGATGCGATGGTCACTGCCGAGACCCTCGATCACGTCGAGAATGTCTGCACCGACGGCCTCACAGACGTTGGCGAGCGTGTTGACGAAGGTGAGACGGGATGCCAGATATGAGTTGTTGGCGTACTTGATCATCTCTGAAGATGTCGGATCGGTCTTGATTACGTGAGTGTCGATGTCGGCATACAGCGAAGCGACGCGGTCGGCATCAGCCGCGTCCCAAGCACCGATCACAATCCGGTCCGGGTTCATGAAATCGGGGACCGCCCGTCCTTCCCTGAGGAACTCGGGGTGGGAGACAATTCGGGCCGAGCTGCCGAGATCTGCGAGCCGCTTGCGCAACGAAGCGACCGTGCCGGGGGGGACCGTCGACTTGACGACGAACAGATCTCCCTCATCCATGTGGCCGCCGAGCTCGTCGACCACCGAGAAGATGAAATTGAGATTCGCCCGCCCGTCCTCACCCTGCGGGGTGGGGAGGCACAGGAAGACGAGGTCGGAGCCCTCGGCCGCCTCGACGTTCGATGTGTGGAACGAGATCCTGTTTGCAGCCCTGGCCCCGTCGAGCAGGTCGGCGAGACCCTCTTCGAAAATCGGGATTTCTCCGGCATCGAGTAGCGCTACCCGGTCGGGATTGGCTTCCCCCAGCCGGACCACGTGGCCGAGATGGGCGAGTCCGGCAGCAGTGACAAGCCCGACATACCCGGCTCCGATAATTGAAACGTTCATAAACCCTCTCACGTTGCGGGGTTGGCTCAGACTAGTGGCCTGTCTCCTAAATACTGGTGGCGTCTCTCCGGCCCTCGTCGCCCCTGGCTGCGTCCAAAATGCTCGCCGAACCTTCCGGGTGCGACTGCGCTTTTCTCCTTGCCAGAAGACGACGATGACTCGGAGACACGCGCACCCTATTTACGTGACAGACCACTAGGCGGCGTCGCTCCCGACGATTACCACAACGTCAACCCCGTTATCGACAGAACCCGTCACAACTTCACCATATCCGAGCTCCCCGGCGATCAGCGATCCGGCTTCGGAACCGTCGGCAACAAGGATCCTCGTGGTCGACAGCCGCTCGTCGGAGTCGCCCACACTGACCACCACAAACCCGAGCGACTCCAGGTGTCGGGCCATTTCTCCCGCCGCCCCGGGCAGGCCGTTGCCGTTGAGTACCTGGATCCGGACCGGCTGTTGGGCAAAAGATTGGCCGGAGGCGAAATTCCGCAGCATGTTCTCCGCCGCAGGCTCGTCCCGGTGGACAACCGAAGCGTTCCCCACGGTCCCTTCCACCACCGGAAGCGTTGCTCCTTCGATGTTTCCGCCGAGAATCCCCCGGAAGTCCCATGCCAGTTGGGCAACTGACGATTCGGCGAGTCGGGTGTCGATTGTCATGTGCCGGGCGAGCGAGCTCGCGATCTCCCCGGCGTCGGTGATCGACGACGGTGACTTCAGTGAGCTGATGATCGCCCGGACAACTTCTTGCTGCCTCGCCGTGCGTCCGATGTCGTTGGCGTCGACGCTGACCCACGAGGCGTTCTGGAATTCCTGATACTTGCGGGACCTCGCGAAGGCGAGGGCAGTCTCACCGTCGAGCAGGAGGTTCCCGGCATCCACGTCGAGTCCCGATGACGAATCCCGCGCCGGATACGGGAAGAAGATCTCCACCCCGCCGATCTCGTCGATCATGTCCATGAACCCGACGAAGTCGACTTCCACATAGTGGTTGATCTCCACGCCGAGGTTCTGCTTGACCGTCTGGACCATCAAGGTCGGGCCCCCTAAGGCGTATGCGGCGTTGATCTTCTCCTGGCCGTGGCCGGGGATGTCGACCCAGAGGTCTCTGGGGACACTGAGCATCTGGGAGGTCCCGTCCCGGTTGACCCGGACCAGCATGATGACGTCTCCGCGCTCGCCGCCCGCATTCCCGAAGTTCTCGAGGTCGTCCAGCCCTTCCCGGGTGTCGCTGCCTATGACGAGAAAGGTGAGGTCGCCGGTGGATTCGTCAAGGACGTCGCTGACTTCGTCGTCGGTGTCTGCCTCGGCGAGGGCGCCCTGGCCGACGTTCACGAACCAGAGGATGCCCGCGGCGGCGATGTTGGCGAGCACGAGGAATATGATCGCTGTGACCTTGAACCAACGAGGTAGTCCGCTCTTGGGTGGTGGGTTGTCTGCTGGATGCATCCGTTATCCGACGAATTAGATAGGAGCGGGGTTCCCGCCGGCGACAGTTTCCCAGAACAGCGACTTTAAGAGAGGTCAATCGCCGAATCCTGGTTATCCTTGCCAACCAGCCATGGACCCAGGAGGTATCTCTTGGCTGTTCTCTCCCATGAGGGCACATTTCCGATTCTGTACAGCACATGGCCCCTCCCGATCGGGACCGGGCACCGGAAGGGGTACCTCTCGCGTCCGGACCGTGCGGGCAAATACCCGGTCGTCCTGGTGCTCCCGACCCTCGATGGTCTGGGCGGGTTCGAGAAAGATCTCTGCCGGCGCCTCGCCCGCAACGGTTTCGTCGGGATTGCGGTCGACTTCTACAGGAGAGCCGGCGATCCGCTCGACGCATACAACGATCTGAGCGACAGGCGCGCCCTCACCGACCTCGACGAGGTACGTGAGTTCATCATCAGCGAGGACGTTGACTGGGCTCTCACCGCCGGTGGAGTCGGGATGCTAGGCGCCGATGTCGGAGGACGTTTTGCTTTGATGGCTGCTGCCCGGCGCGATTGGGTGCGGTCGGTGGCGGTTGCATACTCCCCCCTCACAGGAGACGAAGACAGAGAGTTCCAGGTGGCTTCGGTTCTGGGAAATCTCCCGATCCCGGTTCTCGGGCTCTACGGGGCCGGGGACGAGCTGATCGACCCCGCGTCGGTAGACGAGGCACAGTCCAGGAACGAATCCGGACAATGGCTTCTGTACGAAAACGCCGGCCACGGATTCCTCGATGTGGAAGATCCCAACTATGACCCCTCGTCGGCAGACGATGCCTGGGCGCGCGTCCTTGCTTTCTTCAAGGGCACCCTCCCCGAGCCCGAGGTCATCGACCTCGGTTAGTGGTCTGTCCGGACATGGCGTACGGCGCCGGCGTGGATCTCCTCGATGCCGGACTCCGTCTCGACCAGTAGGGCGCCCCTCTCACTGATTCCCGCAGCTATGCCTTCACCATTTGGCTCCCAGGTGATGCTCCGGCCCAGGGTCGTGCACGCCTCCCGGTATTCGTCGGCGGGCCAGCCGCCGGTATCAATCTGGGCCATCAGCTCTGCGACCCACAACGCCCCGATCTCACGATGGGCTTCCAAACCCGGGTCATGATCGAAGACAGCCCCGACCCCTTCCGGCGGTTCAGCCCAGAACAGATTGAGACCAAGACCCGCCACGATGCCCTGGTCGCTCCGCTCGACCAGGATCCCGCCGACCTTCGTTTCCCCCCTCATCACATCGTTCGGCCACTTGAGGACAGACCCACCGTCCAGGGCCCGGACCGCGGCGACGCCGGCCATCAGCGAAAAGGGCCGCCGGTCTTCGTCGGCCACCAGCCATGCCACCGAAACCGCGAGGGCACGGTCGGCGTTGTCCCAGCGTGACCCGGATCTCCCCCGGCCGCCGCTCTGGCTGGGCGCGATGACAGCGACAGGCAGCGATTCGAGTTTCCCCATCGCCAAATCCTGTGTTGATGGGACGTCGCTGGTGAATATCTGCAAATAGGGTGTAGCCATACTGTTCTTGATCGAGTCGAAGTAAGGATACGGAGAAGTCTTGGGCACCGAAGCGCGGATCGAACATCTGAGGAAACTACGGGAGGAAGCTCTACACGCTGGATCGCAACGGGCCATCGCCCGCCAGCACGAACAGGGCAAGTTGACCGCGCGGGAACGGATCGATGCGCTCCTCGATAAAGACTCGTTCCAGGAGATCGACCAGTTCGTCCGTCACCAGTCCCAGGGCTTCGACATCGAGTCGAAACGCCCTCTCGGTGATGCAGTCATCACCGGGCACGGGACCATCGATGGGCGTCCCGTGTTCCTCTTCGCCGAGGACTTCACCGTCTTTGGGGGTAGCCTCGGCAAAGTCGTTGCCGACAAGATCTGCAAAGTGCTCGACATGGCCCTGGATACCGGCACACCCGTGATCGGGATCAAGGACTCCGGCGGGGCGAGGATCCAGGAGGGAGTGGGCGCCCTCGACGGCTACGGACGGATCTTCGAGCGAAACGTCCGGGCCTCAGGGGTGATTCCCCAGATCTCACTGATAATGGGCCCTTGCGCAGGTGGAGCGGTCTACTCCCCCGCCCTCACCGACTTCGTTTTCCAGGTCGAGGGCACCAGTCATATGTTCATTACCGGGCCGGACGTGATCAAGACAGTGACCGGCGAAGAGGTGACAATGGAGGACCTCGGCGGCGCCCACGCCCATGCTTCCAAGTCGGGCGTGACCCACTTCGTCTACTCCACAGGTGAGGAGGCGCTCGAGGCGGCGCGCTACCTGCTCTCGTACTTGCCCCAGAACAATCAGGAGATGCCCCCCTATTTCGCACCTTCTGATCGCCCGGATCGGATCGACGACTCGCTCGACGCCGTAATCCCGGACTCCTCGAACCAGCCCTACGACATGCTGGAAGTGATCGAGACAATCGTCGACGAAGGAGAGTTCTTCGAGGTCCACGAGCAGTGGGCGAAAAACATAATCGTCGGATTCGGGCGCCTCGACGGTCATGCCATGGGGATCGTCGCCAACCAGCCTGCATTCCTGGCGGGGACACTCGACATCTCGGCATCCGAGAAAGCAGCAAGGTTCGTCAGGTTCTGCGACGCCTTCAACATCCCCCTCCTCACCTTCGTCGACGTTCCGGGGTTCCTGCCCGGAGTCGACCAGGAGCACGGTGGGATCATCCGCCATGGGGCCAAACTTCTCTACGCCTATTGCGAGGCTACGGTGCCGAGGATCAGCGTCATCACCCGGAAAGCGTATGGGGGGGCATATCTGGTGATGAATGCCCGCGGGATCCGGGCCGATCTGGTGTACGCCTGGCCTTCGGCCGAGATTGCGGTGATGGGTGCACCGGGCGCGGTGAACATCATCCACCGGGGCGAACTGTCCGATGCCGATGACCCTGACGCCAAGCGGAAGGAACTCGTCGACGACTACGAAGCTAGATTCAACAATCCATACGTTGCCTCCGAACTGGGACTCGTCGACGAAGTGATCGAACCCCGGGTGACCAGAGCGAAATTGATCAAAGCCATGAATGTTCTCCGGACCAAACGAGAGACCCTTCCTCCTAAGAAGCACGGGAACGGGCCCCAATGAGGCCAATGAGCCAGCGATGAAGTCGTTGCTGGTGGCCAACCGTGGCGAGATCGCCGTCCGCGTGATCCGAACCGCTCGGGAGATGGGGATCCGTACCATCGCCATCTATTCCGAGCTCGATCGCGACGCCCTCCATGTCCAGCTCGCCGACGAGGCATGGAACATAGGTCCGGCGCCAGCCGCGGAAAGCTATCTCAATCAGCCCCGGGTGCTCCAGGTCGCCCATGAATCGGGGGCGGAGGCAGTCCATCCCGGATACGGTTTCCTCTCCGAGAATTCCGGGTTTGCTGCGGCCGTTGCCGATGCCGGCTTGATCTGGGTAGGTCCCCCGGCATCAGCAATCGAGGCGATGGGAGACAAGATCACCTCCCGACGCAACGCCGAAGCCTTTGGAGTCCCGACGGTCCCCGGAGTCACCGACCCGGTCACCTCGGTCGAGGAAGTGCGCAAGCTTGCGTCCGAATTCGGTTACCCCATCGCGATCAAGGCCGCCCACGGTGGCGGAGGCAAGGGCCTGCGGGTGGTGCGGGACGATGACGGGCTCGAGGAGGGATTCGAGGGAGCAAGGCGCGAGGCCGACGCCTACTTCGGCAACGCCTCCGTCTATGTCGAGAAGTATCTGGAGAAGCCGAGGCACATCGAGGGCCAGATCCTCTTCGACACCCACGGCAACGGGCTCTTCCTCGGGGAGAGGGACTGCTCGGTGCAGCGTCGCCATCAGAAACTGATCGAAGAGACCCCGGCACCGGGAGTGACCGAACGGCAGCGGAAGGCGCTGGGAAGAGCTGCCCTCGCCGCAGGCAAGTCGTGCGATTACGTCAACGCCGGGACCGTCGAGTTTCTCCTCGACCGGGATGGCGATTTCTACTTCCTCGAGATGAACACCCGTCTCCAGGTGGAGCACACCGTCACCGAGATGGTCACCGGGATCGATATGGTCGAATGGCAGCTGCGCATCGCCCGAGGCGAAGAACTGACCATCGACCGGGTGGCACCACGTGGCCACGCCATCGAGTTCAGGATCAACGCCGAAGATCCATTCAACAACTATCTGCCGTCGCCGGGTCAGGTGGTCGAATGGGAGGAGCCCGCCGGCCCCGGGGTGCGGGTCGACTCCTGGATCAAGCCCCAGACCTCCGTCACCCAGTACTACGACAACCTCATGGCGAAACTCATCGTGTGGGGCTCCGACCGCACTGCGGCGATCAACCGGGGAAGGCGCGCCCTCAACGAGTTCAAGGTGCAGGGGGTGGCCACCACCATCCCCGCCCATCTCGCCGTGCTCGACCACCCCGACTTCATCGCCGGCGTGCACCACACGAAGTGGCTGGAGGAATCGGTGGCCATCCCCGCTCCCAACCCGGGGTCGGCACCATCGCTGCCCGAGGACGAGGCTCTCAACCGCAGGGACATAACAGTCGAGGTCGGGGGCCGGCGGTTCTCGGTTGCCTACTGGGCGCCCGAGCCTTCGGCCGGTGGCGTTGTCAAGAGACGGCGCCCCAAGTTGAGCCCGAACTCCGGAGCGGCGAACTCAGACGGTGTGATCACCGCACCGATGCAGGGGACCATCGTCAAAGTCCACGTCAGAGCAGGCTCATCGGTAAAGGCAGGAGACGCGCTCTGTGTCCTCGAGGCGATGAAGATGGAGAACGAAGTCACCACCCCCAACGGTGGCGAAGTGGTCGATCTCAGAGTTGAGCCCGGAGACACAGTTTCCCCGGGCCAGGTCATCGCGATCATCAAGTAGTCGGAC
>JBBDMR010000140.1:0-12096 GCA_040878225.1 Acidimicrobiia bacterium
GCAGTACACACCCGGCATAAAAGCCGGAATGTTGCAACCACCGGTGGAACCCACCAACCTTTCCCCCGTTCGGCTTCGCCTCCGGGGGAACAGCCGCAAGCGGAGGGAGAGACGGGTTTATCCGGCGGCTTGGGCTTCGGCTACCAGGACGTTCAGTCCGGCGGTGCCGATCTCGCCGGAAACCCGGCGGACCACGTTGTTCTCACCGTCGAGGACCACATAGAACGGGGTTCCGGCCATGCCGTAGGAACCAGCCACAGTTCCAATCTCATCGTCCATGACGACGGGCGGGGTCCAGCCCTCGTCGACCAGCCAATCCTGGGGGGGCCAATTGGGTCGGAGGCGGTCGGTTGCAGTGGCCACCGAGTAGATATCGACATCGTCGGGCAGGTTGCCGGCGTCGAGCCACGACTGGACTACTGGCACTTCGGCCTGGCAGTGAGAGCACCAGTGGGCGAGGAAGAGGACGATCTTCGGACGCCCATCCGCTTCGATCCGCACCTCGTTTTCCTCCCAGTCGGCGCCAACCGTCTCCGGGGCGGCGAGGCCCACCACCGGGTCGGTGGCGGAAGCGCTGTTGTAGACCGGAAGGGGATCGCCGGTGACTACCGGATCGCCGTACCCGATCGAGGCATCAGCCTCTTCTTCGCCAGCGATTGCAACCGCCAGAAGGACGATTAGCGCGAGCCCTACGACCCCACCGATGATTCCAAGAAGTTTCTTATTCACGTTCAGTTCTCATGTAGAAGGCAAGCAATACAGAGATGAGGATAAACCCGGACCCGGCCATAAATGGGATCGAGACGAAGCCGAGGACATCGACATACTTAGTTGAGCAGGGATTATTCGGGTCACAGGATCCCCCCTCTAGCGATGGGTTCAGCTGGGTCAAGTAGTGCCAGGCAGAGATGAGAGCACCTCCGAGCGAGAGGGGCAGTGCGTAGTAGCGGACCACCAGCTCCTTGCGCAGCGCGCCGACGAGAAGGATGACCGACAACGGATACATCGCGATCCGCTGGTACCAGCACAGCTTGCATGGAACGAAATGAATCAACTCGGAATAGATCAAGGAGCCTCCGGTCGCAACCACTGCTACCAGCCACGCCAGCCACAGGACAGTGTCTCCGAGCAAGGCGAGGGCAGCGTCTTTGCCTTTGACCAGCCGGTAGACCACGAGCCCGACCGCACCTGCGAGCGAGATCAACGCAAGTGTCGCCAGGAACGTGTTGTAGAGATCGACCGATTGTGCGGACATTCCTGAACCTCGACAATCCAATAGCGGAAGGCCGACAGCATGTCAGCCCGTTGCAGTCCCGACAAGATTCGAACCGTCCAGCCGGTTCGGGAGTCCGGCATGATAGATGGCTTCAACACGAAAGCCGAGTCCTGATCGGAGCAGCTGGACAGTGCCCCATCGCTCCGACGAGATGAAACACCTACGGACGGATGTTGTAGCGATCCGATGGGTGATCGTCCCCACCGGTAGAGTCGGGCCATCAGAGAGGAAGTCTATTTCTGGAGAGGTCGCAATGGGTGAGCATGACATGCTCCGGCTAGTCAATGAAGGCCTGAGACCTTCTGCCACCAACCTGGCGCGGGTGGTGGTGGTGGGAGCTGGGATGTCCGGCCTCGTCTCCGCCGACAAACTCGTGGAAGCTGGCCACCAGGTGGAAATCCTCGAAGGGCGGTCCCGGGTGGGGGGCCGGATCGAAACGCTTCGGGCACCCTTCGCTCCCGATCTGTACGGGGAGGCAGGGGCTATGCGCCTTCCCCGCTCCCACCACCTCACTATGGCCTACGTGGAGAGGTTCGGTCTGGAGACAATCCCCTTCACCCTCTCGAACCCGTCGTGTTATATCCACATGCACGGCTCCCGGCACCATTCGGCTGAGGTTGAGGCCAACCAGGAGGTGCTCGGCTTTGAAGGCGCACCCAAGGGTCGCGGCATCCTCGAAATGTGGGAGGCGGAGATAGACCCGTTTCGCCGACGGCTCGCTTCTCAAGGCGACGAAGCCTGGTCCTCGATCACGACCGAATTCGACAGTTATTCCACCCGGGAGTTCCTCGAGCGCTGCGGCTGGACGGAGGGGGCCATCGAGTGCTTCGGATTGCTCGGCAATCTCGAGTCCCTCATGAACTCGGCCTTCCTCGAGGTGCTGCGAGAGGAAGTCACCGATAGCTACCGTGACCTGTTGCAGATCCGCGGCGGAATGGATCGGCTCCCGGCCGCCTTTCTTCCCCGGCTCGGATCCCACATCCGCTATGGAGCCCGGGTGGTGGCGCTGGAGCAGACCGAGTCATCGGTGACCGTCCACTACCGGACCAGGGCAGGACGGTTTGCTGTCAGCGGAGATTTCGTCATCGTCACCGTCCCGTTCCCGGTGCTCCGCCACATCGAGGTGACGCCTGCTTTCAGCCGTGCCAAGGCGAAGGCGATCCGCCAGCTGACCTACGACGCTTCAGCCAAGATCTTTCTCCAGTTCCGGCGCCGGTTCTGGGAAGAGGACGAAGGCATCTTTGGCGGCACGACGGTGACCGACATGGCGATTCGCAACGTCTTCTATCCCGAGCACGGGCGGGAGACCGGGCGGGGCGTGGTGCTGGCAAGTTACACCTGGTCGGAGGATGCACAAAGGTGGGGGTCGCTGGCACCCGAAGACCGGATCGACCAGGCGCTGGAGAATCTGACCGCCATTCACCCTCAAGCCGCGGTCGAGTTCGAGGTTGGGGTCTCCAAGATGTGGCATGACGACGAATTCGCCGGAGGAGCTTTCGCCCTGTTCGACCCCGGACAGCAGACCCTGCTCCACAAGACGATCACCGAACCCGAGGGGCGGATCTACTTTGCCGGGGAGCACACCTCCCTCAGTCATGCCTGGATTCAGGGAGCGATCGAGTCGGGTTTGCGAGTAGCGGCAGAGGTCCACCAGCGTGCCCTCATCGCCGAATCTGAATCCCGACCTGTTGAAGTTGTGTCTAGCCCTGGTTCAACCGAAGGACGCTGAACTGGGTCCGATCGAGCAAGGACACAATATGAGGAACATGAAGGCACTGGTTTTATGGGTGACGCTGGTGGTAGTGGGCTGCGGAGGAGGAGGTTCCAGCTCCATCTTCGAGGTCGAGGTAGGGCACTGTTTCGACGACCCCGCCGATTTGGCGGAGGTCTCTGAAGTCGAGGTGGTCTCCTGTGATGAGCCCCACGACAAAGAGGTCTCCGATCTCCCCGCGTATCCGGCGGGACCTGACGATGCCTACCCCGGCGACGCCGTGATCGACGCGTGGGCGTCGGAGGCATGTATCGGATCATTTGGGGCCTACGTCGGCATCTCATATGAGGAGTCAGTCTTGGTCGTCGGGACTCTCTCCCCCAGGGCTGGAACCTGGGAGGACGGCGATCGTGAAGTCATCTGCATCCTCTATGAACCGGAGCAGAAGCTGACCGGATCCATGCGTAACAGCGGTCGCTGACACCCAAACAAATGTGAATAGACATATTCGCCAAGGGAGCTCATTTCCCGATCACCTCATGGCCGGCGTGTCGGGAAGCTCCCTCCCCTCTGAACCATGCGGTGTGTTTGCGAACTGGTGAGCCATCCAATCGTCGATCCGGGTACCTGCCCCTCTGCGTGATCCTGGCTTGCTGATTCTCAACCAGGGATGGCCACCCGGACCTCGGGCGACTTCGCATCGCCCACCCACCCATTCCCGCCTGATAGCCGAACTTATATTTCTCTGCGCCTAGCCGTGATGTGAGAGTGCTCGCGATGGTAGGTTTATTGAACTTGTGAATGAGTTGTGAGCGGCGCCCGGCTGGAAGACGCCCTGCGAGCGGTGGAGTCGGCCGTTGAAGGCGGCCACTTCGACGAGGCGGTGGCGAAGCTGGCGGCAGCCGCCGAATGGTTTGTGGAATGGGGTTTCGACATCCCTCTCGACCGCCTCGAGGCCCTGCTTCGCCTGCTCGAGCGCCACGACCCTGATGATCCTTGGGTCCTATACACCCTAGCCTGGATTTTCTCCACCCAGCGTCGGCACAACCTGGCTCTGGTCAAACTCCACCGGGCCGAACAGCGCTTCTCTGCCCGGCTCCCCGAGGGGTCCAACGAAGCCAAACGAGCCAATTTTATTTGCAAGATGGCGGCAGGAGTGACCTACGAGCGGGACGGGCGATATATAGAGGCCCGGGAAGCCTTCGAGCAGGCACTGAACGCTGGCGATTTCAGTGCCCGCCACCTCCCACTCAGCGAGGAGGAGGCGCGGTGGGTTCGGTACGACTCCTCAGGGCTTTTGGCTTTCTCGCTTCACGCCCTAGCCCTTTACGAAGAGGCGGGACTGACCGCCTCGGCCGCCCGAGCCCACCACAACCTCGGAACCAGGGTGCTCGATCGGGGAGAGCCGCTGCCAGCCAGACGTTTTTTGGAACGCGCCTATGAGCTGAAGCTGGGCGGAACCAGTCGGGGAGCGCTGGCCAACACCCTCAATAGCCTCGGCCAGGCCGAGCGACACCTCGGTCTCTATGAGCGAGCCCGGACCCACATCAACACCGTTATCAAAACCGCAGAAGAGCTCGGCCACGACACCTTGCTTTCCTATAGCCTCAACAACCTTGCTGAGGTGGCCAGGGACGAGGGGCGGTTCGAAGAGGCTCATGAGCTCTACCGGCGCTCGATAGGCGTCAAAGAGCGCATGGAGAATATCTTCGGACTGGCTCACAGCCTGGCTTCCCAGGCAGACGCCTTCCTCTTTGCCCATGATCCTAAGGAAGCTGAGAAGTTGGCCGAGCAGGCGTTTGCGCTGCGGGTGCCGAGCCCCGACCCGATCGAGGATGCCCGCCTTGTCTCAAACCTGGCAAGGGCACGGCTGGAACGAGGGGACGACCCGGCGCAGGTCGCTGTCGACCTCGATCGGGTCGTGGACGTGCTCGGCTCTCACGATGTCAAGGGGGAGTTAGCCATCGCATACTGGTGGCGGGCGGTTGCTCGAAGTGCGATGGGAGATAGCGCCAATGCCGGACAGGACTGCCGGCTAGCCCTGGAGTTGGTCGCCGCCTACCGGCTCGAGCACTTGCTCGCCCCACACATCGACCTACGACCCGGTGGGTTGAGCTTGATTGATTCCGACGACGCCACGGTCCGATTCTTTCGTGACCACGCGCAGAAAGCCGGCGGCCAGGCCGAATCGCCTCCGGTGTCGGCCCGGCTCTTCGGTGATCTGCAGGTGTCTCTCGCAGGCCGGGAGGTGGAGGTGGAGGCTTGGCGCTCCAAGAAGGCGGTCACGCTTCTGGCCATACTGCTTCATCATCATGGTGACCCGATCCACCGGGAACAGGCCATGGAGTGGTTGTGGCCGGCAGCAAACCCAGAACGCAGCGGCAAGAACCTCAACGTTGCCCTCACCGCCCTGCGGAGGGGTCTCGAGACGGCGCATCCGGCAGGGTCGGCGGTGCTGAAGCGGCATGGCCAGTTCTATCGCATTGATCCCCACTCACTCAGCACCGACGTTCAGGAATTTGAGCTGCGCCGGACCAAAGCCATCGAAGCGGGGGGCCGAGGTGCCTTCAGAGATGCTCTTACGTTGGGGGGTTCCGCCCTCGCGTTGGCGTCAGATGAGTATCTGTCCTCCGAGCCTTACGCCGTCTGGGCCGCGAACGAGCGGATTCATCTCGCCGAAACGGTCCTCGATCTTCAGATGCGTGTCGCAGAATGGGCATTGGCAGCAGGAGATCCATCCCAGGCCGTATATCACATGAGGCGGGCGGTGGCCACTGACCCTTTGCGGGAGCAAGCCTGGTCCTTCCTCATCCAAGCCCACCTTCTGCGGGGAGACCGCGGGGCGGCGATGCGGGCATACGAGCAGTGTGTCCGGGTGCTGGAGGAGGATCTGGGAATCGAACCCTCTGCGGAGCTGGCCGCCCTGGCCACCAAGCTCAGGGGCTAGCGATCTGTCGCTGCGAGGCACCTCAACGAACGCATCCCGCTCCGACAGAATCCGTCGAGGATGTCGGAGCTATGGGCCGCAGGAGCCGAATCCGACGACCCTCCCGCCGCCAGAACGCCGAAACCAGTACCGCCGCGGCCAGCCTGGTCGCGTTGGAGTAGGAGCGACGGACCACCACGATGCCCGCCATCAGGTCCCCGAGGCGATCAGGTGCCCCCGCGGTCCGCTGTCTCTCATCAGTGCCTCGCCTCCTGTGCGCTATCTCAGGGGCTCCACCGTGAAGGGCAAAGTCAGCTGGGTTCCCGTGTCGGCAACCTCGAGGTCACAAGTTTCCGGCACCGGTTCAACTTTCATCGCGGCGGCGTTCAATCAGAGGCATGCAGGCTCAACGGAGAGATGAAGGGCCATGCCATCACTACCAACATGTCGCCTCGGATTGCCGCCCTCGGCCAGGGCCGCCTCGGATACCTGGTCGCGGTGCTGGTTGCGATGACCGGCATCGGAGTGACAGGATTTCTGGTGCTGCCTGCAGTGTTTCAAGCAGGGGAAGGAATGCAGCGAATGGTGGCGCCCGGCCAGATGGTGGTGCTACTCGACGACCCCGGCGCCTATACCATCTATTACGAGCACCGAGCCGTCCTGGACGGTCGGGTCTTCGAAACTTCCGGGGCCGACATATCGCCCCTTTCGGTTGCTGTGGAGGACGGCGACACCGGGGAGCCCGTGACCATCACCCCTCCGAGGCTGAACGTGGAGTACGAGCTGGGGGGATACGCGGGTCGCGCCATCTTTAACTTCACATCTGCGCAGCCGGGCAATTACATCTTGTCCGCCACCTACCCGCTTGGTGTCGATAGCCCCGAGGTTGTGCTTGCTATCGGTCAGGGTGTCGGCCGGCGCATCGGCACCGGGGTGCTCATCTCCATCGGCCTTCCCTTCGTGGCTATCACACTCGCATCGGCCATCGCTGTGGTGACCTATCTGAGGCACCGCCGGACGGCGAGTACCTGATGAGCCATCCACATTTCAATCGGTGTCGCGCTCCCGTTCAACTCACCAGTGGTGCGATGGCACGGATGCAAGGCACGCCTTGAAACCGAGAAGGGCGAGGGAGGGAGAATGAGCGAGATCTGCAGGGTATGTGATCAGGCCGGCACCCATCGTATGGGCTCATATGTCTTCTGCGATACCCACTACGAGCACGCCCGCCGATCACGGGGCAGCCTGTGGAGAGCCGACCTCGGATCGGTCGTGGTGTTGGTGGCATTGGTGGCTCTGATGGGTTTCCTCGACGCCGTGGTTCAGCCGACTCTCGGTGGGACTGGCCTCCTTTGGGCAGGACTCGCTCTGAGCCTCGTCGTCTCGATGGTGTGGCTGGCCTTCTTCTACCGTCGCGACCGTTACGAGCCCGAGCCGCGGGGAATGGTGCTCCAGGTGTTCTTTTTGGCGGCGCTATTGGCCGGGGCGGTGGGCATTCCCCTTGCGGAGGAAGTGTTCCGCACATCGGATTGGCTCCATCGCACCGCTTGGGCGGAGATCCTGGGCGGTGTGCTGGTCCTGGGCTTCAGCCAGGAGTTCCTCAAGTATTCTGCAGTTCGCTTTTCCGTCTACAAGTCGGCCGAATTCGATGAGCGCACCGATGGCATCATCTATGGGATCGCCGCCGGATTGGGCTTCTCCCTGGTTCTCAACGTAGCTCTCGTGCTCGACTCCGGAGGGGTCGACCTGGGTTCCGGCTCGATCCGTATCGTCCTCACCGCACTGGCCCATGCCAGCTTCGCCGGTATCACTGGATACTTTCTCGGCAGGCAGAAGCTGGAGGCCCGTCCCCTGTGGTGGATGCCGCTCGGAGTGTCGATCGCCGCCTTGCTCAACGGCGTCTTCTTCTATCTGCGAGGAGCGGTGGTGCAGGGAGGCATTGGGCCGGCCGGCGGTGTGTCCTACGCCTGGGCGGGCCTGGCGTTGGCCGGGGCTCTAGCCGCCCTGGTGGCTTGGGGGCTGACGGTTTTGATCCGGCGCGACCTAGCTAAGGCGGAGGCCTCATGATGTCCACCATTCCCGCCCCCGCCCCTGCACTCCCTCGGGACGACGAAACAATTTCGGTGTGGCTGGTGGTAGCCGTGACCCTGCTGGCGCTCTTGGCGGGATGGGGGGTGCGGACCTCAGTTGAGAACCGCACCAGGGCGGTGGAGCAGGCCGGGGTGAGCGCCGCCGTGCCGGCCGATTGGATCGTACAAGAGGGCTTTGGTGAGCTGCGGCTCGTGACCTGGAACTCGGAACTTCCCGAGGAGCGCTACAGCGTATCTGTGCTCGCCGGCGTCGGCGCTCTCAGCGACGCTGCGGCAAAGCGCAGCGCCGAACGCGCCCAACTTCTCGGTACCTACCGGCTATTGGACGAGGGTCCGGTGGTGATCGGAGACAGGGACGGCTACCGGGTCAGCTTTGCATACGTGCCCACAGGTCGGCCAGGGATTCCCGTCGTCGTCCAAGGTGTCGACTATTACTTCGAGGAGGCGGGAGGCGTAACCGTGGTCTCGATGGAGTCACCGGAGGAGCGCTTCGATCAGACCCTGCCTCGCTTCCTGCGCTTTCTTGCCACGGTGGAAGTGGAGCAGCCGTGAACCATGACCAAACCCGTGTGCTGCTGGCGGCACTAACAGTGGTGGTCGCCGCCTGCACCGGGCCGGCCCAGGTGGAGGTGACGACCACCCCGGCCGCCGCGGCGACGACTACCACCACCGCTCCGGCGACGACTACCACCGCCGCTCCAGCGACTACGACTACGACCCCAGACACAACCACGACAACCCTGGTGGCGGGCCAGGGAAGCGGACAGGAGGCGTTCACGTTCAACGGCTGGGGCAGCCGCCTTGACGAGAATAACTGCCCAAGCGATCCGGTCGAGGCCTACCCGTCGGGAACCACCCAGCTGCTGGCCCGTTTCCTCTTTGAAGGGATGACCGACGGCCAAGACGTCTACTACGAATGGACGGTGGATGACCGCTTCACGATCTTCTCCCAGTTGGCGCAATGGACGTTCGGACCGGCATCTGATTGCTTCTGGTTTCAGTTCAGCGACCCCGGCGGGCTGCCCGACGGCGCCTATGGCCTCACCATCCATGCCGGGACCGATTTGGAGGGCAGAACCATCGGCAGCGCCTTCACCTCGGTGGGAGGAGGAGCGGACCTGCCGGTTGAAGATGAGGGAGGGATCAGCCTCGAGGGACGTATCATCGACCTCGATACCGGCCAGGGCATCGCCGGTGCGCTCTTCCAAGTGTTGAAGCTCCCTGAGGACATGACTCCCGATGAGGTCATCGAGAACTTCCTCACGCTGCGTGACATGAATCTGGTGGCGGCATTCACCGAGACCGACGCCGACGGCTTCTACCAGGTACCCCCCTTGCCGCCGGCAGCTCTCTACCCGGTGGTGGTGGAAGCCCCCGGGTACCAGCTCGTCTTCGGAACCATCGAGATCGTTGGGGACGTTCCCGCTGGCGGCGGCGTTTTCGAGCTGGGAGACATCGCGATGGTGGGCCAATAGTGCCCCGGCGGTCAACGTTTGCCGCGTTAAGGCAACCGCACCGGCCTAAGCATTAGAGACGATCGCCATGGCCGGTAGGCACAACAGAAGAAGACCACTCCGGGCGGTGTGTGGGATTGTCGTATTGGTGCTCAATGCCTGCACGGTACCCAGTCCGGAGGTCGCCGCGACCACGCTACAGACCGTCACCTCCATCCCCACCGGCGACTCCCCAACCGAGCCGCTGAATCAGGAGACGGCCTCGCTCGAACTTCTGGTCCGCGCCACCGTCCAGGTGATCCAGGTCAGAGGTGGCGTCCCGGTGGGCTGGGGATCAGGAACCGTGGTGTCTGCCGACGGGCTGATTCTGACCAACGCCCACGTCGCCACCCCCACAGCGCCGGGCCTCTCTGTGGGACAGAACGAGGAACCCGATGAGTTGTTTGTGGCCTTGGTCGAAGAGGAGGACCGTCCTCCGGTCCCGGTCTATCGGGTCGAGGTGCTCACCTCCGAGGGCTACCTCGATCTGGCTGTCCTGGAGGTTGTCGCCACCGTCGAGGGCGACCCTGTAGACCGAGAGGAGCTCGACCTGCCATTCGTCGAGTTGGGAGATTCCGACCAGATCGGGCTGGGCGAAGACCTGATCGTGCTCGGGTTTCCCGGGATCGGAGGTGACACCATCAGCCTCACCACCGGTCAGGTGGCGGGGTTCCTGAGCGACGAGCGGGTGGGGGTGCGCGCCTGGGTAAAGACGGACAGCCAGATATCCCCCGGAAACTCAGGGGGCTTGGCGGCTGATCGGGCAGGCCGGATAATCGGCATACCCACCGAGGTGGCTTTCGGGCCCGGTTTCGGGGAGTTAGGGCGGCTCCGGCCGATCAACCTGGCCAAGACCCTCATCGACGACGCCCGCGGCGGAGAGCGATACGTACGGGATTCGACTGTCCTCCCCGGCGGTGGCGCCGAGCAGCTCGCCTTTTCGACCTGGACCACCGCGGTTGATGCGAACGGATGCGCCCTCGACTCGGTGGAGAGTTTTCCGATGGGTGCCACCGCTGTGGCGGCGGTGTTCGACTGGAGCGGGATGACCGATGGGCAAGAGGTGTCCTACCAGTGGATACTCGATGGGCAGGACCTCCTCTTCTCGGATTCCTTCCTATGGGACGGGGGAGCGGAGGGGGAATGCGCCTGGTTCGCCTTGAACGGCGGCGGGCCAGCGCTCGCGAGTGGCAATTATGAGCTTTCCATCTTCTCCGCAACGGAGGCATCGCCCATCGGCGTCGCTTCCACAACAGTTGGAGTCGATGCTCTAACGGCGGGGGTGTCGGTGGGAGGCCGCATCGCCGACCTCGATACCGGAATGGGCATTCCTGGAGCCCGTATCTACATCCTGCGACCCGGAGTCGACGCCGAGGCTTGGCTTTTCGTCGATCGCGACTTCGCCGACGTGATCGCCAGCGCCCAGACGGACCCGGAGGGGCACTACCTTCTGTCCACGGCGCTGGAGAGGGAGGTGGACTATGAGGTGGTTGTGGAGGCTGACGGTTACGACCCCGTGTCGGGCGAACTCCGTTTCGACCAGGAAGCGCCTGATTCGGTGGAGTTGAACGATATCTGGCTGATTGGCAGGTGATCTGAGGCCAGGCCGGGGGCCTTTAGGTGGACGGATCTTCGATGAAAGGGGCAGCCGAGCCCTGGTTGGCCAGACGGTCGAGTAAGCCGAGAATCAGCTCGTGGAAGTCAATCAGCTCCTCGACGTCGTGGGTCATCAGGCGCTTCCAGATAAGCAGCGTGGCGGCCCGGGGAACGGGCCCGTCAACCGGCTCGGAGTCGATTCGGATTTCTGCAAGGTCCGGGGACCGCACCACCTGCTCGAGAATCGAGGTATCGACCACGTTCCGCAGCTTGGCCGGGTCGTCGGTTCTCACAATGAAGCGGTCGTCGAAGTCCGGGGAGCCGACCTCCACGTCCTCCACCCCTCTAAGCCCGGATACTTTGTCGACCAGGCGTCCGACATCAATGTTCCACTCCATCCGCCAAGGGTTGCGGTGAAGCCATTGCTTGTCCCGGATGGCGAAGCGGAACCCGTCGGTGCTTGTGAAGTTGGCCCATACCTCTGTCCCCCGACGTGTGGAGAAGTGGAGGCCCGCGGCTGGAGCCCCCGTACGTAAGTCAGTGTGCGGCGCCCCCGTCTCGGGATCTAGCATCACGGTATCAAGGTGCACCTCCCAGTCGCCGAGCTGCGTCACCACCTCGTCGCTTCGCCAGAAGCGGTTGGCTCTGAATTCCCCTCCCATTTTGGCGGCAAACTCCTTCCAGGAGGGATGCCGGGTGGGGATCATGGCTTGCACTAAGGATGCACGGAGACTCATGGGATGATTGGACAAGCAGTCAGTTCAACAAGGGCGCGACGGGGATTAAACGGAAGCGCCCGTCAAGCTTGGCGTCAGCCAGGGCAGATCATTCTCGACGAAATAGCCCGGCTGTGGCAAGACCCAAATGAGACCCAAACCCATGTGAAGTCAGACGGCGACAACGAAACCCCCGCACCAGGGGAGATAATCAGCAGTCCCGACCGGATTCGAACCGGCGTTTCCGGCTTGAAAGGCCGAGACAGATACCGAAGCCTAACGACGATC
>JBBDMR010000141.1:0-12071 GCA_040878225.1 Acidimicrobiia bacterium
CCCGCCGGGCCCATGCTGACGAGGGTCACGGTCCCGTCGTTGGCCTGGGCTAGCTGAAGACCCATCTCCACCCCGTACCGGTCGGTGTCATCTAGCACCTGCTCGGAGGGCCGCACCAGCCAGTTGGTGCCTTCCTCGAGCTTGTAGGGAGTGGCGGGGTCGGGGATCTGTTTGACACAGACGACGACCTTCATTGCGAATAACTCCTTGTAATCACTTGGGCGACGATGGTAACGCCTCAGGAAACCCTTGAGTAATCGCTCAAAATGGGGTAGGCCTACTCGATCCGCTCCATCACCAGATGGCGGGGCTCCTCGGGCTCACCCTCGATGGTCCAGGCACCTGCGAGTTTGCCGCGGTGTGAATCCCACAGAACCTGTTTCGAATAGTGGACGGTGGCCAGAGCATCCCCGGTCTCGACACGGTCACCAAGTTTCTTGTGCACCGTGATCCCCACGCCGGGGTCGATCACATCGTCGGAGCGTTCCCTTCCGGCGCCGAGCCTGGTTGCTGTGATCCCCACGGTGAGAGCGTTGCACCCGGTCACGTACCCGGCCCGATCGGCGCTCACCGTGGTGCTCTCAGGTGCCCGAGGGAGACGGGATGGGTCTTCGACTACCGACGTATCGCCACCCTGGGCGGCAACTACCTCCTTGAATTTCTCCAATGCCTCCCCCGACTCGATCTTCGACTGAAGGAGATCACGTCCGCCGTCGATGCCGGCAAGTTCCAGCATCACCTCACCCAGTGCCATGGTCAGCTCGGTGATGTCGTCCGGCCCCTCTCCGCGGAGGGTCGCGATCGCTTCGGCCAACTCGTTGGCGTTGCCGACTTCGTTGCCGAGTGGTTGTGACATATCGGTGATGAGAGCGACGGTGCGGACTCCGTTGGCGTTGCCGATCCCGACCATGGTCCGGGCGAGAGTCCGGGAGTCCTCGAGGTCCTTCATGAAAGCGCCGCTTCCGGTCTTTACGTCGAGCACAAGGCCGTCGAGGCCCTCGGCGAGTTTCTTCGACATGATCGACGATGAGATCAGGGGGATCGACGAGACGGTCCCGCTGGCGTCCCGCAGCGCGTACAGCTTGCGATCGGCCGGGACCAGGCTCTCGGACTGCCCTGCAAGAACGAGTCCCGTGGAGCGGAGGATCTCACCGAAGCGCTCGGAGTCGAGGCCGGTGGAGAAACCGGGGATCGTCTCCAGCTTGTCCAGGGTTCCGCCGGTATGGCCCAGTCCCCGTCCGGACATCATCGGGACCACCACCCCGCAGGAAGCGACGAGGGGAGCGAGCGGAATGGAGATCTTGTCGCCGACTCCGCCGGTTGAGTGCTTGTCGACTTTGGCGGCCGGGATGTCGTCGAAGTCGAGGGTTTCGCCGGAGTTGAGCATCGCTCTGGTCCAGCTGGCCAGCTCGTCTTCGTCTAGCCCGTTGAGGTAGATAGCCATCGTCATCGCCGACATCTGATAATCGGTGACCGCTCCATCGGTGTAGGCGGAGATGAGCCACTCGATGGAGTCGGCGGTCAGGGTGCCGCCGTCCCGTTTCGTCTCGATCAGCTCAACTGCGGTGTATGCCATCAGGTATCAAGATATCCCATTGAGTGCGGCTCACTAGCTCTGGAATGCGAACTCCACATGGAGGCTGATCGAAACCGAGGCACTGCCTGGCTGGATCGGGGTGGATGTATCACCCGCCTGGAGCCGGGCGAACTCCATCGGTCTGGGTGGCCGGCTCACCGTCTCGGTGATCGAAGTCACCGGTCCCAGTTTCCGTCCGGCAAGCTCTGCGAGCTGGGCAGCCTTGGCGTGGGCGTCGTTCCAGGCTGCTTCCCTGGCCGCGCTCGCCAGACCGGCGTCGTCTTCGATGCTGAACGAGATCCCGTCGACCCGAACCGCGTCGCCGGAGGCCGTTGTGGCCTGATCGATGACGGTGCCCGAATCGCCGATGTCCCTGATCCTGGCTCTCACCGTGTTGTCCACCCGATACCCGAGCAGGATCTGGGCATCGTGTCGGTGGTCGTACTCGGGATTGATCGAGTACTGGGTCGTGGTGATCGAATCTTGGTCGATCCCGTTGGCTGTCAACGAGTTGATCAGATTCGTCGCGGCGTCGGCGGCATCTGAGGTCGCCTGCTGGACGGTGTTCCTTCGTACCGAGACACCGAGGTTGATGGTGACAGTGTCAGGCGTGCCGGTGATCTCGCCGGTCCCGGAAACCGAGATACCGGACCTGGGGGTTTCGGTCATGGCTGCTCCTCTATATGCCCGGCGGCGTTGGAATGACGAGCGCATCTTCGCTGGTGGACAGGGGGATATCAACGAGAATCTGGAGTTACCCGCCGACCGGTAACCCGGACCCCCTCGGCGCGGAGCAGTTCGGACTGCCGATCATCGTGACCTGTCTTGAGATAGCCGCCGGCACCAACCACCCGCCACCAGGGGAGACCATCCGATCTGCTCAAGATGTTCCCAACCGCTCGGGCCGCACCCGGGAATCCGGCTTCTTCGGCAACTTCGCCGTATGTGATCACCTCTCCGGGTTTCAAGCCACGAAGCACCCGGAGCACCTCTTCTTGGAATCGGGTCACAGGGTGCCGAAGAGCCGGTCTCCCATGTCGCCGAGGCCGGGGCGGATGTAGAAGTTGTCGTCGAGTTCGCGGTCGAGGGTGGCTGCGACGATCCTGACGTCGGGGTGGTCGTTCTCCATCCGCTCCACACCCGCCGGTGCGGTGACCACGCAGACCGCGGTTATGTCCTTGGCGCCATTCTCCTTGACCTTGTCGATTGCCCAGGAGAGTGAGCCGCCGGTGGCGAGCATCGGTTCCAGCACCAGAACCCGGGCACCGTCGAGGGTGGGGAACCGGGTGTAATACTCCATCGGCTCAGCGGTCTTCTCGTTGCGCTGGACACCGGCGAACCCGATTGCGGCGTCGGGGACCAAGGTGAGCACCGACTCCAGCAGCCCGAGACCTGCCCGAAGCACGGCCACAGCCACCACCGGCCGACGCAGCTGCCGCCCGGTCATTGTCTCCAGCGGTGTGTCGATCTGCTCTTCCTCCGTTTTCATGTCGGCCAGAGCTTCGGCGACGAGGAGATATCCGAGCCGTTCCGCAGTCTGGCGGAACTTCGGTGGTTCGGTGCTCGCTTTTCTCAACTCGGTGAGCAGGTCTTCGGCAAGCGGGTGTTCGAGAACAGTCAAAGGCATAACGGGAGAGTAACGATCGCGATTGCTGCGGGGGGTCGCCGGCTGGCGTACCCTTGGCGCCCTATGGACCTCTTCTCCAATCGGGCTGATGAAGTTGCTTCGCGAATGGCGCCTCTGGCGGCGAGGATGCGGCCGGCGACGCTCGACGAGGTAGTGGGCCAGGAGTCGCTGCTGAAGCCGGGAGCTGCTTTCCGCAGGGTGGTCGAGTCGGGAAAACCGGTTTCGATGCTGCTCTGGGGACCGCCCGGTACGGGGAAGACGACGCTGGCACGCCTGATCGCCGGATACGCCGACGCCGCCTTCACCACGCTGTCGGCGACCAACGCCGGAGTCAAGGATGTGCGTGAGGTCCTTGCCTCCGCCCGGGAGCGTCTCGCCACCGAGGAGAGGAGGACGGTCCTCTTCCTCGACGAGATTCACCGGTTCTCCAAGAGTCAGCAGGACGCGCTGCTCCCCGGTGTCGAGGATGGGACCATCGTCCTCGTCGGTGCCACCACCGAAAATCCGTATTTCGAGGTGATCAACCCGTTGCTGAGCCGGATGACGATGTTTCGGACGGAGTCGATCGAACCCGAGGACCTGGCCGAGTTGGTCCGACGAGCGGTGAAAGACGCCGACCGGGGTCTGGGAGCCGATGGCCTGAACATCCCTGATGAGGTGGTCGATTTCCTGGTGGGCCGGGTTGGAGGCGACGCCCGACACACCCTCAATACCCTTGAGGTCGCCGCCACCCTTGCCGCCGGGAGAGATTCCCCCGAGATCGGTCTTGTCGATGTCGAAGAGGCCTTGCAGAGGCGGTTGATCCGTTACGACAAAGGCGGTGACCAGCACTACGACGTCATCTCGGCATTCATCAAGAGCGTCCGCGGCTCCGATGTCGACGCCACGATCTACTGGCTTCATTTGATGCTGGAGGCGGGGGAGGATCCCGAATTCATCGTGAGGCGGATGATCGTCCTTGCTTCCGAGGACATCGGTCTCGCCGATCCCAACGCGCTGCTCCAGGCGAATGCGGCATCACAGGCGTTGGCATATGTCGGCCTTCCGGAGGCCTCGTTCCATCTCACCCAGGCGGCGATCTATCTCGCTCTCGCTCCCAAGTCGAACTCGGTGACCAGGGCGATGGGAGCGGTACGAGGGCTCATCGCTGATGGCCCCGCCCCGGTGGTGCCCCTCCATCTCCGCGACGCCCACTACCAGGGCGCCAAGCAGTTGGGCCACGGCGGCGGCTACAAATACGCGCACGATCACGACCAGCACGTAGTAAGCCAGGATTACTTTCCGGAAGGCGTCGAGGAGACTCCTCTCTACGAGCCCACCGACCAAGGCCGGGAGTCGGGTTTCAAGGAACGACTCGCCTGGCTGGACGGAATCTTCGGCCGCAGACGCTAACCCGTATTCCTCAACCCCGCGGCGATGCCGTTGATGGTGAGGAGCAGGGAGCGGTCGAGGTCGGGGCCTTTCTCGCCGGATCGTGCCCGACCGAGCAGGGACACCTGGAGGTAGTTGATCGGGTCGAGGTAGATGTCGCGGACGGCGAAGGTCCGTTGCAGCAGCGGGGTCGACTCGAGCAACTGCTTCTGGCCGGTGAGGGTCAGGACTTCCTCGGTGGCCAGTGTTGCCTCCTCGCGGAGGCGGTCGAGGATGGGACGGTGCTCCTCAGGGACCAGTGAGGTGACGTAGCGGTTGGCGATTTCGAGGTCGGTCTTGGCCAGGGTCATCTCCACATTGCTGAGGAAGGTCTGGAAGTACCCCCATTCTGCGGCCATCTCGTCGAGGATTTCCTCGTATCCGGCTTTCCTCGCGGCCTGCAGGCCGGTACCGACCCCGAACCATCCGGGGACGATCTGACGGCTCTGGGTCCAACCGAATACCCAGGGAATGGCACGCAGGTCTTCGATCCCGCCCAGGCCGCCGGGGCGGCGGGAGGGACGGCTTCCCAGATTGAGCTGGCCCAGCTCCTCGACGGGAGTCGAGGCGAGGAAGTAGGGGACCAGGCCCGGTGCTTCCACGAGGTCGCGGTAGGCGCGGTAGGCGCCCTCGGAGAAGCTCTCCATCGCCTCGGTCCAGGCGTCGAGGATCTCCTTCGGTTTCCGAGACTGGCGGTGGAGCAGCGACGACTCCAACACCGAAGCCACCGTCAGCTCGAGGTTGCGGCTGGCGATATCGGGGTGACCGTATTTGTCGGAGATGACCTCACCCTGCTCGGTCACCTTGATCGTCCCATCGACGGTCCCGAAGGGCTGGGCGAGGATTGCTGCGTGGGTCGGGCCTCCGCCGCGGCCGATGGTGCCACCCCGACCGTGGAACAGGCTGAGGCGGACCCCGTGTTTGAGGGCGACATTGCGCATCACCTTCTGTGCCTTGTAGATCTCCCATTGCGAGGTGGTGATGCCCCCGACCTTGTTGGAGTCGGAGTAACCCAGCATCACCTGCTGGTTGTCACCGTTGAGACGGACGATCTTGCGGTAGGTGTCGTTCTCGAGAAGCTCGTCGAGGAGGTCGGATGAGTTGCGCAGGTCGTCGATGGTTTCGACCAGCGGGACCAACCCGATTCGTGCCGTATCGCCGGCAACGTCGATCAGGCCTGCCTCCTTCGCCAGGACGGCGGCGGTAAGCACGTCAGAAGGAGTTTCAGTCATCGAGATCACATATGACTCGATGATCTGGTGTCCGTAACGGTTCTGCGCCTTGCGGATGGCATCGAAGGTGGAGATGGTGCGCTCGGTGTCGTCGCTGAGGAGCGTTGTCTGCGACTTCAAGGGCCGGGGGTTGTGCAGCTCCGTCTCCAGTGCCTGCCGCTTGCCTGCCTCGTCGAGATTGGAATAGTCGACGCCGACCCGTTCGAAGAGCTCGACGAGGGCCGCGGTGTGCGCTGCGGCATGCTCCCTGATGTCCATCGTCGCCAGCTGAAACCCGGAGGAGCGAACCATCCGCACCACGCGGCCCAGCGCGCCGTCGGCGATGAGGTGGCCTTTGGCATCGCGCAGCGACCGGTCCATCACCATCAAGTCATCGAGAAGCTCGGAGGGGTCGGCGTAGGCGATGCCGGGTTGGTGTGAGGTTCCGGAGCGCACCCGATCCAGGGTGTTGATGAGCCGGGCGTGGATGTAGGAGCATTTCAGCCGGTAAGGCTCCTGGAAGGTACGTCGCTGCTCTCTGGCCCATATGGCGGGAAGCAGGTCTCGGTCACGTTCGAGCGAGGTCCTCATCTCGTCACCGATGTCGGTGAGCCGCTCGGAGACCGAAAGCTCCTCGGCCAGACCTTCGATCATCCCGATGAGATGCCGGATCCCTCGTTCGTGCTGCTGGGCGAGCACGTCGAGCGTCATATCGGCAGAGATTCCCGGGTTGCCGTCGCGGTCGCCTCCCACCCATGTGCCGAAGGTGAGGGGAGCCGGTGAAGGGTCCGGGGTGAGTCGCAGCAGTTGGCGGTGGATGGAGTCGTTGAGGTCGGGAAGGACGTGCTCGGCGAGCTGGACCAGGTAGTAGAGGGCCGATCTTGCCTCTTCCACCGGGCTCGGCTTCTCGTGACGCAGTTCGTCGGTCTGCCAGATCTGGTCGATCAGCTCTGCGGTCCGAGCGTCGATCGCCTCCAGGTCTCGCTCCCTGGAGACGAGGCGCTGTTCGATGAGGTCGGCCAAGGCCCGGGTCTTGTTGAGGATGGAGCGGCGGGCGGCCTCAGTGGGGTGGGCGGTGAACACCGGACGGACCGAGAGCCGGCCGACGACGTCGTCGACCAGGTCCTGGTCGAGTCCCGCTTCGAGGATGCGGTCGACTGTGGCATGGAGATAACGATCGTCTGGTGCGAGCTGGTCGATGCGATGTACCTGCTCGGCGACATTGGCCAGGTAGAAGTAGGTGGTGAACGCCCTGACCAGGGGAATCACGTTTCCGAGGTCGAGCTCGCGGAGCAGTTTGTCGAGGTCTTCGCCTGCAGTCTCCGACCCGCCGCGGCGGGCCGACTTGCCCAATGCCCTCACCTGTTCGACGAGATCGAGGAGGTCCTGGCCGTGCTGGCGGACCAGGGCGTCGCCCAGCTGGTTGCCGAGCCGGCGGATGTCCGAGCGGAGGATGTCGTCGCGATCGGTTTCGGGAGAACCCATGTGCTGAGGATAGGTAGGCCGCCACTACCGCGTGAATCCCCGGTTTCCACTTCCGTTATCGGGTTGAAGTGCGTACCGTTCGACCATCATCGTGTCACTCACCATCCAATGTTCGACTCACTGACCCAACGCTTCGAAACCACGTTCTCCGCATTGCGCGGCAAAGGCCGACTGTCCGAGAAGGACATCGACTCCGCCCTGCGCGACGTCCGCCTCGCCCTGCTCGAAGCCGATGTCAACGTTGCGGTGGTCAGGGCGTTCCTCGGGCGGGTCAAGGAGCGCGCAATGGGCGAGGACGTGAGGAAGAGCCTCACTCCGGGCCAGCAGGTGATCAAGATCGTCAACGAGGAGTTGGTGACCACCCTTGGCAGCGAGCAGGCCGAGCTCGTCAAGACCGCGCCTCCCCTCACCATCCTCATGGTCGGCCTTCAGGGATCGGGTAAGACGACGACAGCCGGAAAACTCGCCCTGCATCTCAAGAACAAGGGCCGCAAACCACTCCTGGTTGCTGCCGACCTGCAGCGCCCCGCCGCCATCGACCAGCTCGAAACGCTTGCCGGAAGGGTCGGTGTCCCGATCTTCGTCGACCGCAAGGGCAAGCCGGCGAAGCTGGTGAAAGCGGCGATGAAAGAAGCCGCCAAGACCGGTCGCGACGTTGTCATCATCGACACTGCGGGCCGGCTGCAGATCGACGACAACCTGATGAGCGAATTGCGCGACGTCTCGAAGGCCGCCGATCCGGACGAGGTCTTGCTGGTCGTCGACGCGATGACCGGACAGGATGCCGTGAACGTTGCGTCGGGTTTCCAGGAGAAGATCGGCCTCACCGGGATAGTCCTCTCCAAACTCGACGGAGATGCCCGGGGCGGAGCGGCGATCTCGGTGCGGGAAGTGACGGGCGCGCCGGTCAAGTTCGCCGGTGTCGGTGAGGGCCTCGGCGACCTCGAGCCTTTCTACCCGGACCGGATGGCTTCACGGATCCTCGGGATGGGCGATGTTCTCTCGCTGATCGAGAAAGCGGAGACCACTTTCGACCAGAAGGAAGCGGAGAAGGTCGCCAGGAAGATGGAGAAGGGCGATTTCAACCTCGACGACTTCCTCGACCAGTTCCAGCAGATGAAGCGGATGGGGCCTCTGAAGGACATCCTTGCTATGCTTCCGGGGTCCGGATCGCTACTTCGCGATGTTGACGTCGATGATCGCGACATTCGCAGAGTCGAAGCAATCATTCAGTCTATGACTCCTGAAGAGCGCCGGAATCCCAAGATTATCGGTGGTAGCCGCAAGCGGCGGATCGCGTCCGGGTCGGGGATGAAGCCCCAGGATGTGAACCGTGTGCTCAAGCAGTTCACCGAAGCTAAGAAGATGATGAAGATGCTGGCCGGAGGTCGGGGTGTGCCAAACCTCGAGGCCCTGATGAGTGGCCAGCGAACCAAGAGGTGAATACATGGCTGTGAAAATGAGATTGATGCGGATGGGCAAGAAGAAGCAGCCTCAATACCGCGTCGTTGTGATCGATGGCCGCGCCCAGCGCGATGGCCGCTACATCGAGCAGATCGGGCGCTATGCCCCGCTCGAGGACCCATCTCTCGTCGAGATCGACAACGAGAAGGCTGCCGAGTGGCTCGCCAAAGGCGCCCAGCCCACTGAGGCTGTCGAGAAGCTGCTCAACATCTCCGGAGCGATGAACACGATGAAGGTCCGCACCGGCCAGATCCATACCATCGGCACACCTGCGCCTCCCTCCGCCGAGGAAGCGGCAGCCGAGGAAGTGGCAGCCGAGGAAGTGGCAGCCGAGGAAGTGGCCGCTGAAGAAACTCCGGAAGCGGTTAGCGAAGAGACCGCTGAAGAGACCCCGGAAGCGGCTAGCGAAGATGCGCCGGAATCCGCCGGTGAAGCCGTCGCCGCCGTGGCTGCCGGAACAGAAGAAGCAGCCAAAGACGCCGCGGGCGAGGAGGAATAGGCCATGGCCAAGGGTGAGATTGTCGAACGAGTTGTCGAGTACATAGTCAAGAGCATCGTCGAGGAACCGGATGAGGTTTCTGTGACGGTTGTCGAGCAGGGTCCCGACGATGTCGTGGCCGAGGTCCGCACGGCGAAGTCCGACATGGGCCGCGTTATCGGCCGCCGCGGGCGGGTCGCCAAGGCCATCCGCGCTGCCGCTGGTGCTGCCGGGGAAGAAGTGGGTATCAGTGCCGGAGTCGAATTCATCGACTGAGCCCCGTTTCGTCGTCGGGCGCCTGGGTCGCCCCCACGGCCTCGACGGACACATCGGCCTCTATGTGGACGAGGATGACCTCGTTCATTTCGAACCAGGCAGATCGATATTCGTCGGTGGCCGGCAATATGAGGTAGCTTCGATTCGCCGCGCCGATCGCGGCCATCACCTCAAACTCGTGGGCATCAGCTCGAGGTTTGCCGCTGAAGCAATCCGGGGCAACGACGTGATCGCCACCGAGCGTCGTGAACTGGGCGAAGACGAGTACTGGCCCGAAGACCTCATCGGCCTCGAGGTGAGAGATGCTGATGGAAATCGAGTGGGTGAGGTCGCCGATCTGATCACCGGTGGCGCCCAGGATCGGCTTGTCGTCGCCGCAGCGGATGGGCGTTTCGAGGTTCCCTTTGTCGCCGCGCTGGTGCCGGCGGTTGATGTGGCCGGCGGATTCGTCGTGATTGCGCCGATCGAAGGACTTATCGAACCGTCAGTCTGAGCGTCACGCCCTGAAGGCTCCCGTCTGCGGGAGACTCCTCGCCGACAAACAGGTCGATAGTGCCCGGCGGCAGCGTCACAGTCGTCGCGAACTCTCCCCAGGTTTCCACCCAGTCGGCTGCCGTCGTCGACTCTTCGACCAGCACGTCCTCGGCCCTGGCCGCGACGACCAGGACATTCGCCTCCGCGGTCCGCGCATAACCAGTGATCTCGACCTCTCTTCCTACGGTCGCCCCAACCGCAGGCGTGAGGAGGACTATCCGGCTCGATACCGATGGCGCCGGGCCGATCTCTCCCGACGCCGGGTGCAGTTCGATGGTGAGACGCGCCGGGCTGTTGGACAGGCTGACTCGCGCATTGGCCTTCTCGTTGAGATGGAGGTCGACGAATATCGATCCGTCGAGCGCCCGTACCACGAACATCCTGTCGACCAGTCTCGTCTCGACTAGTTGGTCGGTGATGACGGTGCGGTCGATGCCCAGCGAGATCCTGATCACCCGTTCGCCTTCGAGAAACGAGGCAGTGACCGAGGGCGGGGTCGTCGCCGGTGCGTTCTCGGCAGTGTCGAAGTCGAAGCCGAAGCGCTCGCAGGCGTCGACGACCTGTCGAGAGACGAGCCCGAGGGTGCGACTGTCCGAACTCGGCTGGGTGATCCGATCGATCTGGCCCGAGGCGACGAACTCGGTCTCGTTGGGACAACCGATTCCCGGGGACGCCGTCGTCGTCGTGGAGACGGGGACGGCTGTGGTGGTCGAGGTTTCAGCCGGGGGAGTGGTCACCGTTGCCTGACCGCCACAGGCCGTGGCGGCAACGAGGAGGCAGGCGATGAGGCGGCGCATAATGCAACAGCGTAAGTGTTGGTTAACCTTTGAGCGATCATTCAAAAGGAGTCAACATGCCCGAGGCAGTCATTGTCGCCACCGCCCGAAGCCCCATAGGGCGCGCCTACAAAGGCTCACTCATCGAGGTTCGCGGCGACGACCTCGCAGCCCATGCCATCAATGCACTGATGGAGAAAGTGCCGCAGGTGGATCGCTCCAGCGTGAACGACGTGATGCTGGGATGTGGCCTCACCCACGCCGAACAGGGTTTCAACCTGGCACGGCCCGCCTCGCTGCTCGCAGGGATGCCCGACACGGTCCCGGCGACGACAGTCAACCGATTCTGTGCCTCCTCATTGCAGACGATCCGGATGGCTTTCCACGCAATAACTGTCGGCGAAGGTGACACCTACATCGCCGCCGGAACCGAGTCTGTCTCCCGGACCTACGGCAAAGGCTTCGACTCAGAGGACCTCAACCCCCGCTTCACCGACAACACTCGGCCCGACTACATCAACGATGTCTATATCCCGATGGGGAACACAGCCGAGAACGTCGCCGAGAGGTACGGGATAACCCGGCAACGGATGGATGAGTTCGCCAAGCGATCCCAGGACCGCGCTGTCGAAGCTCAGAAGAACGGCTTCTTCGACCGCGAGATAGTCCCGATCGAAGTACCCGATGGACGGACGATCAAAGACGATGACGGGCCCCGGCCGAACACCACTCTGGAGAAGCTGGGCGAGCTCCCGCCCGCCTTCAGGCCCGACGGGTCGGTGACCGCAGGCAACTCGTGTCCACTCAACGACGGCTCGGCGGCGGTCCTGGTCATGTCAGATGAGAGGGCCAGGGAATTGGGCCTCACCCCGCTGGCGCGGATCATTGCCTCTTCGGTTGTCGGCCTCGAGCCTGAGTACATGGGGATGGGCCCGGTCGGCGCGGTCCGCAACGTGCTCGGCAGGGCGCAGATGTCCCTCGACGATGTCGACGTCATCGAGATCAACGAAGCTTTTGCCGCCCAGGTGTTGGCAAGCGTCGACGAATTGGGCATCGACATGGACAAGCTCAATCCCCATGGCGGCGCCATCGCCCTCGGCCACCCCTTCGGCATGACCGGGGCTCGCATCATGGGAACCCTGATCAACGACCTGCAGACTCTCGACAAGACCATCGGCATAGAAACAATGTGCGTAGGCGGCGGCCAGGGCATGGCAATGGTGATCGAGCGGCT
>JBBDMR010000142.1:0-11772 GCA_040878225.1 Acidimicrobiia bacterium
TGTGCAGACGGGTTCGTTTTTCGCACCCTTGTGCACTACGTGGCAACCCACCGCGCTGCACTGTGCACGGGGGTTCGATTTCCGCACCCTTGTGCACTGTGCAGGCAACGAAGGCGCGCCGCCTAGCCCACGAGCAGCGGGATTTCTACCTCACGGGGATCGAGGCCGCCGTGGTAGGCGTGGAGGCGCTTATCGAAGCCACGGGGGAGCAGGACGAGCCCTTCGGGGGCGATGAGGACTCCGGTGCCCGAGCGCGCCAGCGCGGCCGGCGACGGGTCCGGCCCGAAGAGGCGGGAGGGCTCGACGACGCGTCCTCCGGTCAGTTCCACAAGGGCGGCGGTGTCATCATCGTCGCACCAGAGATGGATTCCCCTCGGGTCGCCGGCGAAACGGAGGTTGTCAAAGCGCGGATCACGAATCAGCAGCTTCTGGTCTTCGCTGTAATCGATGAGACCGTGGTCGGCTGTGCCCAGTAAGGCCGCGCCCGGTGGCAATCGGCGAGCAATCTCGTCCCAAACCCGTGACGCGATTGACATCGCCTCGCCGAACTCAGCGGATTCGAGGCCGAAAACGTGCCCGGCGAAGTCGACCTGGGGGACGTAGGTGAAGATGAGCCTTCCGGGCTCGGCGGCGAGTTGGACGGTGGCGTCGATGAGGTCGTCGACACCCCAGACCCCCTCGAAGCGCGCCCCCCGATAGAGAGCCCTGGTCAGCGGGGTGGCGGCGAAGTCTCCGGGTTGGACGGTGATCGGCTCGACACCGAGGCTGCGGAGACGCTCCCAGAGGTTCGGCTGGGGGAGGAGGCCGGCGTAATCATGGTGGACCGCATCGCCGGCAAGGTCGACCCACTTCAGAGTGTTGACGACCCGGTTGTGCTCGGGCATCCAGGTGAGGTGGGCCACCACTCCGTGCTGGCCGGGGGGCAATCCTGAGGCGATGGTGGCCAGAGAGCTGCTGGTAGTTGTGGGGAACCCGGCTTCGAGGGTTCCGATGAGGCTCGCAGCGAATCGAGTGGCCCCGGGGTGGGACAGCTGGGCAGTACCCAGGCCGTCGAAGAGCACGACCACGTACGTCGGCGCGTCCGGGATACCCGCGGCGAGGTCTGCGGCGAGTCCGGGCGCCGGGGGGTTGCCGCGAAATCGTGTCTCTATCTCCGAGACCAGGTTGACCAAGCCCCTGGAGTCATAGGAGGGAGGCGCCGTCATCCGGCACAGGCTAGATCGATCCCGGAATTGCCTTATCCGATTAGGGAATCCTTGACTTCGACCAATGTCGTGTCATGCGTATACTCGGCGCCGGTCGGACCCCTAACAACGGATTAATGAGCTCTTACTTCGAAAGCTATCTGACAGTCGGAACGTTCGCCGCGGTCGGTGTGGTGTTGGTGATGGTGATGTTGGGTGTCGCTTCCGTATTCCGCCCGTCCAACCCGACTGCTGCGAAGCGGATGACCTACGAATGTGGTGTCGACCCGGTTGGCAGCGGATGGAGCCAGACCTACGTCCGGTACTACGTTTTTGGCCTCCTGTTCGTGATCTTCGACGTCGAGGCAGTGTTCATCTTTCCCTGGGCCATCCATCTCGAGAGCCTCGGCACTTTCGGGCTCGTCGAGATGTTCTTCTTCGTGTTTGTCCTGATCCTCGGTCTGATCTACGCCATCCGAAAGGGAGTGCTGAAGTGGGAGTAGCACAGCAATTCGGCATGCCAAAGCCGGTTACCTGGCTCCTCAACTGGTCGCGGAAGTACTCCTTGTGGCTATTCCAGTTCGGGCTGGCATGCTGTGCAATCGAGTTGATGGCGGCGTCGGGCCCACGCTATGACTTCATGCGCTTCGGGATCATCCCGCTTCCGGCGTCGCCACGTCAGGCCGACCTGATGGTCGTGGCCGGGACCGTCACCGACAAGATGGCGCCGTCGATCAAACGCCTCTATGACCAGATGCCGGAGCCGAAGTATGTGATTTCGATGGGATCGTGCGCCAACTGCGGAGGCCCCTACTGGGACTCCTACTCGGTGACCAAAGGCGTCGACCAGGTGATCCCGGTCGACGTGTACGTCCCCGGCTGCCCCCCGCGCCCGGAAGCGTTGATGGAGGGGATCGTCCTGCTTCAGCAGAAGATCCAGGGCGAAGACATCAAAACGAAGTGGAATCAGCGTGACCTCGAGCCCGTCTGATACCGAAAAGGCCGGGCAGGCCGAAGACGCAGAAAAGGCCGAAGATGTGGAGCAGGCTGGCCATCCGTTGCAGGGCTATGCCGATGATGTTGCGGCCGCCGTGGGTGGTACAGCTGAGATCACTTTCGACACTGTGAAAATCAAGGTATCCGCGGAAGACTGGATAAAGGTTCATCAGACGGCCCGCGATCAGCTCGACCTCGTCTTCTTCTCATTTCTCTCTGCAATCGACTGGGCCAGAGAGGTCGAAGTCGGCGATCCGCTCAAGGATGAGGACTTCGAGGAGCGCATTGAGATGCTGACGACCGTCTCAGATCTTTCCGAGGGCAGGAGGGTGACCTTCTCCGCCGACCTTCCCACTGAAGAACCCGTGATCGACTCGCTGGTCGGGGTCTACGCCGGGGCCAACTGGCATGAGCGGGAAGCAGCGGAGATGTTCGGCATCGACTTCACCGGTCACCCCGACCTGTCAGCGTTGTACCTCCCTGACGCCTTCGAGGGCAATCCCCTGCGCAAGAGTTTCCCGCTCCTCACCCGCGAGGTGAAGCCGTGGCCGGGCAAAGTCGACGTCGAGGGGATGCCCGAAGATCAGTCCACAGAGTCGTCCGAAGAGCCGTCGACCGAGAACCCCGAGGCGTGAGATGGTGATAGACGCAGACACGCTCAGGCACATGAGTGAAGCCTCCGTCTCGGTAGAGCTCGAGACCGAGGACATGACGCTCAATATCGGCCCCCAGCACCCCTCGACCCACGGTGTACTTCGCCTGGTCGCCCGGGTCGACGGGGAGCGGGTCTACGAGGTCAAGCCGGTGATCGGCTACATGCATCGGGGTTATGAGAAGCTGTCCGAGGTGCGCACCTATCCCCAGATCACGGCCCTGCTCAACCGCATCGACTGGGTGTCCGGCTACGCCAACGAGATTCCATTCATAGTCGCCGCCGAGAAGCTGATGGAGTTGGAGGTACCCGACCGCGCTCAGTACATCCGGCTCATCCTCACCGAGATGGCGAGGATTTCCTCGCACATGGTGTTCATGGCCTCTTATCCCCTCGAATTGGGTGCGGCGACGCCACTGTTCTTCGCCCTCCGGGAGCGGGAACGGCTGCTCGACCTGCTCGAGAGTGTCACGGGCGGTCGGTTCCACCCCAACTTCAACCGGATCGGCGGGGTCAAACCCGCCTACGGGTCCGGCTCGACGACCCGTAAATGGATCCAGGACCTGCCGGCCGGCTTCTTCGAAGAGACCACCCAGGCGATGGTCCGGATCCGTGAGGCCGTCGACCAGCTGGAAGATCTGGTCGCGGGGAACGAGATCATCCTGGCCCGAACCAAAGGGATCGGCATCCTCCCGGTCGAAATAGCCGCTGCTTTCGGTGTCTCCGGCCCCAACATGAGGGCTTCCGGGGTCGGGTTCGACCTCCGCAAGGTGGAGGGATACTTGCCCTACGACAAGTTCGACTTCGATGTCCCGACCGGCGCCAACGGCGACTGTTGGGATCGGTGGAAGGTGCGTCTCGACGAGATCCGGCAGTCGTGTCGGATCATCGAACAGGCTGTCGCCGGTATCCCTTCCGGTCCCCTGCAGGCGAAGGTTCCGAAAGTGATCAAGGTCCCTCCGGGCGAGACATATGTGCGTGCCGAGAACCCCAAGGGGGAGATGGGGTACTACCTGGTCTCCGATGGAGGGGGCGGCCCGTACCGCTTGAAGATACGCTCGGCCAGCTTCTCCAACATCTCGATCCTTCCATGGGCGCTGGAGGGCGTCCTGGTCCCCGACATCATCGCCATCATGGGGAGTCTCGACTTCGTCCTCGGAGACGTCGACCGATGATGCGATCTCTTTTGGCCCGGGAAAGGAGGGGAGGCCGTGCCTGAAGTCGTCCTCGACCTCTTCTCCAATTTCTGGGTGGCTTTGCTCGGCAAGGTTTTGCTGGTTGCCCTGATGATCCCCCTCATCGGCATGGTCATCGGTTTCGCCGAGATGAAGCTCTCCGCCAAGATGCAAAACCGGGTTGGCCCCTACTTCGCCGGCGGGCGCTGGGGTTGGGCCCAACTCATCGCCGATGGGGTCAAGTTCTTCCAGAAGGAAGACCTCATCCCCGACGACGCCGACCGCCCGGTTTTCAAGACCGCACCGATCTGGGTGCTCGTCGGCACCGTTGCCCTGTTTGTCGTGATCCCATTCGGTCCCGGGTTGATCTTCCGTGACCTCTCGGTTGGCGTCTTCTATGCCCTTGCCATCTCTTCGATCAGCACGATCGGGGTGCTGATGGCCGGATGGTCTTCGGCGAACAAGTACTCGCTGATGGGTGGCCTCCGCGCTGCCGGCCAGCTGATTGCCTACGAACTGCCTCTGGTGCTGGCTGTCGTCGGCTCGGTGATCCTTGCCGGCACCATGAGCATGAGCGGGATCGTCGAAGCCCAGATCGAAGCGGGATACCCCTACATCCTGTTGCAGTTCGTCGGCTTCGGGATCTTCATGATCGCCGCCCTTGCCGAGCTCACCCGGATCCCCTTCGACATGCCGATCGCCGAGTCTGAGCTGGTGATGGGATATCTCACCGAATACTCCGGATTCCGTTTCCTTTTCTTCTTCCTGGCCGAGTTCGCCAACATGTTCACGATGTCGGCGATAGCAGCGACCCTGTTCCTCGGGGGCTACTGGCTTCCCGGGTTGAGCGAGGATCAGCTCGCTTATCTCGGTCCGATCATCCTCATTGCGAAGGTCTTCGTCCTCGTGTTCGCCATGATCTGGTTCCGCTGGACCTTCCCCCGCTTCCGGGAAGACCAGCTGCAGACTCTGGCCTGGAAGTGGCTCATCCCGCTAGCACTGGTCAACATTATGGTCACTGCAGCATTCAAGGTGCTTCTCTGATGGCTGACCGACGACTTTCGATGCCCGGCAGCGGAATGCTCAAGGGCCTGGGTGTCACCCTGAGCACCATGTTCAAGACGATCTTCGCCCCGGGAAAGAACCTGCGCACCGTCAATTACCCGAAGGTCAAGGAGACCCCGGTGGCCCGGGCCCGCGGAGTCATCGCCCTCGATCAGGAAGCCTGCACCGTTTGCATGCTTTGTGCCCGCCAGTGCCCTGACTGGTGTATCTACATCGAGGGCCACAAAGAAGAGAAGGAGCCTTCCGAGCCGGGCGGTCGGATCAAGGTGCGCAATACCCTCGACCGCTTCGACATCGACTACGCCCTTTGCATGTACTGCGGGATCTGTGTCGAGGTTTGCCCCTTCGACGCCCTGTTCTGGTCCCCCGAGTATGAGTACTCGGAGCAGAAGATGGGCGACATGCTGCACGACAAGGACAAGCTCCAGGACTGGCTGAAGACAGTCCCCGAGGCCCCCGGGTTGGAGAAATAATGTTTGTGGACTGGATCTCTGAGCCTGTCAACTGGGTGTTTCTTGCCATCGCGATTGCTGTTATCTTCTCGGCCTTCAAGGTGGTCACCGCCCAGAATATGGTGCACGCCGCTCTGTCGCTGGTTGGTGCCCTGGCAGGGAGCGCCGGGCTGTTCCTGATGCTCTCCGCCGAGTTTGTCGCCTGGGTGCTGGTCCTGGTCTACATCGGGGCTGTGGTGGTGCTGTTCTTGTTCGGAATCATGATCACCCGCGCCCCCACCGGGTTTGACCAGGGCCTCGACTCGGAAAAAAAGGCGGTGTCGGCCGTAATCGCGGTGTTGCTCTTCGTGCTCCTCTCCTGGTCCTCGGTAACTGCATTTGAAGACACCGCAGTGGAGATGGTCGGCGAGCCGACAACAACGGAGACCCTTGCCCAGGCCCTGCTCGGCCGTTTCGTGATTCCGTTCGAGGTCGTCTCATTTGTGCTCCTCGCCGCGCTGATCGGCAGTATCACGATCGCCCGACGCGACCTCACACCGCTCGAAGAGGAAGAGAGATCCTCGGTATGAGCCAGATGATTGTTGGTGCCCCGTGCTCCTGAGCCAGTTCCTCATCGTCTCCTCCGCCTTGTTCTCCATCGGCGTCTACGGCCTTCTGGTGCGAAGGAACATCGTGCTGATTCTGCTCTCGGTCGAATTGATGCTGAACGCTGTCAACATCAACCTGATCGCCTTCGAGTCCGTGATTCGATCCGCAGATGCGACAGGCCAGGTGTTCGCCATCTTCATCATCGCCGTCGCTGCGGCCGAAGTGGGCATCGGTCTTGCCATAGTCCTGATGATCTTCCGCAACCGCCGATCGGCGAATGTCGACGAACTCAACCTGATGCGGTGGTGAGCGATGTTTAGGAGTCTGACATTGTTGGCCGCCGAAGAGGGACACTCCATCACCGCCGGTGACGGTGGGTGGTGGGCTGACACCGCAGGGATCATGCTGGTTCTGCCCTTTGTCGCCTTCCTCCTCATCCTCTTCTTCGGTAAGAAGCTGAAGTACCAGGGTGGCGAGTTCGCGGTGGGGGCACTGGCGATCGGGCTGGTGTGGGCCACTGTGCTGTTCGTGATGAACATGACCGGCGGGGTCCTCGACCAGACCACCTTCGAGGTCGCCCGGATCGGCAGCGGCATCACCTTCGAATTGGGGTGGATGGTCGACGGCCTCTCGATCATGATGTACTTCCTGGTCAACTTCGTCGGCCTCGTCGTCTTCATCTACGCCCTCGGCTACATGGAAGGTGACATCCGGGTCAACAGCTTCTTCGCCTCGTTCTCGATCTTCGCCGGAGCCATGCTGGTCTTGGTCGGCGCACCCAACCTGATCCAGATGATCATCGGATGGGAGGGCGTCGGATTGGCGTCGTACTTGCTCATCGGTCACTACTGGGAAGACCTCGACAACGTAGAGGCCGGAAACAAGGCGTTCATGACCAACAAGGTCGCCGATGTCGGCCTGATCCTCGGGGCGATCCTGGTTGGTGTCGCCATCGGCAACTTCGACTTCGCCGCGCTGAGCGAGGCGTCGGTCAGCCAGAACGCCGAGTTGGGCGCGGTGGCTTTTGTCGGCGGTTTGCTTCTCTTCTTCGGGGCAATGGGAAAGAGCGCCCAGTTCCCGCTCCACATCTGGCTTCCCGATGCCATGGCCGGTCCTACCCCGGTCTCGGCCCTCATGCACGCCGCGACCATGGTCACCGCCGGCATCTATCTGATGGCGCGGATGTTCCCCCTCTTCGAGAACCTCGCTCAAGATGCGCGGGTCTACATGGTGGCGATCGGGACGATCACCCTGTTTGCCATCGGTTTGCTGGCACTTGTGGCCGACGATATCAAGAAGGTGCTGGCGTATTCGACCGTGTCCCAGCTCGGCTACATGATGACGGCCGTGGCCGCCGGCGGGTACACCGCCGGTCTCTTCCATCTCTTCACGCATGCCTTCTTCAAAGCCCTGCTCTTCCTCGGCGCCGGTTCGGTGATACACGCAGTCCATTCCAACAACATGAGCGACATGGGTGGCCTGAGAAAGTACATGCCCACCACATACTGGACGTTTGTCGCCGGATCGCTTGCTCTCGCCGGGATCTTCCCCCTTGCCGGCTTCTGGTCGAAAGACGAGATCCTGGCCACGCTCGGCTACGAGGGTTATATCGCGGTGATGTGGATAGCCATCGCCGGTGCGTTTGTGACCGCCTTCTACATGACCAGGGCCGTTGCCCTCACCTTCTTCGGCGAGTACAAGGGCCACGGCGAGCCACACGAGTCGCCAAAGATCATGACCCGGCCACTCATCGCCCTGGCGATCCCGGCGATCTTCGTTGGCCTGGTCAACATCCCGGGTGTTTCGATTCCCGGAATCGGTAACTTCACCGAATGGCTCGCAGTGCGGGTGGTGGAAATGGGCGATCACCATGCCGAGGCGATCGACTTCGGCATCGCCGCCGCCGGGCTCGGAGCCGCTTTGCTTGGCATCGCCCTGGGCTGGATGATCTGGGGCGAGGACAAGAAGACCCAGAAGGAGCGCGATACGTTCGAAATTCCCGTCCTCTATCCGCTGCTCCGGAGAAAGTATTACCTCGATGATGCCGCCCTGGGCATCGTGGGTGCGACGACGGGACCCCTCGCCCGGTCCGTGGACTGGATCAACACATATGTCATCGACGGGATCGTCAACGCCGCCGCCGCGCTCACCAGAGGTTTGGGCGGGTTCGTCTACGGGATTCTCGATCAGAAAGGCCTGGAAGGGTTTTTCAGTGGCCTGTCGGTTGTTGTCGACGGCGCCGGGGCCGGTTTGCGTAAGTTGCAGACTGGCCGGGTCCAGCAGTACGCGGCGTACTTCGTGGTAGGGGCGATCGGGCTCGCAGTTGTATTCGTGATATTGATTTAGAGAGAGGGATTAGACATGGAATGGTTTGACAGCTGGGGATTGACGCTCATCGTCTTCTTGCCCCTGGCCGGCGCCCTGTTGCTCGGTTTGGTCCCCAGGGACAGAGAAGACATCCTCAAGCGTGGCGCTCTACTGGCGACACTCGCTGCCTTCGGGCTTTCCCTTGTCCTCATCGGGCTTTTCGAGTACAGCGGCGCCACCTACAACACCTATCAGTTCGAGGTGAACGAGTCGTGGATCGGCGCGATCAATGCCAACTATCACCTCGGTGTCGACGGGATAAGCCTCCCTCTCCTCGTCCTCTCCACTTTTGTGATGGTGCTTGCCGTGATCTACTCGTGGAACCACTGGGAGGAGCCGTACAACCCGAAGGCATTCCTCATCCTGATGCTCATCCTGGCCACCGGGATGAACGGGACGTTTGTCGCACTCGACCTGGTCCTCTTCTTCGTCTTCTTCGAGATCGTGCTGCTCCCGATGTACTTCTTGATCGGGGTGTGGGGTGATCGGACCCCGAGGAAGATCCCGGGATTCGCCAAAGTGATCGAGACCCGCCTTTACGCCTCGATCAAGTTCTTCCTGTTCACCTTGTTCGGGTCGGCTTTCATGCTTCTGGGCTTCCTCGCCCTCTACTACAGATCAGGTGATTTCGGGGAGCGGACCTTCGACATCGTCCGGCTGACCGAACTGGGAGCGATGGGGTCGTTCACCGGCACCTTCGCCTTCCTCGTCTTCGGAGCGATGTTCCTCGGGTTCGCGGTGAAGGTCCCGATGTGGCCGTTGCACACCTGGCTCCCCGACGCCCATACCGCGGCGCCGACAGTGGGCTCGGTGCTCCTGGCCGCCATCCTCCTGAAGCTGGGCTCCTACGCCTTCATCCGGATCTCCATTCCCATCCTCCCCGAGGAGGCCGCAAACTGGGCACCGGCGATCGCCGTTCTGGCCGTCATCGGTATCATCTATGGCTCCCTTGCCTGTCTCGCTCAGACCGACATGAAACGGCTCATCGCCTTCTCCTCGGTGGGGCACATGGGTTTTGTGATGCTCGGCATCGCCACCATGACCGACGTCGGGATCAACGCAGCCATCATCGGAATGGTCGCCCACGGCCTCATCACCGGGTTGCTGTTCTTCCTCGCCGGTTCGATGTCACACCGCTACCACACCCGCGAAATGGACCGGCTTGGCGGAAACATGAAGCTGATGCCGGTGATGGGCGGGATCTTCGCCTTCACCGCGATGGCATCGCTGGGACTACCCGGCCTCGCCGGCTTCTGGGGTGAGTTCATGGCCCTGGTCGGCTCCTACGACCCCCTGGACGGTCTGCCGCTCGGGTTGTTCCGCAGTTCGATGGTCCTGGGTGCAATCGGGACTGTGTTGACGGCCGGCTACATGCTCTACATGCTGCAGAAGGTGAACCTCGGTGAGCCGAAAGCGGAGTGGGACGGTCACGAGTTCCACGACGCCGACCGCTGGGAGATGACCGCATGGGTGCCGATGATCATCCTCATCGTGGTGATCGGGGTGTACCCCAACCTCATCTTCGACTCGACCACCGACACCGTGGTGTCCCTGATCGACACCGTCTTCGGCTCCGATGCCATCGCGTCGATTTCGAGCGGTGGCTGATCGATGAACCTGTGTGCTGACCTGGTGACCGGATGAACTTCGAGCTCGACTACCTGGCGCTTGCTCCCGAATTCGTGATCGTGGCGACGATGCTCGCCGTGTTCACCCTCGACCTCATCCTCTCCCGGCCCAACAAGTACTGGACGGCGACGGTGGCGGTGGCGGGGACCGCGCTGGCTGCGATCCCGCTGATCATCCTCGCCGTGGAAGGTGGGACCAGGTCGATGCTCGACGGGAGCTATGTCGTCGACGACTTCGCCCTTGTCCTCAAAGGCCTTTTCATCGTTGCCGCCTACCTGGTGCTGTTGCTCTCCCATCATTACATCGAGTCAGAGCGCTTCTACCAGGGCGAGTATTACTTCTTGCTGCTCGCCTCGATCCTCGGATCACTGGTTATGGCGTCGTCGCGCGACCTCATAATCCTCTTCATCGCACTCGAGTTGACCACCGGGCCCCTGTATCTCCTTGCCGGGTGGAGAAAGGGTGATGTGAAGTCGAATGAGGCATCGCTCAAGTACTTCATCCTTGGTGTGCTCTCCACGGCGATCCTGCTCTGGGGCATGTCGCTGCTCTACGGGCTCACCGGCGAGGTGACCTTCAGCGGCATTGCCGCGGCGACTTCGGGCATGGCCGACGAGCCGGCGGTGGTGGTGGCGGTGTTGTTCGTAATCGTCGGCTTCGCCTTCAAGATCGCCGCTGCGCCGTTCCACTTCTGGGCACCGGACACCTACGAAGGCGCTCCCACGCCGGTGACGGCCTACCTGTCGGTCAATTCGAAGGCCGCAGGGTTTGTCGCCATGCTGCTCGTGATGTACCTGGCATTGCCCGACCTGAGCTCGATCTGGGCTCCTGCACTCTGGCTGCTTGCCGCAATTTCGATGACCCTGGGAAACCTGTCGGCGATCCGCCAGTCCAACATCGTCCGCCTGCTCGCCTACTCGTCGGTGGCCCAGGCCGGATTCATGCTGGTCCCGTTTGCTGCGGCGGCGGTGGCCGGCGCCGATCTCGAGGAGGGCTTTTCGGCGACCGTCATCTACCTGGTGATATATGCAGTTATGAACCTGGGCGCATTCGCCTGCGTCATCGCTGCCGCCAACAAGACCGGCACCGGCGAGATCGACGGTTGGGCCGGGCTGGGCCGTCTCGATACCCGTCTCGGTTTGCTGATCGGCATCTTCTTCTTCAGCCTCGCCGGGATTCCCCCGCTGGCCGGGTGGTTCGCCAAGTTCGCCATGTTCCGCTCGGTGATCCTGGCTGGCGGGACAGCGACGGTCGTCTTGGCGATCATCGCCACAGTCAACGTCGTCATCGCCTTTTACTACTACTCCAGGGTGATCAAAGCGGTGTGGCTCGATGATGCCCCCGAGCCCGCAGCCGACCACGTGGCGGTCCCACCGTCGGTGTCACTTCGTCTCGCCCTGCTCATCGCCGCCGGCCTGACCGTCGTCGTTGGTTTCTACCCCACTATCGCCACCTTCGTGGCCGACGCCTCCAGAGTCCTGGCCGCAGCCGCCGGGGGATAGCGACCGAAGGGAGCGGCTGTTCCCCCGGAGACCGGAGGGAGCGGCTGTCCTCCCGCTTGCGGGAGGAAGGTTGGCGAAGCTGTTCCCCCGCGAAGCTGTTCCCCCCGGCGACCGAAGGGAGCGGCTGTTCCCCCGGAGACCGGAGGGAGCGGCTGTCCTCCC
>JBBDMR010000142.1:11872-12005 GCA_040878225.1 Acidimicrobiia bacterium
GCTTGCGGGAGGAAGGTTCCTGCGCCCGCCGACAGGCGGGTGGAGGTAGGAGGGAGAGGTCCCCGCGGGCTGGGAGGGGGCCGCGTCCATAGCGCGTCGCAAGCTCCGTTGGTGGGATCTCCCCACCCTCCCC
>JBBDMR010000143.1:0-11954 GCA_040878225.1 Acidimicrobiia bacterium
CTTCGCCTCCGGGGGAACAGCTTCGCGAACCTTCCTCCCGCAAGCGGGAGGACAGTCAAAACGCGGGAGTACCTCAACGCGCGTCTCTCCCTCCGCTTGCCACTCTCCCTCCGCTTGCGGAGGGGAGGGTGGGACGTGCACACCAACGGAGCTTGAGAAGCGTCCGCACTCAACTTGGTGAGTCTCAGTGCCCCTTACCTCTCGGCCCTTTCGGGCCCCCATCGACCTTTCCCCCATTCGGCTTCGCCTCCGGGGGAACAGCTTCGCGAACCAACCTCGGCGCAAGCGGGAGGACAGTCAATGCGGAGGAAGCAGGACCGCCGACCACAGGACGGTGGGGCGTTGGTCAGGGGGTGCAGTCTTCTTCGCCCGGGTGCAGTGGCCTCACCAGAAGCTGAACCTGGCCGCCGTCGTCGGGATGGGTGTAGATCGTGGTTTGCTTGGCATCGGCGAACACGTCGAGGATGGATCCGTCGAAAGCCTTGCAAGTCCACTCGTCCTCGCCGACCGTGGTGAAGGTATCCCAGTCATCGGGGTTCTCGCCTTCCAGGGGCCAGTCCTCGACCCTTTCGAATTCTGAGTCGAACCCGCCCTGATAGGTGCCGGCAACAACCCGAACCCGTTCCGGCTGGTACTCGGCGCCATCAACTATTCCGGCCAGCTCGTGCAAGTACTCGACGAGGTCGGCAAATGCCGCCGTGGTCTCCGACGCGGGATCGTCGGTGATCCCGAGGGCGTAGACCGAGTACCTGTGGACACCGCTTTCGTCCCAGAACCGGATCACTTCCGTCGAGGCATCAGCGACGTTTTCGGCAGAATTGTCGTCGTGCTCGTCGTCGATTTCGGCGATCCCCATTGCGGTGAGCAGCTCGTTGATTCTCGCCATCTGCTCTTCGTCGAGCTGTCCCGAGAAATACGACGGGACTAACCGGCCGGGATATTCGAGGGTCGTCACACCCGGGAACACGAATTCCCCTCCGTTGGTGACCGTGAAGGTGGGACCGTTCCCCAGGGCCCACTCGACAGGGACGAAGCCACCTTCGGAGTGAATCTGGAACAGGGGATCACCAGGAGCTCTTTCCGGAGTGCTGTCCGGCGGACCCAACACTTCGCCCGATCCGCAAGCCGAAAGGAGGAGCGCGCTGACGAGGAGAAGCCCGATGCTGATTGTTCTGGGTTTGGATGTCATGACTCTTTGATGGCGTCGGGCACCAAATTGGTTCCGGCTTACTTTCCTGTCGTGGAGAAGTGCTGGTAATCCTTGAGCGAGCTCCAGGTGCCGCCCCAGATCCAGCCTCTGGCGGCGAAGGCCTGGACCACTTCATCGTTGGCGTGGATCATTCCGGGAGCGTCGAGACTGCGATCGACGTAGGCACTTCCGGCCGGCGGGAGAACAGTTGAGCCGTTCACATACGGGTTGACCACGGGATTGATGTCAATCGCGCGACCGTAGGAGTGCTCGGAGTAGCTGCTTCCTCCGGTGACCAGGCGGCAGTTGAAGGCACTGGTGTTGTTGGCCGCCATGCTCTGATTGTCGTCACCGTTGTACTTATCGACGAGTTCCATGCGCTCGATCGGAAAGCGGGCGTCATAGAGATCACGGAAGATTTTGACCACCTGGTTGGCCAGGCCGGCGGCGACGACCAGCTTGCCGGTGCTCACCGCCCCGGCGTAGTTCCAATGTGTCATGGTGATGATCCGTAGGCCGTCGGGGGCGACGGGGCATCCCGGTTCCCACGATGCGGGGAGGTCGGCTGCACTCGGGATGGCCAACGAGGAGGTGAATGGGGGCGCCGGAGTTGTGCTGGTCGTGGTGGGCGCCGAGGTCGTCGAGGTGGTCGATGTCGGAGCCGTGGAAGTCGCCGCCAACGTGGTCGGGGTCTCGGCGGGCTCCGTTGAAGTTGAGCTTTCCGATGTCACAGTGCCCTGGTCGGTGGCCTCCGTTGCTGGCGATGTGAGAGTCGTCGCATTTGCGCCGGCCTCCTCGCCCCGGTCGCCGAGGGCGTTGATGACGAGGAAGATCACAGCGACTAGAAGCACCGCCAGGCCGGCTGCAGCCATTCCAAATCGGCTCACCTCGACAGGTTACGGCTCAGCTGCTACTTTCCCACGCTGACAGGCCCTCGTCGATCAACCCGATCGCCCAATCGAGCTGGTCACGGGTCGTGACCAGCGCCGGGATGAACCGGAGCACGTTGCCATCAGGTCCGCAGTCGATGATGATCAGGTCCCGTTCGAGGGCGTAGCTCTGGACCGCCTTGAAGGCTTCGGCGTCGGGTGTTCGCAAGTCGGGGTCCGATATCAGCTCGACCCCGATCATCAACCCGAGGCCCCGAACATCACCGATCGTTGGGTGCCGCTCGGCGAGAGACTCGAAGCTCTCGAAGGCCGCCTTGGAGAGATCTCTGGCGTGGGGGAGGAGGTCCTCCATCGTGTCGATCACCGCCACGGCTGCCGCGGTGGCGACCGGGTTGCCGCCAAAGGTGGTCCCGTGTGACCCTACCGGCCAGGCATCCATAATCTCCGCCGGAGCACCATACGCCGACAGCGGGAGCCCGTTGGCAATGCCCTTGCCCAAAGCGATGATGTCTGGCTTCGCGTCGAAGTGATCCGCGGCGAACCATTCGGCGGTGCGCCCGAAACCGGTCTGCACCTCGTCGTAAACCACCAGAATCCCGTGCTCGTCCGCGAGCTCGCGGAGAGCTGACAGAAAAGCTGGTGGAGCGGGGTAGTAGCCGCCTTCCCCCTGGACCGGCTCGATGAGGAAACACGCGATGTTCTTCGGAGTCACCACGTGCTTGAACAGGAGACGGAGCTCTTCGAGGGAGTGGGCAGTGGCTTGCTCCTCGGTCATGCCCCATCCGTAAGGATGGGGAAAGGGAGCAAGGAAGACGGAGCCCAGCACCGGGTGATACCCGTCGCGGTACTTGGCGTTGGACGTTGTGTAGGCGACAGATCCCATGGTCCGTCCATGAAATCCTCCGCGGAAGGCGACTACACCCTGCCGCCCGCTGGTGTAGCGAACGAGTTTGATTGCGGCCTCTATGGCCTCGGCTCCGGAGTTGGCGAAACCAAACTTCTCGATCGAAGGCGGGGTGATGTCGCGCAGCCTCTCGGCGGCCCTGACAATCGGCTCGTAGCGAACTATGCATCCTGAGTGCATGAATTTGTCGAGCTGGGCATGCGCCGCCTCAACCACCGCCGGGTGATTGTGCCCGAGGTTGGTAACAGCGGTACCGCAGGCGAAATCGGCCCAGCGGTTGCCGTCGATGTCCGTAATCCAGATCCCCTCGGCGGATTCGGCATGGATGTCGGTGTCGAATGCCATCACCGGTGCGATTACTTTGTTGTGGCGTGTTGTCAGGTCGGTCATTTTGCTCCATTCTCTTCTCGTCTAGCGGGGACGGAGGGAAGCTACGGGGAGGCGAACAGCCCCCGTCTGAGATGAATCGGCTTGGTAACAGTCACGCTCAGATCCTAACCAACCGCCAACCCTGAGGGATGGGCCTATCCGGTGGAGACGAGTGCGAGCTGTCGGGACTGGGCCACGAGACGATTGCCTTCATCCCAGAAGAGGCCGTCCTCTTCGATGAAGCCTCCCGAGATGAACCGGCTTCGGAACTCGCATCGGATCCAACCCGACGCCTGAGGAAACCGAATATGGACTGTCAGTTCCACCGTCGGGGTCCAACCCACAGGCAATCCTGCATTGAACGTCGTCGGGTGAAATGCGTCGCTGGCCATGATCAGGGTGTGTGCGTCGAGAGGCTCGTCGTCCTTCAGCCGAAGCCAGCCGAGAACCACAGGTTCGCCGAGTGGATTGCCCTGGAACAGCTCTGCCATCCTTGGGTCGAGACGCATCTCGACCTGTCCTACCGACGGCGGCGGAAGCGGGGCGTCGCCACCTGGCACCGCGAGAACGCACTCCTCTGGCGGTGGCAGATCTGCTGGCACTGCGTCGGAAAGGATTACGTCGGGAATTTCGCCAGCGGGCTCGATGAAAGTACCCAGGGTGTCGAGGACCACCGCGTCGTCCTGGAAGAGGCTGGTGCGAACCACGGAGAACCTGCGGCCGGAACGAACGACCTCGGTCCGGGCAGTCGCCGGTCCGGTGTGGCCCGGCCTGGTGTAGTGGCCGGTGATGGTCACCGGGTCTCGTCCCCCGGTCGCCTCACTCGCTGCACGGGAGGCAATGGCGAGCATGTATCCACCGTTGGTGTTGCCCATGATGTCCCAGTTCTCGGCGAACTGGGTGTCCCAGCTTTCATCGCCGGTGCGGCGCACCGCCGTGGCCTCACGGAATTTCATTTGAGGGTGAAACCGCTGCCGGGGGTGACCCGGCCGATCACTGTTGCGTCGTGCCGGGAGAGGGTGCCCGCCACCTCCTCGGCAGCGGAGGGGTCGACGATCAGGCAGAACCCGATCCCCATGTTGAATGTCGCGAACATCTCTGCTTCGCGGATGCCATGCGCGCTGAGCGTCGCGAAGATTTCCGGCGGTTGCCAGGTCGAGGTGTCGACCTCGACTCCGAGTGAGGCGGGGACTGCACGGGGGAGATTGCCAGGGAGCCCGCCGCCGGTGATGTGGGCGGCCGCCTTCACCATCGGAGCGACCTCGAGAACGGCCGGGCTGTATATGACCGACGGCTGGAGAAGTGTGTCGTAGTCCGGTGTGTCTCCCATCACCTCGCGGACCAGGGAGAAGCCGTTGGATCGGAGGTTGGGCGACCGAAGGCCGATTACGACGTCTCCGGCCTCGACACCCTCGGGTGACAGCCGGGCATCTCGTTCGACCACACCCATGACCGCGCCGGCGAGATCAACTGCATCGACGTCCATCACCCCGGGGTGTTCGGCAGTCTCCCCTCCGAGCAGGGCGCATCCAGCTTCGGCGCATGCCCTTGCGATCGAAGAGACGATCGCAGTGTCGCGTTCGGGTTGCAGGGAGCCGATAGCCATGTAGTCGACAAAACCAAGCGGCTGTGCGCCGACCGCGGCAATATCGTCGACACACATGGCCACCAGGTCGTAGCCGACCCCATCCCATAGCCCGGATCGACGAGCCAGTTCGAGCTTGGTGCCGACCCCGTCGGTCGACATCATCAAGACAGGGTTGGTGTAGCCGGGCGGGATGGTCACTCCGGCGGCGAATCCCCCGAAGCCACCGACGACGTTATCGGTCCAGGTGGAGGTGACCGTCGATGCGATTGCCGCCACGTGGCGGTCGGCGCCGACGAGATCGACTCCCGCATCCCGGTAGGTCACGACCGATTGCGCTCCAGGTGGAACTTGTCGATGACCACCGGCACCTCGGTCGGGTAGTTTCCCGACAGGCATGCGTTGCAGAAGCCTGCGTCGGCAACCCCGGTAGCGTCGAGGAGGCCGTCCAGGGATAGGTAGCCGAGGGAATCTGCGTTGAGGTGCTCCCTGATCTCCGACGGTTCCATACGGGCTGCGATGAGTGTGGATTGGTCGGAGGTGTCCATGCCGTAGAAGCACGGCCACTTGTACGGGGGTGAAGAAACCCGGAGATGGACTTCGAGGGCTCCAGCTTCGCGAACGATCTCAACCAGCTTCCTTGTCGTCGATCCGCGGACTATTGAATCGTCGACGAGAACTACCCGTTTACCAGCGAGGTTGTCGGGAATCGGGTTGAGCTTGAGGCGTATCCCCTGGTCACGGAGCATCTGGGAGGGCTCGATGAAGGTTCGGCCGACATAGCGATTCTTGACCAGGCCATCGGCGTAGGGGATTCCGCTCGCTGCGGCATATCCCTGGGCTGCGGGGATGCCCGACTCAGGGACCGGGACCACCACATCGGCTTCGACCGGGTGCTCCGCGGCCAGCTGTTTTCCCATGTCGTATCGGGCCGAGTGGACGTTGCGCCCGTAGATCTGAGAGTCGGGACGGGCGAAGTAGACGAACTCGAAGACGCAGAGTCCCGGCTCAACTTTCTCGAACGGGAAGTAGCTGTGCACGCCCGCCGCATCGATAACGACCATCTCCCCGGCATTCACCTCGCGCACGAAGCGGGCACCGACGATGTCGAGAGCTGCAGTCTCCGATGCCATCACCCATCCACCGCCTGGCAGCGATCCGAGACAGAGGGGTCGGAAGCCGTTGGGGTCGCGCAACCCGATGATCCGGCCCTGATCCATGATCACGAGCGAGAACGCCCCCTTCCAGGTGGGGGCGACGGCCTTTACAGCCTCCTCCAATCCGCGGGCGTCGGAGCGCTCGTCGTCGATAGCCCGGGAGAGGCCTTCCGCAATCAGGTCGGAGTCGGTGGTTGCGGTCGAAATTCCGAGAGCGGAGGCGAGTTCTGCGGTGTTGGTCAGGTTCCCGTTGTGGCCAAGTGCGATGCTGGTCGAACCGACCTGGCGGTGTGCGGGTTGGGCGTTGTTCCAACTGGTCGACCCGGTTGTCGAGTATCGGGTGTGACCGATGCCGAGATGCCCGTCGAGGCCGGCGAGAGCTGCTTTGTCGAAAACCTGTGCGACCAGGCCCATGTCTTTGAAGACCGTGACCGTCTCCCCGTCAGAGCTGGCGATGCCTGCACTTTCCTGCCCCCGGTGCTGCAAAGCAAAAAGCCCGAAGTAGATGAGAGACGATACGGCTTCACCCGGCGCGTAGGCGGCGAAGACCCCGCATGCTTCTCGGGGGCCGTTTGACATGTATTCGTTCGCCTCCTGCGGCACAAACGCATGCTACCGGTCATCGCCCCCTTTCCGTAGCTAGTGGCCCGTCACAGAAATATAGGCGGGGTCTCTCCGGCCCTCGACGCCCCTGGCGGCGTCGAAAATGCTCGCCGAACCTCCCGGGTGCGACTGCGCTTTTCTCCTTGCCAGATGTCGCCGATGACTCGGAGACACCCTCGCCCTATTTCGGCGACAGACCACTAGTGGCCCGACATCACCGATTCGCAGGCTGTGGTACGAGATAGATTGTTGATTCCACCCCTCCCCGTTCGACAAACGAGCGACTGAGATGGTGGAGATTGACTTACAAAGCGATCGTCGAAAAGAGGTGGAGTGACAGAAGTCGAGACAGTGGTGGAGCAAATCTTCCGGGAGTCGTATACGGTTGTGCTTGCGTCGATCTCGCGATTCTCCCGCGACATCGATCTCGCCGAGGAGGCGGTGCAGGACGCCCTGGCTCAGGCCCTCATCGACTGGCCGCGACGCGGAATTCCCGACAATCCTCCCGGCTGGATCTCGACGGTGGCGAGGCGCAAGTCGATCGACCGGATCCGGCGCCGGGAAAACCTCGCCCGCAAACACCAGGTTCTCGCTGGCTATCAGGCAGCCGAGAGGAGCGGGGAGGTGCCGGATATCTCTGATAGCGCTGAGCTCTCGGACGACAGGTTGGAGATGATCTTCGCCTGCTGCCACCCGGCGCTCGACTCCGACAAGCAGGTCGCCCTCACCTTGCGGACCGTCGGCGGCCTGACTACCGGGGAGATCGCCAAGGCGTTCCTGGTTGCCGAGCCGGCGATGGCCCAGCGCCTGGTGCGGGCCAAAGCCAAAATCCGCGATGCGGGGATTCCGTTCAAGATCCCGGAGGGGCATGAGCTCGTGGGCCGCACCACAGCAGTTCTTTCGGTGATCTATCTCATCTTCAACGAGGGATATTTCGCTTCCTCTGGAGCCGAGCTGGTCCGGGACGATCTCGGCGCCAAGGCACTCGAGTTGGGCGGGGTCCTGGCAGAGCTGATGCCGGACGAGTCGGAAGTCCACGCTTTGTGCGCTCTGATGTTGTTCCAGCACAGTCGCAGGGATGCCAGGGTCGACGCGGCCGGGGACATCGTCCTCCTCCGCGACCAGGACCAGTCGCGATGGGACCACGCCATGATCGCCAGGGGATTCGTGGCCCTGAGGCGGGCGAGAAGGACGGTCGAGCCCGGAATCTTTCTCCTCCAGGCGGAGATCGCGGCACACCACACTGCGGGACCGGCAGAAACCGACTGGCAGGCAATCGCCGGTCTCTATGACCGCCTCGCCGCCAGATATCCGTCTCCGGTCGTGATGCTCAACCGCGCCGTTGCAATTGGCGAGGCATACGGGCCGGCTCGTGCTCTCGAGGCAATCGGGGAGCTAGGCGGTGACCTCGATGGCTATCACGGTCTCCACACCGCACGGGCGCATTTTCTCGATGTGGCGGGGCATCTCGGCGAAGCCGCAGACGAGTACAGGCGTGCCCTCGATCTGGTCGACAACGATGCCGAGCGTCGCTTTCTCGTCTCGCGCCTCGCCGATCTGTCGGAATGACCCGGGGTCCGGCTGCTATCAGAGCCTGAAGGCGTCAGGGGCGATCGGATCCTGTTCCCGCCGCCTTGCTCGTAGTCCGGTGAGGTACTGGTCAGGGAAGGCATGGCCGGTGTAACCGAGGTCGATCGCTGCGTTCAACGTCCAGTAGGGGTCCACCAGGTGGGGCCTGGCGAGCAGGCAGAGATCTGCCCTCCCGGCCACCAGGATGTTGTGGACGTCGTCGATGCTCGATACCGCCCCCACCGTCATCGTGGGGATGCCGGCTTCGTTGCGGACCCGGTCGGAGAACGGCGTCTGATAGAGCCGTCCATACTCGGGCCGGGCATCGACGCTGGTCTGGCCGGTGGAGACGTCGATGATGTCACAGCCGTGCTCTTTGAGGGCTGTGGCCAGGGCGACCGCGTCGTCACCGTCGAAACCTCCCTCGACCCAGTCGGTTGCCGAGATCCGGACCGAAATCGGCCGGTCATCTGGCCAGACGTCGCGCACCGCGTCGAAGAGCTCGAGCGGAAAGCGCATCCGGTTCTTCAGCGAGCCCCCGTATTCGTCGTTGCGCTGGTTCGCCAATGGCGTGAGAAAGCTGGAGAGGAGGTAGCCATGCGCGTAGTGGAGCTCGAGCAGGTCGAAGCCGGCGTCCGCCCCGCGGCGTGCCGCGGCCACATGGGCTTCGATGACACGTGTCATGTCCCCGCGGTCCATTTCCCGCGGCACCTGGCTATCCGGCCGGTATTTGATCGGGGAAGGGGCCATGATCTCCCAGTTCCCCGAATCCAGCGGCTCGCTGTCGCCCTCCCACATCAGCTTCGTCGAGCCTTTGCGGCCCGAGTGGCCGATCTGAAGGCCGAGCGCAGCGTTGGTTCTGCTGTGGACGAAGTCGACTATCCCCGACCAGTAGGCGGCCTGGTTCGGCGACCAGATGCCGGTGCACCCGGGGCTAATCCTCCCTTCGGGGGAGACACAGACCATCTCTGTCATCACCAGCCCGGCCCCACCCACGGCGCGGCTGCCGAGGTGGACCAGATGCCATTCGTTGGGCATGCCGTCGGCAGCGCTGTATTGGTCCATCGGGGACACGACGATCCGGTTGGCCAGGACCAGCTCCCGCAGCTGGAACGGGTGGAACATCGGAGGCACTTCCGGCGGTGTCGGCACCGGAGAGCCGTGGTCGGACGTGGCGTACCAGCGGTCGACCTCGTTCATATATGCGGGATCGCGCAGGCGTAGATTGTCGTATGTGACCCGCTGGCTCCGGGTCAGCATCGAGAAGGCGAACTGGTCCGGCTCCAGCACCCGGTACCGGTCGGCCCCTTCGAACCACTGCAGGCTGGCCTTGGCGGCGCGTTGCGTGCTCTCGACCACCGGCCGTCGTTCGGCCTCGTAGGCCGTCAACGCGTCAGCAACCGGCTGGTCAGCGAGGAGATGACCGGCGAGTGAGATCGCGTCCTCAAGAGCGAGTTTGGTCCCCGAGCCGATCGAGAAGTGGGCGGTGTGCACCGCGTCGCCCATGAGGACGATGTTGTCATGCGACCAGCTCTCGCATTCGATGGTGGGGAACTGGAGCCATCGTGACTTGTTGCCGACGAGGCGGGCACCGTCCAGATGGGCCGCGAACAACTCCTCGCATCTCGCCAACGCAAGTTCGTCGCTCTCCTGAAGGCCCCAGTCGCGATTCTCGTTGGCGTCGAGGCCGAGCTCTCGCCAGGTGGACGGAGCCATTTCGACGATAAACGTGCTGGCCTCCGCGGAGAAGGGGTAGACATGGGCCCAGACCATCCCCGGAGCGGTGTCTTCGAAGATGAATGTGAAGTCCTCGAAGACTCGATCGGTCCCGAACCAGATGTATCTGTTGTGCCTGAGATCGACTGAAGGTCCAAAGGCCTCCGGGAACAGGTTCCGGGTCATGCTGTGGGCGCCGTCGGCGCCGACCAGCACATCGGCATTCCCCAGCTTGGCGAGGCTGTCGACTTCGGCCGAGAAGTGGAGGTTGGTTCCGACTTCTCTGGCCCGCGCTGTCAACAACTCGAGCAAGGTGCGTCGCCCGACGGCCGCGAATCCGTGCCCGCCGGAGCGGATCACCCGGCCGGAGAAGTGGCGCACTTCGATGTCACCCCAATGGCGGAAGGTCGCGGTGAGCGAGCGGTAGAAATCCTCGTCAGCAGCTTCGATGTTCTCCAGCGTCTCATCGGAGAACACCACTCCGAATCCGAAGGCGTCACCGGGGGTGTTCCTCTCGTAGAGGTCGACGACCATATCCGGTGCGTTCTTCTTGAGAAGGATCGAGAGATATAGCCCTGCCGGGCCCCCGCCGACGATCGCGACCCTGTTGAGTGTGCTCAATCGCCTTTGCTCAATCGCCCAGCGAGATCCCGAGGCGGCGTGCCGAAAGCACCCATGAGTGGTCGACGGGCACCGCCCTTGTCTGTCCCGCAACCTCTTCAAGGGGGACGGCGACGGTGTCCTGCCCCCGGGCGGCAACCATGACACCGTGAATGCCATCGGCGATTAAGTCGGCACATGCGGTTCCTAGCCGGGTTGCGAGCAGCCGGTCCGCCGGTGTTGGAGTACCACCTCGCTGGACGTGGCCCAGGATCGTCAATCGCGACTCGAGACCGGTCAGTTCACTCAGATGCGCTGCCAGATCACTGGTCCCTCCAACATTGGCCTTGTCGAACTCCACCAGGGCGCTCTTGAGCGATGCCTTTCGCTCACCGGTGGCATTGGCCTTCTCCCGCACAATCTCTGCGCGTCTCGCCGCGTTGCCGGCACTGATCGCCCCCTCGGCGACAGCGGCGATCGAGAAGGTGCTCCCCGCCTCCTTGCGGGCAATGATCGAGTTGGCCACTGTCTCGACGTCGTGGGGGATTTCCGGAATGAGGATGACATCCGCCCCGCCAGCGAGGCCCGCTCCGAGGGCCAGCCAGCCGACGGTGTGACCCATGAGTTCCACAACCATGATCCGGTGATGGGAGTGGGCTGTCGAGTGGAGTCTGTCGATCGCCTCTGTGGCGATACTCAGCGCAGTGTCGAATCCGATGGTGACGTCGGTGCCGACTACGTCGTTGTCGATGGTCTTGGGGAGGGTGAGCACCGGTACGCCGACGCTCTCCAGCTTTATCGCGTTCTTTGCAGTGCCGTCGCCGCCGAGACATACCAGGGCGTCGATTTGGTGTTCCTCGATGACCCGCACCATTTCGGCGCGGCCATCAATAATCGATCCGTCCGGCATCTCGACCCTGGTGCAGTTGGTGCGACTGGTCCCGAGAACGGTGCCGCCCCGGGTCAGTATCCCGGAGAGTTCATCTGACCCGAGCGCGACATAGCGATTCTCCATAAGCCCCCGGAAGCCATCCTTGAAGCCGATGACGCTCATCCCGTGTGCCCGGATCGCCGCCTTCCCCACGGCGCGGATCGCGGCATTCAGCCCCGGGCTGTCGCCCCCGGCGGTAAGGATCCCGATCTTTGAAGCCACAAGCCCGATGCTAGAGCCTCAAATCCCCACCCGAACTCAGCACAAGAATCGAATGGCTGCGCCTTGCGCGCAAGGCGAGCATGGCTCGTACGCGGGAGAACCAAGGAATGAGTTTTCGCAAAGCGAAAACTCAAACGCCTTGCGAAGCAAGGCGCAGCAACAGGCATTGACATCAACCTAACTTGAAGTTGTACGGTGACAGCAGTCTCACCAACGGCA
>JBBDMR010000144.1:0-11949 GCA_040878225.1 Acidimicrobiia bacterium
CCCCACCCTCCCGGCTCCTTCGTCGCCGGCGCTCCCTCCGCAAGCGGAGGGAGAGAGACGCAAGCAGAAGGAGAGACGCAAGCAGAAAGAGAGACGCAAGCAGAGGGAGAGACGCGTGTGGAGGTTCTCCCGTAGACGGACCTACTCCACTCGTTCTACGCCCTTGGGGCGGGCTGCTGCGCCGGTGGCAGCTCGCGTGCCGGGGACCGCGGCAGCTGCCAGTACGGCCTCCTCCTCGCTGGGGAAGAAACCGAAACACGCCGAGCCGGAGCCGGTCATCATGACCGCGGTGTCCCAGAGCCGGGCGGTGTCGCTGACGAAGTCACCGAGAGCGGGCTCGACGTCGACGGCAGCCCGGTAGAGATCATTTCGGATTGGATAGCTGTGGCGCAGTATTGGCGGCAGGAAACGGTCCGGAACCTCGAAGCCGACCGGCTCCCCGATCTCGTCCCACCGTTTGTAGACCTCCGGGGTGGATAGGCCGAACTCGGGGACCACAACTGCAAAGGCAATCGCCTCCAGAGGCGTGAGGGGCTCAATCAGTTCGCCGTAGCCTGTCATTTCGGCCGTGCCCCCCACCAGCGGGAAGGACACGTCGGAGCCGATCTCGGGCGCCACCAGCTCCGCTTTCTCGTGGTCGGCGCCAACGATGTCGCAGCCTGCAATCAATGCGGCCGCAGCGTCAGCCGAGCCACCACCGAGACCGGCCTCCGGAGGGATCAACTTCTCCAGTCTGAAACCCATCGGAGGGATCTCGATCTTGGTGCGAAGCCCCGTCAACGCCTTCAGGACGAGATTGTCACCTCCGTCGGGCACCTCGATGCCGACAAGTTCGAGCTCGTCGGTGTCGGCTTCCTCTGCGTCGAGCACATCACACCATTCGATCGTCTGGACCAGCGAACGAAGCGGATGAAATCCGGTGTCGTCGACCGTGGAGACAAGGAGGTTGAGGTTGAGCTTCGCCGGAGCAAGGTACTTCACGAGATCCCTCCTGCCAGGCGCAAGAAGTCTTCGGGCGCAAGGTCTTCAGCCCTCGCGGTTGGGGCGATGCCAACCGATGCGAGCACTTCGACAGCGTCGGCGAATTCATCGGCGAGCGAGCGTCGCAACATCTTCCTTCGCTGCCGGAAGGCCACGCCCGCCAATTCGATTGCCCTTTCCGAATGAGGAGGTGCCGGGACCCGCGGCATGACCAGCACCGCAGACTCGACCCTGGGCGCCGGGAAGAAGACCTGAGGCGGAACCGTGAAATCCAATCGGGGCGTCGTATGAATCTGGGCGACGATGGAAGGCAATCCGTAGTCTCTGCTTCCGGGTTTGGCACAGAAGCGCGATGCCACCTCTTTCTGCACCATGACGACAAACAGCTCGGCCTGGCCGACGTGTCGCATCGCGTCGAGGACCAGCGGGGTGCCGACGTTGTAGGGAAGGTTCGCCACGAACTTCCAGGACCTGGCCTTGTCCAGGACTGCGCCGAGGTCGACGTCCATGATGTCCTCGAATCGCAGGTCGACGTCGAGGCCAGTGGTCACCTCTTCGAGCACAGGCCGCAGGCCACCGTCGACCTCGTAGGCAATGACGTGGGCCCCGGCCTCGGCGAGGGCTGCAGTCAGCGTCCCGGTGCCGGCACCTACTTCGACAACATTGTCTCCGGGTTGAATCCCGGCCACCGACACGATCTTCGTCGTGATATTGGCGTCGGCCAGGAAATGTTGACCGAGACGGTGAATCGGTGTGAGCCCATGACGTTCCAGCATCGCGGCTATCTCGCCCCTCGATTGCGGTCTCACTCTCGGAAGATCCGACAGGCGTTGGCAGATGTGATCGCTGCGACCTCGGCGGGCGGAAGGCCCCACACCGCCGCGAGCGCCTCACCGACAAGGGCTACCCAGGCGGGCTCGTTGGGCTGGCCACGGTGCGGAGGTGGAGCAAGGTACGGCGTATCGGTCTCGACCAGCGCTCGCTCCGGAGGGACGAGCTCGGCACCGAGCCTGATCGTCTCTCCTGTCTCGAAAGCAACCGGCCCGGCGAATGAGAAAGTCACGCCCAGCTCGAGGAAGCGCTTCGTCCACTTCCGTCCCCCGGTCCAGCAGTGGAGGACAGCGCGTCCACCCTCACCGGTGGACTCGAGCAGATGGTGGACATCGGCAAAGGCGTCGCGACAATGGACGATGATCGGCAAGCCGCGGGCCGAGGCCAGGTCGAGTTGGGCCCGGAAGCTCCCTATCTGGTCGTCGCGCGGGGAGAGATCCCGGTAGAAGTCGAGACCAGTCTCACCAATTGCGGCCACAGTCCCCGCCATCTCCTCGATCGCCTGGGACTGCTCAGGCCAGAGGGAGGCATCATGTGGGTGCAGTCCCGCTGTAGCCACCACCCGCCCAGGGAACTCCCCGGCAAGGCGGATCGAGTCTGCCGACGAGGCTGCGTCGACGCCGGGCACGACCACCCAGTCGACATCGGCAGCACGCGCCAACATCTCCCCCGGAACACGCTCGTCGAGCTGGAGGTGGCAATGGGTGTCTACCCAGGTCACGAGACAGACCCTGCCGCATGCATACTGGGCCACCAGCGTTGTAGGCTCGCCCCACAAGGAGGATTGACCCAATGGAACCTGGCATCGCCCGGAAGATCGACGACCTCGGCCGCATCGTCATACCTGCCGAGACCCGCAAACTCTTCAACATCCGGGAAGGCGACCAGCTCTTCATTTCCGTCGAAGGTGGTTCGATCGTCATCAGGAAGATGACCGACACCTGCACCTTCTGTGGGACCGACGTCAAAGTCAGACAATTCAAGGAAAAAGGCATTTGCGCTGGTTGTAGGACTCAACTTCGTTCCTGAGCCTTGAGCAAGGCGTCATAGATCTCCCGCCGGGGATGACCGGAGCCACCTGACGCCTCCCGCGCCGCGGCTGAAGCCGACACACCGGAATCCATCAGTGCTTTCGCTGCCGCCACCGTATCTTCGAAGCTGTCAGGCCGCTTCTCGGCCGGGCCGATCACAACGCTGAATTCACCACGGCCGGCAGTCCCGCCCCAATGGGCGATCGCCTCCTCGAGAGACCCCGTCCAAACTTCCTCATGCAGCTTGGTCAGCTCCCTGGTCACCACGAGCTCTCGTGTCGGTCCGAGCGCCTTCTCCAGGGCCTCGAGGTCGGTAATCAATCGATGCGGGCTGACGAAGAGAACGATGGGACGATTCTCGTCAACAAACGATTGAATCCGGCGCTGTCGCTCCGCACCCTTGCGGGGGAGAAACCCTTCGAAAACAAAACGGTCGCCGGTGAATCCAGAAAGTGCCACAGCCGTAGTCACTGCACTCGGCCCTGGTATCACCGTGACTGCGATCCCTGCGGCATGGGCGAGCCTGACGGCGCCTGCGCCGGGATCTGATATCGATGGCATCCCTGCATCCGAGAGCAATGCCACCTTCTCTCCCGCCTCGAGGCGCTCCAGCATCTCACCGGTCCGCTCCGACTCGTTCCCGGAGAACATCGAACGCATCGGAACATTGATGCCGAGGTGCCCGAGGAGCTTCCCGGTGCGCCTGGTGTCCTCGGCATAAACGACATCGACCATCTCCAGTGTGGAGCGAAGCCGCTCGGATATATCACCCAAGTTCCCGATTGGAGTGGCACAGACGTAGAGAAAACCCCTATCCGACATCAGCAACCTCGACCAGCGAACCGACCTCGGGCACTGCTGTGCCGGCTGGAAGCTCAACCAGATAGCGGGCTCCACGGAACCAGGCGAAGCGGTTCGGAGCGAGGGTGCGAACTTCGACAACCCGTCCCTGCCTATCGACAGCGATTGTCTCGATGGCCTGTGACATGCCCATGGTGTGCACAGCCGATCGTCGAATGACGATGCCGTGCCGCGCAGCGGACAGATTCACTCCCCGGAACCGCTCGAAGAATGACTCGGTCAGCAAAAGACCTTCGACCGACCACGAACCTGCTCTCAAACCGACGTTCTTCACGGTATCAACTTAGATCGCCGCGGCCCGGCGGAACAGGGGGTCACCCCTGGAGGTTGTCCCGGATCGTTTCTCCAACCGACGGGACGTCAGAGGCAATAAACGTGAGCTGGTCGTTTATCACTTCCACCCAGACAAAAGCGGCGTCCGGGACCGACGTCCGGGCAAACTCGAGGAGGGCTTCCTCGGCCTCATCCTCATCGGTAGCGGTGTCACCCTCGTAGACGAGAACGAAAACGGCGTTGCTGCCGTCGAACCAGAAAGAATACCGATCCCCTCCCCACCCGTCGGCGCCATCCAGGGTGGCGTCGTCTCCCATGACCTCGTCGAACAGGATGCGGAATCCCAACTCCCCCCACACAGACGACTCCCGCAGCTCGTACCCGGGAACGTCGATCTCCGGCATCGTCACCTCCAACGGGAGGTCCCGACCGTAGTCATCAGGTGTGATCACCTGCTCGGTGGATCCGGGCAGGTCGACAAAGCGCTGATATGCCTCGTTCACGGTTTCCCAACCGTCGGCCATGTAAATGTCCTGGACGAACGTGAGGCCCGTGTCGTAGGGGAAGAGAAGTGAGTTCTGAACGAACTGCGGGGCTGATTCGAATTGCTCGGTGCCCACTTGCAGGGCTTCGGCGAAGAACTCCCCCAGCTCCTGTTGGGATAGGGTCTGCAGGTAGAGAACCTCGGTGAAGCTGGCGTCTCCCTCGATCAACGCCTGATACGCCGACGCCTCGTCATATCGCTCCTCGTCGAACATCGCCTCATACCTCGGATGGAAGTCGAAATTCTGATCGGTCAGGGCATGGGTCAACTCATGGACCAGGGTGGCCCTCTGCACCTGGCTGAACCCTGCTGCGGTCATCGGGACCACCATCTCCCCGGTCTCGCCGTCGTAGAAGCCGGCCACCTGCTCCCCGTACAAGTCGGTGAGCAACGTCTGCAGGTTCACGGTGCCATCGAGCAGCCCCAACAACTCGTACAGAGCTTGATCGGCGGGGAGGTTCTCGGCTTCTTCCTCGATCTGCTCCCTGACCAGGGCCTCGAGCTCGGCATCGGTGACCACCGAGATAGTGGGTGCCTCGATGAAATTGAGCTCGCGGAGATCCTCGGTGATGGTCACCAACTCCAACAATTCCTCCTGGACCGATTCCGGAAGGCTTTCGGTGCCGGGCAGTTCCTCGAGCACCAGCCGGGTGGTGGTCGTCGTCGTCTCGCCCGGCAGGGTCGTGGTGGTCGTCTCGGTCGGCAGGGTCGTCGTCGAACCGGCACCATCGTCATTGGTGCAAGCGGCTACCACCAGCGCAAACGCGACAAAAAGGAGAACGGGGCGAATTCTGACCATGGCGAGTCAGATTACCGGCAGGCACGGCGTACCGATCTGACGTTGCCTGCTCGCCCGCACGCCCACGCTTCAGATTGCCCTGCCGCGGTCTCCGACGAACGCAGCCTTCGCTGCCGCCGCATGAAATTCCGTCAGCAGCTCGATCTGGTCCCGGGCCCGGTTCTCCAATGACTCGAAGTCGAACTGAGCCGTCTGGTCCCCTAGATCGCCACGGCTCCGTATCGCAGCCCACAGGCACTTCTTGGCGGTGACACCGGCCATCATCGCCTCTGCCTCGAGTACCCGGCTGAGCGGTGAGTAGCCGACGAGGCGTCGGTTCAGCTTCAGGCGCGCCGCCCCGGCAGCGACTCTGGCGAGCGCCCTCTTCACGAGCCCCCCTCGAACACCGAGAACTCTGCGCAGTTCGCCGAGGGTGCGATCGTCGGCTTCGATATCTTCAGCCAGCCCGGCGAGCTTCTCCGCCCATCCGGTGTCGGAATTCTCACGCGCCATCCGCCGGGAAAGCGAGCGCCCGGCAGCCGCACCTGCCCGATGATCGTCGAGGTAAGTGGCCAACATCTCGAACGCTTCTTCGCTCATAACTCTTCAACCATCTGTTCGACCTGGCGCCGATCCCTCGAAGCCTGGAAACTGGCAGACTGCCCGCAGGGGTTCGCGGGCAGCTGCCAGCCTTTTAACGCGTCAGCTGACGCAGTGTTTGACTATTTGGACGTCATCTCGTCCCGGGCTTGGGCAGCGCGGGAGGCGCCAATGGCCGTCTTGACCTTCTTCTGCTCTTCGGGGGGCGGGAGGACCGCGGTCATGCCCAGCGACTCCATCCACAGCTCACGGGCCCAGCCCATGGTGTGGTAGAGGTGCTCGTCCTCTTCTTCCTCGACCTGCTCGTATGCCTCAGAGAGGACCTTCTTGCGCTCGCCTTTGTCTTCCTCGGCGACCTCACCGATCAACTCCCAGTTGGCATGGTCCTTGGTCTCCGCCTCAACCACACATTCGGCGGCAACGAGTTGTGCGGCCACCTTGTCTCCGGACTGAAGCGCTATTTCCATCGCCTTGACCAGTGCTTCACCTTTATGGCGCACAACACTCCGGCCTGGCGTCTCGGTGGACTCATCGAGTCCGAGTTGTGAAAACACGTCCTTGACGATGCTGACGTGGTTCTCTGTCTCCTCTAAGTACTTCTTCCACTCTTCCCTGAGGTCGGTGTTGGTCGCGCAGCGAAGGGCGGTCTTGTAGATCTCCACGCCGCCGAGTTCCGTCTCCAGAGCCTGATACAACAGCTCTTCTACCTGTGAGTCTTTCATCTGTGCCCTCCTGAGGCTCGATCGATGTGCCGACAGGTACCCTGAATCTCCGGTCGGCAAACCGCGATCTGACACGTTGGCTCAGTCGCTCTCCAGAATTTTTCTCCCGGCCGACTCGGCGCGAGACAGCCACGGGCCCCGGCGCGACCTTTCCCAAGCATCGTCGAGCCGACCATCGAGATAGGCGTCGGAAATCTCAGGGTGTACATAAGACGCCCGACAGACAGCCCTGGTATTGCCCAGCGCCTCAGCCGCCGAGTCAATCGCTTGCAGAATTCTCGCCTCCTGCTTCCCCTCTTGTGAAGCTGCGGCAAGTTGTTGCACCACATGAGTCGTGGCCCCCCAGGTGCGCATGTCCTTTGCAGTGCAACGGAACCCTGCTGCGGCCGACAAGTAGTCGTTGACGTCGTCGGAGCGTATCGCGCCGATGTCACCATCGACTTCGTAGCTGAAGAGGGTCTGGCCCCTCAACTCCTGACAGCGTGCCAGCAGCGATGCGAGCTGCCTGCTCTCGAAGACGACCTGATGCTCGGCGCCACCCTTGGCTTCGAAGTCGAGCTGCACCTGGTGCCCGTTCAGGCCGAGATGCTGTTCGGTGAGAGTGGTCAAGCCGTACGACCCGTTCTCGTCGGCGTACCGCCGGTTGCCCACCCTGATGAGGGTGCGGTCGAGGACTGCAACTGCCAGGGCCACAACCTTCTCCCGGCCCAGTCCACGTCGGCGCAGGTCGGTGTCGACCAACTTGCGGATTCGGGCGATCTGCGCACCGAACTCACCCATACGTTGGAACTTGACCTCATCGCGCACCACTTCCCAGAGAGGGTGGTAGATGTATTGCTTCCGCCCTGCGGCGTCGTGCCCTGTGGCAAGTATGTGTCCGAGCAGCTCCGGGGAGATCCATACGGTTTCCCACGCGGGCGGAATTGCCAGCGATTTGATTCGCTCACGTTCGGACTTCCCGACAGTCTTGCCGCTTGAGGTCACATAAGTGAAGCCCTTTCCGCGCCTGATCCGCCGGTGCCCGGGAGCCTCGTCGGTCATGTAGAGGAGGCCGGCCTCGGCGGCCTGGTCTACGTAGCCGTTGACGTCCACTGGGAGTCCATCGTCAAGGGCAAGCGACGGTACCGCTGAACAGAGTCGGATCGCTCATTGTTGGTTATGGTCACGGGACCGCTCAGGTACCCGAATCTCCATACTTCAACACCTCGGCAGCCATCCTCCACGACTGTCAGGGTCGGTGAGCAAGCCACTCGCGGAAATCTCTGAGTTGCAGCGCGTTTATGACCGATCGTCGCTCGACATTCGCGCGTTGGAGGGTGGCCACGGCGTTTTCGATGTTGACAAACTCGCCCGGGCGATGTGCGTCGGAGTTGGCGGCGAGCATCACTCCCTGGTCTACGGCCCGCCGGGCCAGCTCCGATGACAGGTCGAGCCGGTCGCGATGACCATTGGCTTCGAGTGCGACCCCGTGGCGGTGCGCAGCTTCCAAGACCCGTCCGATCTCGAGTCTTAGCGGAGCCCGGAGACCGATCCTCCTCCCCGTGGGATGGGCGAGCACGCGGATCGCTGGGTTGCTCAGCGCACGGATCACCCGCGAGGTCTGTTCGCTCTCCGGGAGGTCGAAGTGGGAATGGACCCCGGCGACCACCAGGTCCAGGGAGTTCAAAGTGGCATCATCGATGTCGAGGGCGCCGTCGCGGTCGATGTTCACCTCGGCACCCTGGAACAGTGCGAGCTCGGGGTGGCGCCTGTTCACCGCCTCGATTTCCTCCCGCTGTCGCCACAAACCATTCGCGTCGAGGCCTCCGAAGCGGAGCCCGATGGTGTGGTCGGTGATCACGGCATACTCAAACCCGGCCCCGGACAGCTTCTCGACGACCTCATCGAGGCTCAACTTGCCATCGGGCGATGCAGCCGAGTGGACATGGAGATCCCCACGGATCATCCCGGAGAGAATGAGGTCCGGCGGTATTGAGAGGGTGTGGGCGGTCTCCCTGGCCGGTGGTGGCATCCACACTCCCCCGAGTGTTGAGTAGGCTTCATGCTCGGTCCGGTGCTCCCCGAGGTCCCCCAGCCTTTCGAGGTGAGCGGGTGGACCGGTGGCAAGAATGAGTCCGCTCCCCCAGGCTGCGGCGGAGGTGAGCCCGACCACCAGAGCGAGACCTGCGAAGGACTCGAAATGCTCCTCGGATACCCCGCTTGCTGTCGGGCAACCGATAACCGACGACCGCAGCAGGTGCCGGGTGTCGGCCGGATTATCGGTCTCGACGAGAAGATCGATCCGGTTCACCCATTCGGTGACCCTGCGCACCTCGCCGCCGACGGCAACCCTGGTTCCGAGCATGTCAGCGAGGTGTCTCCGCATCGTTACTGCCAGCACCGCTGCGTGATGGGCGGGAAGCCCCTGACGATGCCAGAGCACCAGCACGTCGAGCCAACGTTCCATGGTGGCCATGCCCACCCCCTTCACCGCAGCCGCAGCGCCGGTCTCGATCGCGAGTATCAGTTCATCGGCTGTCTCGACGCCTGCCTCGACCTTGAGGCTGCGGAGGATCGAAGCGGTCATCCGCGGCAGCCGTCTCAGCCGCCCGGACTCAGCCGGGTATCGCGGTCCGAGGTCCTCGAGTTCGGCGATCCGCCCATCCGACCTGAACTCCGAGATGAGCCTGACCATCCCCGGTCCCAATCCCGGAACGGACATGATCTCCTCGGCGGGGTCTTCGAGCGCGGGCGACAGTCGATCGAGGGACCAGATGGCAGCCCGATACGCCTTGGCCCGGAAGGATCGCCGACCTTCGTCGGTCTGGATCAGATCAGCAAGATCCCAGAGCAGGAAAGCCAGTCGCTGGCGGGGCGATCCCGAATCTGGTTGGCATCTAGTGAGCACCACACTGCCCTTCTACCCGCGCCTTCTCTTTATCAATCGATTGTCCTGGAATTAGTCGTTTGTGGCCTCAAGATCGGGGGTACTGGTGCGCCGTGAATAGTCCCCGACATGACTCCATAGGTAGTTCAGAGCCGGACGACTCGACCCTCCCCGAGGATCCCTCACCGCGTGAGTACGGGCGGGAGAAGTGGCTTCGCAACTCGACGATCCTGATTGTCGTTTCGGTGGTTGTGTTAGGTGCGTTGGGGATCCTCGGAGTCAAGGCGTCCACGGCGACCGATGATGACAGCGGGTACCGGATGAAGGTCACTTACGCGGCTGTGACCCGGGGCGGTCTGGCCACCCCGCTCGCCATCGAGGTCGGCACTGAAGACGGCTCCGCCCTGCCCGAGGTCGTCACCATTCGAGTGTCCGCGGGCTATCTCGCGCTTTTCGATGACAACGGGATGGAACCCACCCCGGTCAATTCCTTCAACTCGGAGGGTTTCACGTCCTGGGACTTCGAGGTGCCGCCCGGTGAGTCAACGCTCGAGGTGGTGCTCGACGCCCGTCTCGAACCGGCGGTGCAGTGGGGCGAAGCAGCTTCCGCCGAGCTCTGGATCGAAGGTGAGCGCACATTGTCGACTGAATTCCGATCCTGGGTGATGCCATGAGGTGCATCTGATGGAGTTGGTGATCAGGGCGACCGTCATCTACTGGTTCCTCTGGCTGATCGTGCGGGGCTCGGGGAAGCGTTCGCTCGCCGAACTCACACCACTCGACCTTCTCCTCATCGTAATTCTCGGCGACTTCGTGCAACAGGGAGTGACCCAGGAGGACATGTCGATGGCCGGAGCAATTCTCGCTGTTTCGGTTTTTGTCATGTGGACCGTGGCGGCAGACGCTTTGAGCCGACGTTACCGTCGCGCGAGCAGGGTGCTGGCGAGCCCACCCGTAGTCATCGTCAAGGGCGGAAGACCACTGATGGACCAGCTCCAACGCGAGAAGATGAGTCTGGAAGAGCTGAAGGAAGCGGCGCGGATCAACGGCTTCTCGAATCTGTCCGACATCGATTTCTGCGTTCTCGAATCCGATGGAGAGTTCAGCTTTATCCGCAAATCAGCCGGAGGCAGATGACCGTATCGAGTGGGGACAGGGTGGAAGCTGACCTGTTCTTGCGCGAGGAAATCGCTCAGCTGAGTCCAGCTGAGCCATCCTTCAGGCCGTCGAGCCGCTCGGTCAACACTCTGTGCTCGTCGCGCAACTCGGTGACCCGGGACAATAGTTCTACCTGCTCGGCAGGATCTTCGGTCTCGGTGTTCTCCTCGACCTGCATCGAAAACAACTCGGAGTCGATCTCAGCCAGCCGTTCGAGGATTCTCTCAATGCGTTGGGGGACGGGTTCATAAGTCATACGAACCCTTACCCGAAAGCTATCGGGTCACAAACGCCGTGCTCCGGCAGAGCAGCATCGAAACACAGGGTTTAATTTGAGCGACGGATTGCCAAAGGGAAGCCGAATGACCGAACTCTCAATTGAATTCCGACAGGCCGACGACTCTGATTGGGATGCGATCTGGCCGACAGTCGTTTCGACCCTGAGGGCTGGGGACACCTACCCCTACCCGCCCGAAACGACAGAGTCGGAAGGTCGCGTCATCTGGTTCGGTAGCAACGAGCCGTCCCGGGTGGTTTATGTCGCCGAATCCGGAGAGGAGGTAGTAGCCACCGCATATCTCAAACCGAACCAACCCGGACTCGGGGATCACGTCGCCAATGCTGGATGGATGGTCAAGGATTCATTCCGTGGCCGCGGCCTGGGACGGGCGTTTGCCACCTTTGTTCTCGACGAAGCGCGTCGACTTGGATATCGGGGGATGCAGTTCAACGCGGTGGTCGCCACCAACGAAGCAGCGATCACTCTTTGGAAATCAATGGGCTTCGAAGTGGTAGGTACGGTCCCTCGTGCTTTTCGTCACCCAGACGTGGGCCTCGTCTCGATACTGGTCATGTACCGCGACCTTTGAGTCGGTCGCCGTCGGCTCGCCTACGCGATCGGGTTCCGCCCGCGAACACGGGGGAAGCGGACCCGCTGGTGCTGACTGCACCGGTCGAACCGGTTGTAGCGGTTCAGGCGGGTGCTGCAAGACTTATCGGCGCAAATCCGATCCTCGCTGAAGGTCCTCGGTGATCGGCCGGTAGTCCGGGGCCTGGATCCCGAAATGGCGTCGGTTGCTCGTTCCACACGTACTCCTGCACTCAAAGTGGAGGATGCATACCCCCGGGGAGGTGCTCCCCAAACATGAGGTTCCGACGATCCGCGTTACCGGTTATCGGCTTCCTCGACCCCCTGGTGGCCCGTCGTCGCGAAGCTTGTGGTCAAATCCTGTGTGAGCCGAGCACGCGCGCAACTCGATGGCCGTGTGTCGCAGCTCTGCCGCCGTCAATGCCTACCGCTCGTA
>JBBDMR010000145.1:0-1992 GCA_040878225.1 Acidimicrobiia bacterium
CACGCGGAGGGAGAGTTGCACGCGGAGGGAGAGTTGCACGCGGAGGGAGAGTTGCGGCGGTGGGAGAGGTGCTACATGTGGGCGATGATGGCGTCGCCGAATTCGGAGGTTTTGACTTCGGTGGCATCGTCGGTGAGACGGGCAAAGTCGTAGGTGACGGTTTTGGCGGCGATCGCCCCCTCGATGCCCTTGACAATGAGGTCGGCGACCCCATCCCAACCCATGTATCGGAACATCATCTCGCCCGAGAGGATGATCGAGCCCGGGTTGACCTTGTCCTGTCCCGCGTACTTGGGCGCAGTCCCGTGGGTTGCCTCGAAGATCGCTACGCCGGTGTCATAGTTGATGTTGCCGCCGGGTGCGATGCCGATGCCGCCGACCTGGGCGGCGAGGGCATCCGACAGATAGTCCCCGTTGAGGTTGGTCGTGGCGATCACGTCGTAGTTGCCCGGCCGCGTCAGCACCTGCTGCAACATCGCGTCGGCGATCACGTCCTGAACCAGTAGCTTGTCGCCGGCTTCGCCGCCGCTGTCCTCCCAGGACACCGCGACGTCGGAGAACTCGTCTTTCACCAGCTCATAGCCCCAGGCCCGGAAGGCGCCCTCGGTGAACTTCATGATGTTGCCCTTGTGCACGATGGTCACCGACCTGCGGTTGTTGGCAAGGGCATACCTGATTGCGGCCCGGATCAGCCGTTTCGAACCGGTAATCGATATCGGCTTCAAACCCAGTCCGGAATCGGGGCGGATCTCCCAGCCGAACTCGGCTTCGAGAAAGTCGAGGAGCTTCTTGGCATCTTCGGTTCCCTCTTCGAGCTCTTTGCCGGCATAGACATCTTCGGTGTTCTCCCGGAAGATCACCATGTCGACCGCGCCCGGGTCCTTGACCGGAGAGGGAACGCCTTCGAACCACCGGACCGGGCGGACGCAGGCATAGAGATCGAGGATCTGGCGGAGAGCCACGTTCAGTGACCGGATTCCCCCGCCGACCGGGGTCGTCAGCGGCCCCTTGATCCCCACCAGATACTCACCAAAAGCGTCAACTGTCTCGTCGGGCAGCCATGAGCCGGTGGCGTCGAAGGCCTTCTGGCCGGCGAGGACTTCGGTCCATTCAACGCGCCGCTCACCCCCGTATGCCTTATCCACGGCAGCATCGAAGACCCTGACCGCAGCGGCCCAGATATCGGGCCCGATGCCGTCGCCCTCGATAAAGGGGATGATCGGGTCGTTGGCTACAACAAGACCGTCGGGTCCCATGCTGATCGGTGTGCCCATGGCGTGGATTCTCCTCGAGTTGATAGGGAACCCAAAGCCTAGCCAGTAGCGACAGGGTGCTCTTCTCGATCAGGCGATGGGTCTTCTGCTCCTCTTTATGCCAGGTATATACAGGCTTTATGCCCGCTTTCACCTTTGGTGGGTAGGTTGCGCGTCAATGAACCGTCTCGACCGACGCAATGTCAAAATCGCAGCAATTGTGATCGGGATCCCGGTCATTGTCGTGGCGTGGTGGCTCGGCTCCCCGCTGTTTCTCGACTCGGAGGTAGACGAGGCCTTCCCGGTCCCGGCGGCAGCGGAGGACCAGACTGAAATCGAGCCCACGACGACCACTCAGGGCACCACCGAAACCACGACCCCGGCTTCTACTACCTCGACGAGCGAACAGACGGCTGGACCCACCACCCTTCTGACGGGTGAGTTCCGGGACGCAGATTCCAGCCACCGGGGTACGGGGACGGCGACCATTTACGAGCTCGAGGACGGATCCACTCTTCTCCGGTTCGAGGACTTCGAGGTGACCAACGGGCCCGACCTTCATGTCTACCTCGTAGCGCACGAAAACCCGATGAATCCTGAAGACCTGGGGGGTTATCTGGACCTGGGCTCACTGAAGGGCAACATCGGGGACCAGAACTACGAGGTCCCCGATGGGGTCGACATTTCCGAGTTCGGCAGCGTCGTCATCTACTGCGTGCCGTTCCACGTCTTCTTCAGC
>JBBDMR010000145.1:2092-11925 GCA_040878225.1 Acidimicrobiia bacterium
GGAGTGATCGCCGAGGCGACCTCTGCCACCGACTCGTAGTCGACATCTCCGACGATCCCCCCTTCGACACGGTTGATGCCGACGTCGATGACGACCGCACCGTCGCTGACATGGTTGGCGGTGATCAGGCCGGCAGAACCGACGGCGGCCACGAGGATGTCTGCCTGCCTGGTGATCGCCGCAAGATCGGTTGTCCGTGAATGCGCCACCGAGACGGTTGCGTCGGTGCCCCGGCTTGCGAGCATCAACGCAAGGGGTCGGCCTACCAGGAACGATCTTCCCACGATCACCGCACGGGCACCCGAGGTCGGAATCTCATAGTGATCGAGGATCCGCATGATTCCCCCCGGCGTGCATGGACGAAGGCCGGGACGGTCAAGGACCAGGCGTCCGAGGTTGTACGGATGAAGCCCGTCGACGTCTTTGCCCGGGTCGATCCTCTCGACGATCTGCTCGGAGTCGAGGCCCGACGGCAGCGGGAGCTGGACCAGGATGCCATCGATTTCGTCGTCGCTGTTGAGAGAGGCGATCAGCTCGTCGAGGTCTTCTGTGGTGGTGTCTCCGCTCAACTCGTGGTGGATCGAGGTGATCCCGACCTCTTCGGCATCGCGGCGCTTGCCCCGGACGTAGGCGTGAGAGGCAGGGTCATCACCAACCAGGACCGTTGCCAGGCCGGGGCGAAAGCCAAGCCCGGACACGTCGGCCGTGACCTCCGCTTTCACCGCGGCAGCAACCGCCTTGCCATCGAGTACCCGGGCTGTCATCAGTGCCTGAAGTGCCTGTTGCCGGAGAAGGCCAACGCGATCCCGCGCTCGTTCGCCGCGTCGATGATCTCCTGATCGTTGCGCGACCCCCCGGGCTCGACGACTGCGGTGACCCCGGCATCTGCGAGAGCATCGATTCCGTCACGGAACGGGAAGAAGGCGTCAGAGGCGGCCACCGCACCGCGTGCCCGATCGCCGGCCTGCGCCACTGCCCGGCGGCCCGCCCCCACCCGGGACTGGTCTCCGGCGCCGACCCCGACGGCGGCAAAGTCCTTGAAGATCACGATGGCGTTCGACTTGGCGTGCATGGCCACCGTCATCGCAACGCTCAGTTGCACCGCCTCGTCTTCGGTCGGGTCTCTCTCAGAAACGATCTCCCACAACTCTCCCACGTCGGAGTCTCTCTCCTGGACCAGGAATCCTCCCTCGATGCGCCGGAGGTCGGAGTCGTCGCTGCCGGGCGGTGGAGCCTCGAGCACCCGGAGGTTCTTCTTCTTGGAGAGGATGGCAAGGGCGTCGGGAGCCACCGAGCTGCACACCACCACCTCGATGAAGCGGTCGGCGATCAATCTGGCCGTCTCGACATCCACCTGGCCGTTGATCCCGATAACGCTGCCAAACGCCGACACCGGATCACACTCCCATGCCTTCTCGAAGGCCCCCGCAACTGTGCCGGCATGGGCGAAGCCGCTTGGATTTGTGTGTTTGATGATTGCAACCGACGCTTGGGGTATATCGGAGGCGAGCCGCCACGCTGCCTCGGCATCGGCATAGTTGTTGAAAGACATCTCTTTGCCCTGGTATTGGCGGGCCTCCGACCACCACGGAGAGGCGCCATCCTCGCGGAACACTGCAGCGGCCTGTTGGGGGTTCTCCCCGTAGCGGAGAGCGGCGTGCCATCGCAATGGGATGATGAGGTCGTCGCCGATCCAACCGACGATGGCGGCGTCGTAAGACGCGGTGTGGAAGAAGGCGTCGGCCGCAAGACTACGACGGAGGTCGTCGTCGACTCCTCCCCCTTTGACGGCCGCCAGCACTTCCTGATAGCGGTCCGGACTGGTGACCACAGCAACAAAACGGTGGTTCTTCGCTGCCGACCGGATCATCGCCGGCCCTCCGATATCGATCTTTTCGATGATTTCGTCCTCATCGGAAGCCGGGTCGGCAACTGTCTCCCGGAACGGGTACAGGTTGACCACAACGAGCTGGAAGTATTCGAAACCTGCCGCCTCCATTTCGGCTAAGTCGTCTGCGTGGCCGGGCCGGGCCAGAATCCCCCCATGGATTGCAGGGTGGAGGGTCTTGACCCGCCCTCCGAGAATCTCCGGGGCACCGGTGACTTCGCTGACGCGGGTTACCTTGATGCCAGCCTCTTCGAGCGCAACGGCAGTGCCCCCGGAGGACACGAGCTCGATCCCTTCCCCGATCAGCCCCCTGGCCAGGTCTTCAAGGCCCGTCTTGTCGTACACGCTGAGGAGTGCCCGCTTCACCTCGACCTTCATGACCAGGCCACCTCACGTCCGCTCACCTGGACGCGGCCTGCCACGAATGCAGAGATCACCTCCGGATAGATCTTGTGTTCTTCGAGCTGGATTCGCTCGTGCAACTCCTCCTCGGTGTCACCGGACAGGACCGGCACCGGGCGCTGGGCGATTATGGGACCGTGGTCTACTTCTTCATCGACGAAGTGGACTGTCGCACCGGTCACTTTCACCCCGTAGGCGAGAGCCTGGGCCACTGCGTGGGCCCCCGGGAATGCGGGGAGAAGTGAAGGGTGGATGTTGAGTATCCGATCGCGATATCGCCTTATCGCAACAGGTGCCAGGATCCGCATGAATCCGGCCAGGACCAGCGCCTCCGCCCCCGACTCTTCCGCTGCCTCGACCACCGCTCTTGAAAACGCGTCGCGATCGGCGAACTGACCGTATCGGATCAGCTGTGAAGGAATCCCGACAGCCTCGGCCTTCGCCAACGCCCCGACGTCCGGCCTGTCAGATATCAGCAGTGAGATGTCGACCTGGGGGTCGGCTGCATCGATCAACGCTTGGAAATTCGTACCCGAGCCCGAGGCGAGCACTGCGATTCTGATGGGTCCCTCCGGAGTTGTGCGCTCCGGGATTGTAGGCCATCACCTCTGCCGCTCTGACTGCCTCCCGCGAGAGTCGATGGCACCTCGAGCGCGGTAGAGGATCGACCGCAGTGAGGCCTTGGAGACGCCCATGAGAAAGGCGGTGCGCTCCACCGTGAGCCCGCTCCCTTCCTTGAGGAGCAGGGCACACCGGTAGTTGTCGGGAATCGTGCACAGATACTCCAGGACTTCCAGCCTCGAGAAGATCTCGGCGTCGAGTTCTGGCCCGGCGGGGACCGCCCCCCGCTGTCTTCGACCCTCGACCAGGCGGTCGAGAAAACCCGCCGGGCCCTCGGCCCCGGAGACATGCGCGGAAGCGACGTTGTGCAGCCACCGCTTCACGGTATCGGCCCCCCGGAATGTGTCCATCCCGGCCACAGCTTCGGCCAGCTCCGGGCTGCGATCGGTGCCTGCCGTAAGCCATTCCGCGATCGCCTCGAGTTCGTCGACATACTCCCAACCGGCCGGGTGGTCCGGGCGACCTTGCTTCGAAAACGTCTGCGGCGACTCGAACATGTCATCCGTCTATTCCCTGAGCCCACTCACAATGTCACCCCGCCGCTGCGGCCGGCCCGGCCGGCCGATGACGCAGCCGGAGTGACGATGTGCCTGGCCGGACACCAGTCTTTAGAATCGTGAGTAGACGGCCCGGACAATCCGGATCCGGAAAGAGGTCAGATGTCAAAGTTCGAAAGCGTGCCGGCAGATGAGTGGGAGAACTGGTCATCGGGGAACGATGCCATAGTCCTCGACGTGCGACAACCCGGCGAGTGGGACCTGGGGACCCTCCCCGGTTCGACTCTCATCTCCATGGGCGAGATCGTCGACCGGCTATCCGAGCTCGACAAGAACCGGGCGGTGCTCTGCGTGTGCCGGTCCGGGTCGCGCAGCGCACAGGTGGCCGCATATCTCTCAACCGCCGGCTTCGCCAGGGTGGCCAATATGGCTGGAGGCGTCAAAGCGCTCGGGATGCAGGACTGACCGTGAAAATCGAGACCGTGCGCACCGAGGGCCTCGGGGACTCGACCTACATCGTGGCCCATGATGGTCTGGGACTCATCGTCGACCCGCAACGGGACATAGATCGCTTTACCTCTATCGTCGAAGCACTTGGTATCGAGGTCAGGTGGGTGTTCGAGACCCACCTTCACAACGACTACGTCTCAGGCGCCAGGGAAATCGCAACTGCGCTCGATGCCGAACTGGTGCTTCCAGCCGGGGCGGCACCGGTTTACCGTCATCGTCCGGCGTTCCACGGCGAGGAGCTGACTGCCAACGGGTTTTCGATCCGCCCGCTGCACACACCGGGCCATACCCCCGAGCATGTCTCCTACCTGGTCATCATCGACGGCCGCGAAGAGGCGGTGTTCTCGGGAGGCAGCCTCCTGGTCGGCTCGTCGGGACGCTCCGACCTGCTCGGCACCGAACGTGCGGAGACCCTCGCCCGTTTGCAGTACCAGTCGGTCAACAGGCTGGCCGGGTTGCCTGACCCGGTCGGGCTCTACCCAACTCACGGGGCCGGGAGTTTCTGCACGGCTTCGAAAGCCGCACGGGAGACGTCGACCATCGGAGACGAGAAGCTGACAAACCCTGTCCTGCAGCACAACGATGCCGAGTCGTTCGTCGCCGCCCAGCTCTCTGGCCTGGTCCCGTTTCCGGCCTACTACCGCTTCATGGGACCGACCAACCTGGAAGGCCGGCCGGCGCCGGACCTGACTCCCCCGCCTGCCGTGTCCCACGACCGACTCGATGAGTTGGATGCATTGGTGACCATTGTCGACGCCCGGCCCAAGGCTGTTTTCGCCGCCGGCCACATCCCCGGCTCGCTTGGGATGGAACTCCGAGACGACTTCGGAGTCTGGGTGGGATGGGTCACCGAGTTCAATTCGCCGCTCTTGCTCGTCCTCGACGACGACCAATCCGTCGACGAGGCCCAGCGACAGCTGGCGCGCATCGGATACGACCGGATCGTCGGCGTTGTCACCGACCTGCCTGCCTGGGATATCGAGCTTTCGTCGTTTCCGATCCACGACGTCACCTCCTTCACCGCCAGGATGGCTGAAGATGTTCCGGTTCTCGACGTCCGCGCCCCCAACGAGTGGGATTCCGGCGTCATCGAGGGATCCCATTGCATGTATGCACCCGACCTGGCTGGCGCCGTGCCTCCAGGCATCGATCGGGACCGGCCGGTCCTGGTCGGGTGTGAGACGGGCTATCGGGCGTCACTGGCAGCCTCCCTACTGAAACGGCGCGGGTACCAGCCGGAGGTCCTCATCGGGGCCGGGATTCCCGACGTCATCGACACCATCTGACCTTCCCCGGGCACCGGCGGGATCGAGGAATCGGCACCGATCTGCCCGTACCGTCGTTGCATACCTGCAACAATGACAGCCATGTCAGAGGATGGCTCCAGTCAACGCAAGTGGGTATTCCCGGTGGTCGCCGGCACCATCCTGTTGGTACTCACATTGATCGCGCTCCTTCGCGAGCCGGTGGTCCTTGACAGTGCAACTCCCGAAGGGACGGTGCAGGCGTTCTTGCAGGCAATAGCCGACAACGACTTCGAGGCTGCACGCGACCAACTCTCGCCGGGCTTACAGGAAGAGTGCTCAGCCGCTGACATCGCCAGCGCCGGGCCGTACGAGAGCTTCACCGCGACGCTGGGAGACGTCGACGAGTTCGAGGACGAGACGATTGTCCATATCTCCTTGCGACTCGGTGATGGCTCGAGTCTCGACGGCTATACATTCGATCCGGGGCCATACCGCCTGCAGCAAGAATCCGGCGTTTGGGGGATCACTGAGATCGCCTGGCCCTACTTCTATTACGAGTGCGGGCTATGAGCATCATTCTCGGGCTCCTCTTTCCGCTGTTGCTCGTTGCGGGGATCATTGCGATCGTCAAGGCGTTCTCCGGGAAAGGGGAACAGGGACGAAGCGAAGGCGGAGACCTGGTGGCTTACGGCCTCCTTGCGATCTTCGTCGGCGGGCTGGTGTGGGCTTTGTTACTCCTCGGACGCGCCGCTTTCCCCGGAAGCGGCATCGTTGGCACTACACGGGGCGACCTGGCTGGTGCGCTTGCCGGACTCATCGTCGCCGCTCCCCTCACCTACTACCTGTGGCGGCGTCAGGACGAGCGGCGGAAGGAATTTCCGGGATCAGTTGGATGGCCCCTCTACCTCGCCCTCACCGACGCCGTCTATCTGACCTGGCTGGTTGTCTACGCAGTCCTCATCATCGCCGCCATTTTCGGCGACAATGACTTCCCCAGGCTCACCGACGTCCTGATCATTGCCGGCGTGGTCGGATTCCACGAGTGGGCCTCCCGCGCCGACAGGCCGGGGAGCAACATCTCCCAGATTCACCGCGTGGTGGGGTCCTTCATCGGACTGACGACACTCGCCGTCGGCTTAGGGATCCTCCTCTACTCGCTGTTTGTGACCGTCTACGGGACTTTCTACGCAAACGCGGGTGATCCGCTCTACGACTTTGGCATAGCGATGACCTTGGTCGGTGGAGCGGTATGGGCGTGGCGATGGCTGCAACCGTGGAGCGCCGAGCCGGACGGAACCCGGCTTACCTATCTGGTCTTCACCTCATACTCTTCGATGATCACAATGGTGGGCAGCGCCACGGCCATGGCGATCTTTGTTGCCACCTTCCTCCTCGACCGACCCGACTCCCCCGGCAGCCACTTCGAGCCACTCACCGCACTGCTCGCTGTGCTGATCGTCTCGGGTCTCGTCTGGTGGCACCACCGCCCGAAACTGGGCCAACAGCGCACCGATTCCGTACGTGCCTACGAGTACCTGCTGATGGCCACCGGCTTAGGTGCGGCCATCGGGTTGGGCACAAGCCTGGTCGCCGTCGTCTTCGAGAGCGACCCTCTGATCGACAGCATCGCAACAGTGGCCGTATCCCTTGTCCTGGCCTTCACGGCAGCCGCCCTCCTCTGGTGGGTGTTCTGGACCAAGGCCCAGGAGGCACCGAGGCCACCTGAAGCAGCCTCCTTCCCGCGGCGCTTCTACTTGATGGGGATAGGCATCATCCTCGGCCTGACCGCTGCCGGGGCCGTGGTCGGGGTCCTGCTCTTCATTTTCCAGGCGCTCTTCGGTCTCGATCCTGAAACGTCGACCCTGGTGATCGAACTCACTCTCGCAGTTCTCGCAGGAGGCGCCGCCTACCACCTGTACTCCACCTATAAGTCCGATTCGATCCACCGCGCCGACAGGACGGGCGAGGCGTACGACCTGACGGTCATCACGTCCCACCCCGGGCCGCTGGCCTCGGTGCTCCCCGATGAGGCCAAGCTCAAAGTGATCCACCGGGGCGACGCCATCGGCGCTATCGACGATGACCTGGCGGCACAAATCGTCGAGGCCACTCGCGGAGTGGACTCGATTGTCTGGGTTGGAGAGCACGGTTTCGAGTCCGCACCGGCCCGCAAAACCTGACACGGCGTTTACCTCAGCCCCGGACGGGTAAGTTTCCCGAAGAATCAAGGGAGTCCCTCATCAGCCATGTTGCAGTCCTGACCGCCGATCTGTTCGAAGACATCGAGCTCTGGTACCCGTACTACCGCCTGTTGGAGGAAGGCCACCGGGTAGATCTGGTCGGCTGTGAGTCGGACACAAGCCACAAGGGCAAACACGGGACTGTGGCGGTCACAACCGTTTCTGCTTCTGAGGTCGACACGGGCGAACTCGATGCTGTCGTGATCCCCGGGGGGTTCTCCCCCGACTACATGAGGCGGTGTCCCGAAATGGTGCAGTTGGTGACGGAGCTGGGACTGGCAGGAAAGCCCACAGCAGCAATATGCCACGGGCCGTGGATGCTGGCATCCGCTGGCTTGCTCGACGGCAGGGACGCAACCTCGTTCCACTCGATCAAAGACGACCTCGTGAATGCGGGCGCGAACTGGCAGGACAAGGAGATGGTGAGAGACGCCAACATCATCACCTCGAGGTCGCCCGATGACCTGCCCGCATTCATGCGTGAGGTCCTCGCCGCCCTGCAGGCCGAGGCTTGACCTACCCGGTGGCAGCATTCCTGCCATCATCACCGGGTGAAGTGGCTTGCTCTTACCTACCTCAAACTCCGGGGGTGGAAGTTCATCGGTCAGGTACCTCCTGACCCCAGATTCATCGTGATCGGGGCTCCCCATACCACCAACTGGGATTTCGTAGCCTTTCTGGCCGCCACCAGACACTGGGATTTCACACCAAAATACCTCGGGAAACACTCGCTTTTCGACGGGCCATTCGGCTGGATATTCCGGAGGCTTGGAGGGATACCTGTCGACCGCAGCCGACCCGGCGGGATCATCGACCAGGTCAAAGCAGAGTTCGAGTCGAGCGAGGAGTTTGCCCTGGTAATCGCACCGGAAGGGACCAGGAAAGCCGCAGAATTCTGGAAGTCCGGGTTCGTGAAAATCGCCGCCGCCACCGGGGTGCCCATCGTCCCCGCCGGCCTCGACTACACCAAAAAGACCATAACCTTGGGCGAACCGATCCACTACAACGGGGTACCCGACAACCTGATGACCGAGTTGCGGACCTTCTATGCGGCCACGGAGGGAAAACACCCGGAGGGGGCGGGCCCGGTGCGAATCAGCGGAGAGTCTACAGAGACAATCTGATCGCCAACTCACGCCCGCCGGTAGGCCCTATGTCGATGGGGGGTTGTATTCAGGATCGCTCCGCAAGCCGACGGAAATCGTCGGATGGACCACCGTCGCGAGAGCCGATGCTGATCGCCTGAACACCGAATTTGTCCCGGATCAGATCTACTTTCGAGTCGAGTGAGGCCGAGCGGTCAGCTGCAAGCGACCCGGGACTTGTCACCAGGCCGTCGTCGAAACCCAGCTCCATCTGGATGTGCCGGTCGGTAGTCAGCTTGGAGACTGTGACGCTCACGAGGGTGACCGGGCCGTCATATCCTTCGAGGGCCCTTTCGAGCAGGTAAGTCGCGATCGCCGCGATCGCACGGGTGGAGCCGGTGGGCCATTTCAGGGTGTGGCTGCGGGTAAGCCGGCGCGGGCCGGGCAGCCGGACACCTACCGTGACGGTGGACCCCGAACGTCCCTTGCGTCGCAACCGCCGGCCAACCCGATCGGCCAGGCCGACTACAACCGACTCCAGGTCGGAGAACCCCACCAGGCCCCTCCCCAGGGCCTGCTGGCTGCCGACACTTCCCGCCCGCCGTCCCCGCTGGACACGGCGCGGGTCGCGATTGTTGGCCAGGGCATGCAGGCTGCTGCCTGCCACCGACCCCAGCCCGCCGCCCAGAACCGACTCCGGCACCGAGGCGAGCTGGCCGATGTCTTCGATCCCCAGTCGCCTCAGCCTCGCCGCCGTTACCGGCCCGACTCCCCACATGGCCTCCACCGGAAGGGCATGAAGGAAATCGAGCTCGGTCCGCGGATCGACCCACACCATCCCATCTGGCTTGGCCCGGGCTGAGGCGATCTTGGCGAGGAACTTGGTGCTGGCGATGCCGATCGAGATCGGCAACCCCACCTCCTCACGAACCCTCCGCCTGATTTCCTGTCCGATTCGCCGTGGTGAGCCGAGCAGGTGGATGGTCCCGAGCACGTCGAGGAACGCCTCGTCGACGCTGATCTGCTCCACGACCGGGGTGAAATCGTCGATGATCGCCATCACCTGATCGGAGAAATCCATGTACCGGCTGAAACTCCCCTCCACCACCTTCAGCTGGGGGCACAGTTGCAGGGCGTCGCGGAGCGGCATCGGGGCGGTGACCCCGAACCGTCTGGCCTCATAGGAGGCGGCCAGGATGACACCCCCGCCCACCGCCATCGGGATCCCCCGCAGCGACGGGTCGAGCAGCTGCTCCACTGACGCGTAGAAAGCATCGAGGTCGGCATGGAGGATCGTCGGTTCCATCACGTGACTCTCGCGCCCGCGTGGGACAAATTTCGGC
>JBBDMR010000146.1:0-11779 GCA_040878225.1 Acidimicrobiia bacterium
TAGGCGGGTGGAGGTAGGAGGGAGAGGTCCCCTCGGGCCGGGAGCTAAAGCCGCGCCCCGGATCAGGGGGGCGGTGGCGGCGCCAACGTGGTCGTCGTCGTCGTCGTTGTCGTTGGTGGGGTGTACTCACCAAGGGTCACGTTGATCACGTCGCCGGGGAAGACCGTGGTGCCGACTTCGGGGAACTGGGAGACGATGCGGCCGTCCTGGGCTTCGCTGTCGACCGGTTCGGTGGCGGCGGAAACGTTGAGGACCAGCCCGAGATCGGTGAGCAGGTCTTCGGCCTGCTGCTGGGTGAGCCCGGTCAGGTTCGGGGTCTCGATCGGCTCCGGCCCCTGGGAGACGATGAGGAGGACAGTGTCACCGGTCTGGGCCTCGACCCCGGTTTCCGGTTCGGACCTGATCACGCGTCCCTCTTCCACTTCGTTGGAGAATTCGTCGTCGACCGTCACCCGCAACCCGAGATCCTGGAGCAGGGCTGTGGCGTCGCGCTCGGTGAGTCCTACCAGTTCGGGGATGGCGACCAATTCGGGCCCGGTGGACACGACGAGGTCGATGGGGGTTCCCACAGGAACCAGCCCCGATGAGGGGGTCTGTTCGACCACTACACCTTCGGCGAATTCGGCGTCGGGCCGTTCCGTCACCTCGCCCACCTCCAAGCCTGCTGCGGCAAGCAGAGTTTCGGCGTTGGCCAGGGTCTGTCCGATGAGCGGTGGCACCTGGGTCTCCTCGCTGCCGCTGGAGACGAAAACATCGATGGTGGAGCCGACTTCGGCTTCGGTTCCCCCCGCGGGGTTGGTCCGGATGACATTGTTGGCATCCACGTCCTGGGACGCTTCAAGCATCACGTTCACGTCAAAGCCATCGGCCTGGAGCCTGGCGAGGGCAACTTGTTGGGTGAGGCCGACCACATTTGGTACCTCGATGAGTTCTGCCTCCGGGTCGGAGCCACCGGCCGCCTGGAACAGGATGAAGAGCAGCACGACCAGGGCGATGAGCAACCCGAATGCGGTGAGGATGAATGGAAGCTGTGAAGGCGGTTCCTCCTCGATCTGGCGGTAGACCTCGTCCGGAGGCACCGTGGCCGGGGGGGTTGCGGACATCACCCGGGTGGAGTCTTCGGGGGCGGCTGTCGCAACTGCAGCGCCGGCTGCGACCATCGGCAGCGGGGAAACCCCGACTTCCTCGCCACGCAGCACGCCAACCAGGTCGGAACGCATCTCGTCGGCCGACTGGTATCGACCGGCAGGGTCTTTCCTCATTGCCTTGGTGACGATGTTGTCGAGCGAATCGGTGACGTCGGGATTGAGCGACGTGGGCGGAGGGGCCTCGGTGGAGACATGCTGGAAGGCAACCGACATCGGGCTGTCACCGGTGTAGGGCGGTCGCCCGGTGAGCATTTCGTAGAGGACGACGCCCAGGGAGTAGATGTCGGAGCGGGCGTCGGCGGGGTGGCCCTGGGCCTGTTCGGGGCTGAAGTAGGTGGCGGTGCCGATGACGGCCCCGGTCCTGGTCAGTTCCTGGCTGTCGTCCCACGCACGGGCGATTCCGAAGTCGGTGACTTTCACGGTGCCGTCTCTGGCGAGGAGGATGTTGCCCGGCTTGACGTCACGGTGGACAAGGCCGGCCGCGTGGGCAACGGAGAGGGCGGCCGCGGTTTCGCTCGCGATCTCGGTGGCCCGCCGGGGGAGGAGGGCGCCCTCCGACTTCAAAACGTCGCGCAGCGACCGTCCTTCGATGATCTCCATCACGATGAAGTAGGTGTTGTCGGCCTGGCCCCAGTCGTAGATCCCGACGATGTTGGGGTGGCTCAAATTGGCCGCAGCCTGGGCTTCCCGGCGGAAGCGCTTCACGAAAGCCTCGTCGGCGGAGAACTGGGAATGGAGGACTTTTATCGCCACTTTCCGGTTGAGCAGGGTGTCCTGGCCCTGGTAGACGTCGGCCATCCCACCACGCGCCAGGTGCGTGGTCAGGTGGTAACGATCGGTGAGGGCTTTAGGAGTGTCCATGCAAGTTGGCGAAGTTTAGGAAGAACACGGCGCAACTCACTGTTCACCACTCAGCCAGATTTCGAGCAGGGTGGAAGCGATGGGTGCTGAGACTGCCCCGCCGGTGACAGATTCCCCCAGATCGGGCCCACCTTCGAGGAATACGGCGATGGCAATTGTCGGGTTGTCGACCGGGGCGAATCCGATGAACCAGGGATGGGGAAATTCACCTGAACCCTGTGCGGTGCCGGTCTTGCCCGCCACCCGAACCCCGGGAACCGCAGCGGCCGTCCCGGTGCCTTCGGTGACGACCCGCTCCATGAGCTGGGTCATCAACGAGGCAGTGGTCGGGGCCATAGCGCGCCCCAGGGCCACCGGCTCGGCGGATTCCGTTGCGTTCCCGTCGGCGTCGAACACCCGGGACACGAGATAAGGGGAGTAGAGCTGGCCGCCATTGGCGACCGTCGCAGCGACCATTGCCATATGTAACGGCGTGGCGCGCACATCGCGTTCCCCGATACCACTCTGCCCGAGCGCCGCTTCGTCGTCGGCGAGCGACGCGGTCGAGAAGGATGCCTGGGGGAGGGTCCAGGCGAATTCGAAGTCGCGGTTGAAGCCGAGTGCCTCGGCAGTGATGCCGAGGTCGATTGCTCCCAACTGGATGGCAAGGTCGGCGAAGGTGGTGTTGCAGGAGACCACAAATGCCCGGAGCAGGGTGACCGAGGCGCCGTCGTTGCAAACGCGGCCGCTGAAGTTGGAAATGGTGGCAGTCGACCCGGGCAGCTGGAATTCGACCGGGTCGTCGAAAGTGGTCTCGAGTCCGGCAGCACCGGTGTCGATTGCGGCGGACGCGACCACGGTCTTGAAGGTGGAGCCCGGTGCGTAGAGCTCGCGGCTGGCCCGATCGCTCAACGGTGACCCGGGGGCGGCGAGCAGTTCGTTCCACGCTGCGTCTGCCCCGTCGCCGAGGAGCGGGTGCGGGTCGTACGACGGCGAGGAGACCAGCGCCAGCACCGCACCGTTGCGGGGATCGATGGCAACTACCGCCCCTCGCCTGCCGCCGAGGGCATCGTAGGCGGCCTGCTGCAGTGCCGGGTCGAGGGTCACCTCGATACTCCTCGGTCTTAGATCCTGACCGAGGATGACACCGACCAGGTCGGAAATGGTCAGGTCACGGCGGGATCGGAGCTCGTCGGCGTAGGCGCTTTCCAGCCCGGTGTTGCCCAGGAGGAACGACGAATAGCCGATGGCGTGTGCGAACGCTTCCCCGCCCGGGTATTCGCGGTTGTAGGCGAGGGCATCGTCGGGGTCCTGCACCGAGCGGGCGAGGATGGTGCCGTCACTGGCCACGATCACCCCCCGTTCCTTGCCATGCTCGCTCAAGGCGGGCCGGGCGTTGCGGGGGTCGTTTTTCAGATCGTCGGCCCGGATCACCTGAAACCAGGTGACTCCAAGCAGCAGGGCAGTGAAGGCCGCGAAGATACCGATGGCGAGTCGCCGGATAGGGCCGTTCATCGTGCTTCCTCATGGCTGATGCGGAGCAACAGGGCAATCAGGACCAGATTGCCGACAAACGCAGAACCTCCATAGGACATGAAGGGAAGGGTTATACCGGTCAGCGGTACCAACCGGAGCACACCTCCGATGATGAGGAAGGTCTGTACGCCGAAGACGAAGGTGAGCCCGGCGGCGAGCAGCTTGTGGAAAGTGGTGCGGCTCCGAAACGCGATGCCGAGACCGACCGCGATGACCAGGCAGTAGAGCGCGAGAACAGCCACGGTGCCGGCGAAGCCGAGCTCCTCGCCGACTGCAGCGAAGATGAAGTCGGTGGAGGCATTGGGGATCAGGTCGGGCCGCCCCAGCCCCGGGCCCGAGCCTGATAGTGACCCGCTCCCCAGGGCAAACAGCCCCTGTGATATCTGATAGCCAGCATCTTCGAAGTTCTCGAAGGGGTGGAGCCACCCCGCAACCCGGCGCTGCACATGGTCGAAGGCCTGGTATCCGGCGAATCCGGCGAGCACGGTGAGCACCCCACCGGTGACCAGGTATCCGGCCGAGCCGGTGGTGGCGTAGAGGAGGAGGACGAAGCTGGCGAAGAGGAGCACCGAGGCGCCCAGGTCGCGCTGGGAGACGAGGATGAGAACGCTCAGGGCCCAGGTGATGAGGAGAGGGAGCAGCTGTCGGGGCTCGGGCAGCCGGATCGGCCCGATCTTGCGGTGCGCCTGGAGCAGCGCGTGTTGATGATCGGCCAAATAGGCAGCCACGAACGAGACGAGTCCCAGCTTGGCGATCTCAGCAGGCTGGAACTGAAGCGAAAGCGAGGTGATGCCGGTGTCGAGGACGATCCAGAGCCGCGAACCGTTCACCTCCAGCCCTTTCAGGGGAAATGCCCAGTCCTGGGGCAGGTTGGGGAGCAGCAACAGGAGGACGGAGATCAGCAGGATGATGTATCGGTATCTCCTCAGGATCTCGGTGCTTCCCAGGTGGAGCAGATAGAGGACGCCGGCGGCGACCGCGGCGCCGATCAGGAGCCACCACCGCTGTAGCCCGGCCCGGACCGGGTCGAGGCGGTATACCTCGAGGAACCCGAGCGCGGTGATTGCCGCAACCGGGGCGAGCAGCAGGGACGATGCTCGCGGCGCCCAGGTCAACACAGCCACGTAGAGCCCTCCAAACGCGATCACGAATACCAGGAAGGTGAGGGCGGTCTGGGCGTCGACCGTGCCCGAGTTGGCGAAGTTGACCAGGGTGACCCCGAACGCGCCGAGCGCGGAAGCGAGGACGATGCTTAAGCCTTCGGCCTTTCGGGTCATGGATGGTTACCCGACGGCGTCGGCGACGATCACGGTGATATTGTCCTGGCCACCTGCGGCGTTTGCCATCTCGACGAGTTTCCAGACTGCGGCGTCGGGGGTCTCCTCGCTCAGGCCCTGTTGGATCGCGTCGTTGTCGACCATCGAATTGAGACCATCGGTGCAGAGAAGAAAACGGTCACCGGTCTCGACGTCGATCGTGATCTCGTCGATATTGACGAACCTGGTCAGGCCGAGGCAACGGGTGATCATGTGGCGCTGCGGATGGTTTACTGCCTCCTCAGGGCTGAGCTTTCCGGCCGCCACATACTCGGCGAGCACCGTGTGGTCGTCGGTGACCTGCTGGAGCTCGCCGCCCCGTAACAAGTAAGCGCGGCTGTCGCCGACATGGGCGAAGCGGGCGATTGAATCCGGATGCAACTCGAGAAGCGTCATTGTCGTCCCCATGCCTTCGAGATTGGGCTGGCGGCCAACCTCCTCCCGGATTGCCCGGTTGCCGGCGGCCACCCGGTCGGCGGGGGCGAGTCGTGACGATGCGGCTGCGTTGATCGCGAGCCGGGAAGCCACCTCCCCGGCGACATGGCCGCCCATGCCGTCGGCGACGATCAGGGTTACCTCGTCGTCGGATTCACCATCGCTGGTCGGGAAGAGGGAGTCTTCGTTTGCCTCTCTCACCTTTCCCTGATGGGTAGCGGTCGCCCAGATGTACTTCACGGTTGCGGGTTCTCCCTGCGGTTGTGGGCCCGGATCATCACTTCACTTCCATGACGGTTTTACCCACCTGGACCGAGTCTCCCCGGCGCAGAGTTGTCGGGGCCGTCACCCTCCGCCCGTTGACGTAGGTCCCGTTGGTGCTGCCCAGATCGTGGAGGACCAGGCCGTTCTCCTGTGCCAGTAGCCGCATATGGAACTCCGAAGCGTAGGGGTCATCGAGCAATACGTCTGCTTCAGCGGACCGTCCCAGGACCGTTGCGTCGGTCACGTCCACCTCGAGCCCCTGCTGGGTCTCGGAGCGGACCATGAGCAGTCTCCGGCCCTCGCGCCGCTCCCGCTTCAGAGAGATTCCGAGATGGCTGCCGATGGCGCGGGCTACCTGCCAGACGAAGAGATAGACCAGTCCGAGGAAGATGATGCGGAGCAGGGTGAGGATGACGTCAGGCATCTGCAGCTTTCACAAACCGGTACCGGGCGTTGGCCAGTTGCAGCACGGAGCCCGTGCTCAGCTCGACCTCGTTGGCGTCGACCCTGTGGCCGTCGACCGCGGTGCCGTTCGCCGAGCCGAGGTCCTTGACCCACACCGAGCCTCCCGAACGCCAGAGGAGGGCATGGCTGCGACTCACCTCAGGAACCGGGATCTTGACGTCTGCCTCATTGGACCGGCCCAGGATGGCCCGGTTCGGGCGCACTTCGAGTGTCTGGTTGTCGCCGATCAGGCGGGCCCAGGTGGCTTGGGGGCCGGGGACGATTTCGGGGTGGCAGAGAAACTGGCCGGGGACGACACGGTCATCAGTCGTGATCGAGACAGCGGGTGGACCGACCAGGCGCAGGCCGGCCTCGGCCGCGTATTCAGCGAAGCTCCGGGTGAGCGATGCCCCTAATTCGGAATCGTCACCGTCGACGTCGGAAGGATTGAACGTGAGGGTGTAGCTGTTGGCAGTACCAGGGCCCGAAGCATGCTCGAACCGTGCCAGGTCTGCCTCGCGGGCAATCCGCCCTGCAATCTCGGAGGCATGGAGCCGCCCGGAGAAGACACGGCTGAAGACGCCTTCGAGAAGGCGTTCGAGCCGACGTTCCAAACTGCGGGCCACGTTCATCCAGGGCAAGGTTACGGCTTGTGGGGCGTTGTCGCTGACTACCGGAACGCGCGCGCGAGCGGTACCCTTTCCTCCTTGGCCACGGGCGAGTGGCGGAATTGGCAGACGCGCAGGATTCAGGTTCCTGTGATCGCAAGATCGTGGGGGTTCAAGTCCCCCCTCGCCCACCAGGGGTTTCGGCCGCTTTAGAGCTTCTGCTCGGCGGCGAGAAACCCCCGATTACAACCCAATTGCAACCATTTCAACCGCACAAGTGTTCGATCAGGGCCGTCTGAGCCCCTCATTCGAGTGTGAGGAAGGACGCCGTTTCGTCTTCGAGAAACGCCATGATCGTGTTGTGGCCGTCTTGGATCGCCTGCTCGATGTCGCTCGTCGTGCAGCTGCCCAACCGGACCCAGATCACTTTCGGCGGGGGCCCGGACACCAATGCCCTCTGGTGGAAGTCTTCGTCCTTCGACACGATGGCGAATCCGTGATCGAGCGCATACCTCCAAATTTCGGGCTCTCCTGTCGGTCGCGTGGGTCATGCGGCGGCCTCACCGTGGCGTTGCAGGCGTTGGTAGTGGCCATGGCAGTAACCGTGGGCGTCGTGTGGTGCATCGCAGTCTTCTACGATGCAAACGTCGCGGGGTTGGAGCGGCCCGGGAGGTCCGGCATCACCGGACCTGAGCACCCGTCGATAATGCATCTCGCAATGCTCGCGCCGCCCGTAGACGGGCCTGTCGCATCCGTCGACATTGCAATTCGCCGGCATCCTGTGAAAGTACCCAACCGGTGGGACAGTTTCTCAGTCCGACCTTAGGCAGGATTGTCGGCGGTGACGGTTATCGAGACCGCGATTCGGTCCTGCTGCTCCGGCGGGATCAGGTTGACCATCAGCTCGATGACATCTCCTGTGAACAGAGGATATAACCTGGCCTGGTCGATCCCGAACGGCTCCCGGTTCACCACCTCGATGTTGGTGAACCCGACCCTCTTCATTTTCTCGACGAAGACACGCTCCGCCAAAGCCCCGGATACTCAACCGGCCCAGGCCGAGGGGTGGGTGAGGATCTCGGTCGGGAGGTCCTCTTCATCTATGGTCAGGTCGGATACGCAGAATCGGCCGCCTTTCCTCAGCACCCGTTGCGCCTCGGCGAACACCCGGCTCTTTCGGGCAGCAAGGTTGATCGACCCATTGGAGATGATCACGTCAACCGAGCCATCTTCGAGGGGAATGTCGTCCATTCTCCCCAGGATGAACTCAACGTTGGAAATGCCCGCTTCCTCGGCGAAGAGCTCAGACCGTTCGACCATCTCCGGGAGCATGTCGATGCCGATCGCCTTCCCCGCCTCACCAACCTGACGGGCGGCAACCAGGACATCGATCCCTGATCCTGAACCGAGGTCGAGGACGGTCTCGCCTGGTTGGAGACCGGCGTGGCGGAGCGGGTTACCCACCCCAAGCGCCCACGACTGCACCGACTCGGGTAGCCCGGAGTGCTGTTCTGGGTCATAGAGACCCATGGCGGGTCCCTGCGGATTCTCCAACTCGCGGTAGGCGCGGGCCACGATCGATTCGATCTCGTCCCGGAACATCAGGTCATGTTTCATGACGAGGTCTCCCGGTCCGGCCCGAGGCCGTCGAGGAACTTCCCGAGGTGTTCTGCCACTTTGGGTGGCAGTTTTGGCTTGGCGGCGGATCGCATCAGTGTTCTGAGCTCCTGTGTGAATTCGACTTCGCCACAGCAGCGGCGGCAGAAGGCCAGATGCTCCTCCATCTTTTCCTGGTTGGAATCGTCGAGATCGTTTTCGACGTAGTCCCAAAGTTTCTCGACTGCCTCAGAGCAGTTGATCATTTCCTGGCTCCTTGTTTGTTCTTGAGGAGTTGTCTCTCCTCGGCGTAGTCCCACATCTGGGTTTCGAACTGTTTGCGTCCCCGGTGTAACCAGGAGAGCAAGGTATTGAGCGGGACACCGAGCATCCTGGATACCTCTTTGGTGGTCACTCCCTCCATGTGGACCAGCACCAGAGGGACCCGGTACTTAGGTTCGAGCCGGTCCAGCACATTCCACACGTCCTCTTCGCTGAACGAGTGAAGGAAGTCGACGTGCACCGTTTCGGAATAGGGCAGGGGGTCGGCGTCGGCGATGCTGCGGTACAGGGTTTGCTGGTTGGCATCCTCCAGGGATGTCTCGTCCGGCCGCCGCATGTCCTTTCGATACAGGTCCTTGGCGCAGTTGATGAGTATCTGACGGAACCACGCGGGAGCTGCCTCCATATCGCGAAGCCTGTCGAAGCTCTTGTAGGCGCGGACCAGGCATTCTTGAACTACATCCTCGGCACGGTTTTCTGCCAGTCGCCGGGCGAGTGAGTAGAGCCACGGCAATTGCTGTCTCGCAACTCTGTTGAATGCCTGGTCGGTGGTGATTGGGCTCGCTTCCTCGCCGTTACTCATCGCAGTCCCAATTTGGCGTTCCGTAATCGCCATGTCATATAGACTTCGGTCGAGCCGATCTTATTGCGTCTGCTCCCTCACACGATTTCCAGCGTTGTCTTGACCGGCACCGCGTTTGCCAGGCTGTCGCGGACGGGGGAGGTGTCCTGCACGTACTGGCACAGTTCTTCGAGTTGCTCCCTCGTTGCATTGGGGCTCGATACCTTGCCCTTGGCCCGGATCTCAGTGAAGCCGGGACGATCGCCGGGAAGCCCGAGGAATGGACGGACGTCGAAGTCCCCTTCGACCTCGTACTCCATGTGAGTGATTTCGATGCCCTTTGCGGCCGCATTGGCGACAAAGCCGACGGCATAACAAAAGGCGAGGCCCTGCAACAGAAGCTCTACGGCGTTGGGACCCTTGTTCTCCCCGAGCAGAACGGGAGGCTCGTCACCGGTAAGCTCAAAGCTGTCGGTGCGTGATTCATCTTCACGTCCGGCGTGAGTGAATCCCTTGATCGAACCCGTGTTGTGGGTGCCCCGAACCCATTGGCTGGATGCGCGGAATTTGAATGCTCCCAGATTTTCGTCGGCCTTGATCGCCTCGATGGTGTCGACCAACTGGTTGACATTGATGCCATTGCGGGTGGTGATTGTCGTCATCGTTACGCCTCCTTGTTGTTGATTGGATGTCTGTGGTCTTGTTGTTTAAGACGTCTCATCCGGAGCAAATATTGCGGAGTTCACGTAATTTCTGGCCCAACTCGCACGTCCTTAACAATGAACCGCCTGCGAGGAGGTGAAACACGAGAGAGAAACATCGGAGGACCTTGTCGGAATTCGACTTCGAAACACTACCTAAATCGCTCGAGGCCAAGGACGTCGAGCTTTTGCTCGGCTCGTATAGCCGTGAGGCGAAGCAAAGGTGGTCAACAAGAACACGTCACCAAGCCGACCGTTTCAGACGACGGGGTGGAGCGAGCTTGAAACCTATATTCGCGAGGTCTGCGATCGCGATCTGACCCACGTCGTCGGCGATGACCGTGTCTCTTACACAGAGACCTGCACCTACCCCACCGGAGAGAAGGTATTCACTGCGAACTTCCTCGACCTCGAGGATGGGTTGATCAAGCAGCACACAGTCGTGGAGACCTGGGACGAATAGCCGCTAGGGCAGCTCCCGCTTCGGGACTCCGCCGCTGCCCTGCCCTGCTCTCACCCTCACCTCGGAGACCCGACGCTCGATTAGGAAGCGATTGGTGAGGAGGGTGATCACGGCGGCCACCGGAAGGGCGAGGAGGGCCCCGAGAACGCCAGCCAGTGATCCACCGACCATCAGAGAGATGATCACTACGGGAGGGGAGAGATCGACAGTGCGCTTCATCACCCTCGGGGCGATGAGGTAGTTCTCGATCGGTTGGTAGACGACGATGAACACGGCTACTGCGATGGCGCCTCCAGGTCCCAGCTCCACGTAAGCGATGGCGATCGCCGGCGCCGCACCGATGAAGACCCCTACGACCGGAGCCGGGATCGACGCCCGGGTGGACCGCCTCGAGGGGCTACGGCGGATCGGGATCGATGAGATCTCCTACAAGAAAGGCCACCGGTATCTCACCATCGTGGTCGATCACGACACCGGCCGGCTGATCTGGGCGGCGGTGGGCGGGGACCAGGCCACCCTGGATGGGTTCTTCGAGCTGTTGGGTCCCGAGCGGTGCGCCCTGATCACCCATGTGTCGGCCGATGCGGCCGCCTGGATCGCCAACGCCGTCGAGGCGCACTGTCCCAACGCGGTGCGCTGCGCCGACCCCTTTCATGTGGTCGCCTGGGCCACCGACGCCCTCGATGAACTTCGCCGCCAGGCGTGGAACGAAGCCCGCGGCGCGGTTGACAAGCGCAAGGCTGGGCGGTCCAGCGGCGACGCCCGAAAGCTCAAGGGGCCCGCTACGCCCTGTGGAAGAACCCCGACAACCTCACCACCCACCAGCAAGCCAAGCTGGCATGGGTGGCCAAAACCAACCCGCGGCTGCACCGCGGCTACCTGCTCAAAGAGGGCCTGCGGTTCGTGTTCCAGGTCAAAGGCCAAGCCGGCAAGGACGCCCTCGACCGCTGGCTCTCCTGGGCCCAGCGCTGCCGCATCGACGTCTTCGTCGACCTCGGCCGCAAGATCCGAAAACACCGCGCCGCCATCGACGCCGCCCTCGACCACGTCCTATCCCAAGGCCTGATCGAGTCCACCAACACCAAAATCCGCCTACTCACCCGCATCGCCTATGGCTTCAAATCACCCCAAGCGCTCATCGCCCTCGCCCTGCTCTCCCTAGTAGGCGGCTACCGACCCAAACTCCCCGCAAGAGCCGTCGCATGACCCACGCGACCGACAGGAGAGCCAAATTTCGTCGTCGGTCGCATCGCCAAGACCGAGCAAGGCGACATGAGACGAGTCGGGGAAGGTTCCAGAGATTCGCGGTATCAGCTGACGCGAGATGTTCGCATCGAGGAGCAGCTTCACGCGCCGGAGACAAGCTTGCGTTCGCGATCAGCAGCGAACGCCAGACATGCCCGGATGTCCTCCTGCTCGAGCTCGGGGAAGTCGCTGAGGATCTCCTCTTCGCTCATCCCGGACGCGAGGTAGTCGAGGACGTCATAGACAGTGATGCGCAGCCCTCGAATGATGGGCTTGCCTCCCCGCTTGCCCGGTTCGGTCGTAATGCGGTTCTGATATTTCACGATCTCACCCGATTCT
>JBBDMR010000147.1:0-11541 GCA_040878225.1 Acidimicrobiia bacterium
CCAGCTCCTCGGTCAGGACCTCGACCGCGGCCTTCGCCAGCCCGTAGGCACCCCGGTTTCTGACCCGGGCGGACACCGCCGAGAGATTCACCACCCGACCGTCTCTGGACTCGCGGAGGTAGGGGGCGGCAGCCTTGGTGCAGAGCCACGTGCCCTTGAGGTTGCCGTCTATCACCCTCTGCCACTCGGACTCATCCGCTTCCATGATTGGAGTAGCGCCGTAAGGTCCCGCGTTGTTGACCACGATGTCCAGGCCACCTAGTTCGCCTACCGCAGACTTCATCATCGAGGCCACCTCTGCACTCGAGGAGACGTCCCCGGCGACCGCGACGTGGCCGGTGCCGTACTCCTCCAGCGCAGCCATCACCGCTTCGGCCTCGGTTGCCGAGCCCCGATAGTTGATGGCAACTCGGGCTCCGTGGCGGGCCAGGGCGATAGCGGTTTCGGCTCCGAGATTCCGAGATGCGCCGGTGACGATCGCTCGACGTCCGTCGAGCATCGCCGGCTTCGACATATCGTTCACGTATGCTCCTGTCTTCGACGATCGAGGTTTGTGAATGCTCCTTGAGATCCGCACCTACACGTTGCATCCGGGTAAGCGCCCGGAGTTCGTGGCCTGGTTCGAGGAGGAGGTGGCGCCGGCGATGGAGGCTGCCGGCATGACCATATCGGGCAGCTTCGTTGCCGCTGACGACGAGGACGTGTTCGTCTATCTGCGTCAGTTTGCCGACGAGGCGGAGCGGGAGCGTCTGACCGCCGCCTTCTACTCCAGTGAGGTATGGCTGTCTGGCATGAAGGAGAGAGCACTCGCTCTGGAGAGTGGATATGAGGTGAGGGTGGTGCAGTCCACCCCTCGATCGGCGATGTGAGCATCAGAGTCAATCTCATACGACTCTATTCACCCAGTTCCCGCCTCCCGCGAAGGCCCGGGCGTTGGCGTCGATGATCGTTGCCAAGCGATCACTCAAGCGTTCGGATGCCCATGCCATGTGTGGCGTGATGATGACCTCCGGCATATCCCAAAGCTGAGAAGTGTCCGGAAGGGGTTCGGTGGCAGTGACATCGAGGCCAGCACCCCTGATCGTTCCCGACTTGAGGGCCTCGACCAGGGCATCCTCGTCGATGACGCTGCCGCGGCCGACGTTGACGACCCAACCCCCCTCGAGTGCCTTCAAGTGTTCGGCAGTGATCAGACCGGCGGTGTCGGGAGCGGAGGGGAGGGTGAGGATTACGGCGTCGCAGCGGCGGAACAGACCGACCAGATCATCTGGAGGCACCACCTCTGAAACGATGCCGCTGTATTCCTCCACGCTGCGCTTAACGCCTATCACCTTCATTCCCAGGCCGAGCAGTCGCCTGGCGGTCTCCTCACCAATCGAACCGAGGCCGACGATCCCGACCGTCAGGCCTTCTGTCTCGTAGGCCATTTCCGGCTTCCACAGGTGATCGACGCTGCGGCGGACCGCCGGGCCCACCCGGCGGAGAAGGGCCAGTAGAAGCGCAACAGCGTGGTCAGCGACCGCCGGAGAATGAGCGCCTTTCGCCGACGTGAGGATCATGCCGAGTTCTCGCAGCCGGTCGAGCGGGAACTGATCGATGCCCGCCGAGATTGCCTGCACCCAAACCAACTCGTGGTCTAGGAACGAGTCGTCCCAGACGTACGTGATGAGCCCATCGGCGCCATCCGCCAGAGCCCGGTGGACGCCGATGTCGTCGACCGGAGACACCGATTCGAAGCTACCAAGCGAGGCCAGCACCTTTGCCAGGCCGGGACCATGCCGGTGGTGCAGGACGAGGACGGGGCTTTGGGTGGCGGTCATGGGCAGCAGGATTATAAGATCGCGGAAAATCGATCGGAGGCTGAACTTGTCATTGCACGACGTCATCGAGACGATGCGACTCCTCGACCGGCCGGCAACGGGACGGGAGGTTGAGCGATTTCTCGAGCAATATGACCTCGAGGTCGCCGTCCAGCCCATCACCGAAGGAGACCGTTCAACCGACTTCATCTCGGTGACCGTGCCGGGACACGAGGGCCGCTCGAGCGGCGGCGATGCGCCCACCTTCGGGGTCATCGGTCGACTCGGTGGCATCGGCGCGAGACCGGAGACCCTGGGTCTCGTCTCCGACGGGGACGGTGCGGTCACCGCCGTCGCCGCCGCACTGGCACTGGGCCGGCGAGCAGCGGTCGGTGACCGGCTCGCCGGAGACGTGGTCATCGCCACGCACATCTGCCCCAACGCACCGACCGAGCCTCACGATCCGGTCCCATTCATGGGCAGCCCCGTATCGATGGCGACGATGAACCGACTCGAAGTCAGCGCCGACATGGAAGCGATCATGGTTGTCGACACCACCAAGGGGAATCGCATCCTCAACTGGAAGGGGATCGCGATCACATCCACGGTGGTTGGAGGGTGGATAGTGCCGGTCGCTCCCGATCTTCTCGACGTCTACGAACAGGTCTGCGGCGTGCCGCCACGGGTACTACCGCTGTCGACCTACGACATCACTCCGTACGGCAATGGGCTCTACCACGTCAACTCGATCCTCCAGCCATCGGTTGCTACCGAGGTGCCGGTGGTGGGGGTGGCGATCACCGCCGAAACGGCGGTGCCGGGATCGGGGAGCAATGCCAGCCACCCGGTCGACATTGCGCTGGCCGTTTCGTTCTGCCTCGAATCTGCCGCCCGATTCGGAGCCGGTCGGCTCCAGCTCTACGACGCCGGCCAACACGCCATTGCCCTGGAACGGTATGGGCCGATGACTCACCTCCAGGTGGACGGCTCCGGAAGTTCTGCCGTGTCCGGCTAATTCTCCGAAAGGCCTCTCCGAAGGCTTCCGAAATGCTCGATCACCTCGGGGACCGGGCGGCCCGTTTCGACCGGCATGATGGTGACGGCGTCGACGCCCGCCTCGACCAGTGCCGAGAGCCGATCGGCCACCTCCGACTCGGTGCCGGCCAGACAGAACCGGTCGACCCATTCCCGGGGCACCATTTCTTCCAGCTCTGAGGAGACCTCGTGTCCGTAGCCGATGTCGGCGACCCGACGGGAGATGGACTCGGGAACGTCGATTTCTGCGAGGGCGAAGCTGGCGTATCTCGGGTGGTGCGTGGCGAGGTGGCGAACGAGCCCCGGTTTCATCGCCGCCTTTACCGAGTCGGGATCCTCATTCGAGATGGCGACGTCGAGACGGGCTGTCAGCCGGACAGTGGTTGGGTCCCGGCCGGCCCGCTCCGCACCGTGGGCGATTCGCTCCAGTACGTTCTTCACCATGATGGGTGACGCCATGCCCTGGACCATCACCTCATCGGCGAGCTCTCCAGCCAATTCGAGCATCTTGGGGCCGTTGGTGGCGATCATCACCGGGATGTTCGGTCGGCTCGTGAAGTCGAGACCGGCACCGTGAAAGGAGACCACAGTCCCGTCCATGTTCGGCTCATCTCCGCTGAGGAGCGCCCGGATCAGGGAGATCGCCTCTCGCATGGCCTCCAGGGGCTTCGATCGATCGATTCCCATCGCTGTGAAGCCGGAGACACCGGCGCCCAACCCGAGGGTAAACCTACCGCCGCTCAGTTCATCCACGGTGGCGGCAGCCGCTGCCGTGAGGGCAGGGTGACGAACGAAGGGATCCGTCACGCACACGCCCAGCCCGATATCCGGGACCCGGGCGGCGAGGTAACCGAGGGTGGCCCAGCAGTCACGAAAGAAACGCTCATCGGCATACAGCACCCGGTCGAAGCCGTTAGCGGCCGCGGTTCGGGCGAGTGCCACGAGCGAGTCGGGTTCATGCCGGCCCAAGAGAAGGAGATCCAGGCTGAGGTCGGTCACTCCCGGCCTCCGTCGGGGTTCAGCGCCTCTATGGGGACGTAGTCCACTTCGAAGCCGTAGTGGCGCGGCTCGGTGATGGCGAGTGGGTCTCCGGTTCGGTATGGAGTCGCGGCCTTCATCCCAATCACCGTGACCCGACGCCCTAGGTCGAGTTCAGTATTGGAGATCGGTTCGGCATCGTCGGAGTCGACGACCGCGACGATATCGGGACTCATTGCCACATAACGCTCTCCCACCTTGACCAAATGGTGCTCATTCTGAAACCAGATCTCGGCTGTTGTGCCGGCGAATTCATCGGAGCCCTCCACGGTGGTGGTTCCCTCCATGTATCCATCGTCGGTGTCGTGCCATGCGCGGTTCGATACCTCGCCGCTGAACAGCCTGTATCCGCCCACTGCAGCGACCGCGGCCGAGATCGGGTCGGCGCCGTCTGCACGCGCCGCCAGAACCTGTCTACCGACCTGGAGGGAGCGACTGAGGGTGCCGGGGATCAGGGCGGTCGCCGCTCGCGAAGCGGTCGCCGGGAAGGCAGCGTGCGAGCAGGAGGCTCCCATGTCCACTGCCTTGGTCACCTTCGAGATCATCTTCCCGATCCGTTCGGCCACTGTGGGGCTCGCGGCGTCGGTCATGATCAGGGCGTTGCCCCATGGGTCGCATATCGACACCGGCCAAGTCGGAAGACCCAGCAAGGCCGGAAGCGCCTGGCTCATCTTTGGTAGGGCCCTGCCTATGTAGTCGCCGTCGATCAGGATTCGGTTCGAGCGAGCGGCCGCGTCGAGAGCCACGAGGGTGTTGGAGGGACCGAGTTCGAAGGGGATGATGGCGCCGATTTCCTGATCCAGGTGGGCGGCCAACTCGTCGACGGCTCGAATCCATGGACGTTGGTATCGTTCGCCGGCCGGGACTCCGAACTCGACACGCGCTTCGTCGTCGAGAGGGGGGTGCGGAGCGATCGAGCCCATGCCGAAGACCGAACAGGTGAGGGTTTCGGGGTCGACTTCGTCGATCGTCGTCCACGAGACTTCGATGGAGTCGGCGAAGAGGCGTTCGAAATAACCCCGGCCGCGACTGGCCAGACCCCCGCCTCCGGTGGCGAACATGCCGAGTCCGAGGATCAGCGCCTCCGCGTCCTGGCGGTCCGTGATTCTTGTGCGTGTCATTCCGCCACCTCCGGATAGTCGTTGAGCCGTCGTGCCTCGTCGGCGGCTTCGGCGGCAGATTCGGGATCGAGTTGGGCGAGTGGCGGTCTGACTCCCCCGCCTGCCAGGCCCACGGCATCCATTCCCACCTTGACGGCCCCGACGTTGTAGGCGTCGCCATGGCGGGCTCGGATCTCCTCGATGGGGACGCAGGCCGATCTGAGCTCTAGTGCCTGCTTCCAGTCTCCTTTGGTGAGAGTCGCGTGCATGTCGAGAGCGATCCGGGGTGCGAAGTTGGCCAGTCCCGAAGTGAACCCGACCGCCCCTGCCATGTGGAAGAAGGGGGCGTATCTCTCAGCGATTCCACATGTCCACGCCACGCCCGAGGTGTCGTCAACGACCGTACTGGCGAAGCCGGAGATGTCGCGGTTTGAGTACTTGCAGCCGACGACCAGTTCGTGGTTCAAGAGTCGGGCGAGGTCTGTCGGTTCGGGGAGGCCCCGGCTGTAGACCACAGCCGGCAGGCCGGCATTCTCGATGATGGCTTCCCAGTAGTTGACCAGGCCAACCGAGGCGACGTACGGCTGTTGGCGCGGCATCGCCAGGATGCCGTCGACACCGAGTGCTGCCGCTCGCCGCGCAAGTTCGAGCGCCACCGGGTACTCGTGTCCGATGCCGGCCGCGACGACGGCGCGGTCGCCCACCGTCTCCACCGCCGTTTCGACGACCTCGGTCCATTCGTCGGCCGACAGCGAGGCGACCTCGCCAGTGTTCCCGGCCACATAGAGAAGTCCGACGCCTTCGTCTACCAGGAAGGTCAGGTTCTCAGCCAGCGCCTCCAGATCGGGTCGGGTTAGATCTGGCGTAAAGGGCGTGGCAGGGGTTACCCCGACGCCGGCCAGAGCGGAGCGAAAGCGCGACAGGTCGGACATCGACCGAACCTCCAAGGTTGTAGAGTGCCGATATTATAAGATCCGGTGCATCGTGGAGGAGATCAATGTCTGAGGCCGAAGGCAGCATCGAACAGAGAACCCGTGCCGTGGTGGTTCGCCTCTACGAGGCGTTCTACGCCCGAGACGCCGCCGGCATGGTCGAGACCATGTCCGACGACGTCTGGGTGCGATTCCTGGGACGGGTCGACTTTCGCGGCAAACAGCAAGCATCGGAGTTCTTCGGTGGTAACAACCCTCTCCTGGTCGATCTCCAGTTCGACATAAAGAAGCTCGTCATCGACGGTCCCTATGCGGCCGCCATCTGGGAAGAGAGTGCCACGACCATCCACGGACAGCCATATCGGAATCACGGTGTCGACGTGTTCACCGTGGAGGACGGCCGGATCACCGCCATTCACGAAAACAACGACATCCGCATCCATCGAGAGCACTTCGGTTCCTGAAGTCTTTCAGGACCGAGTACCGAGGCGAGGGAGTACGTCTCCCGCAGTGGCAACGATGACTTGATCCAATCGGGTGACGTCGACTGGAACGAGCGCCACCGAATCGGCGCCGCTGGCGAATAGCCGCTCGATCTTTCCCGCCACCTCGTCGGGAGTGCCGGCGACGGTCAGCTCGTCCACCCACTCCTCGGGCATCTCGGCGGCTACCAGGTCGGCTCCCCCCCGAACGAGCATGTCTTCGAGTTGGTCGCTTATCCCGGCGACGTCGGTGAGGGCGTTGCGACCTCCCGCCGCCTTGTAGAAGGCGAGGGTGGAGCGGGCAAGGGCTAGTGCCCTTTCCCGGTCTTCGTCCACCGAGTAGATGGTAAAAACGGTGATCTCGTGGTCATCGGTTCGTCCGCTGCGTCGGCGTCCCTCATCTATCTGTCGGCGAGCCCACTCGACGTATGCGGTGCCGGCACCCACCGAGAGGATCGACCCGTCGGCGAGTTCTCCCGACAGTTGCAGCATCTTCGGACCGGATACTCCCAGGCGCACCGGGATGGGCTGTTCGGGCGGATATGTCAACTGGATGCCATCGGCGCTGAACACCCGACCGGCGTCGGTTACCGACTCCCCGGCCAGCAGGCGCTTGACCATTGCCAGACATTCCCGAACCGCCGTAAGCGGCGAATCGGGCATCAGGCCCATCTGGCGCATCCAACCGGGGACCCCCAGGCCGATTCCCGGGAGGAGTCGACCGGGGTGAGCCCTGTCGATGGTGGAGAGCTCCATGGCGAGAAGCGCCGGATGTCTGACCATGGCCGACACCACACCCAAACCCACCCGGACGTCTGTTGTGGCGGAGAGGACGTTCTCGGCCCCACTGATACCCCCGGAGAAGAAGAAGTCCTCCGACAGCCATACCTCGTCGAAGCCGGCCGATTCGGCAGTCCGCGCTGTCGACTGCAGGTGCTCTGGGCCTACGGTGCTTCCCAGCACCAACCCGATTCGTCCAGCCATAATCAAATCTCCTTGCCGCCGATGCCTGATCTTATAATGTCTGCCACCCGAACTCGGAGAGAAGTTGACAGCCCAGAGAGAAGAAGCCAGAGGTGTCGTCGAAAGTGTCGTGCGGCTCTACAACGAAAAGGACCTGGAGGGTCTGTCGGCGCTCTACGCGGACGACATCACACTGTGGAGCTCGCTCGGCGCCGAAGCGTCGGGCAAGCAAGAGTTCCTGGATCACATTCGGCATCTGTTCGACCGGCTACCCGATGAGCGAATGACTGCCGATGTCGTGGTGACAGACGGCTCCACCGCCGTGCTCGAGGTGACCAGCCGGGGAACCGATGACGGTGCACCATACGAGATCTCCTTCACAGAGGTGTTCGAGATCGAGAATGGCCTGTTGACGTCGGTCAAGACCTACATCGATCCCAACATCGTGCCGTGACCGGACCCCGGGCATCTATTCGGTGACCGCCGGCTGCGGCTCGACGGCGAAGCACTCCACGTCGTGGCCGGGGCGTGTCGGCAAAAGAGCTGGAAATTCTCGCCGGCATCGGTCATGAACGAGCGGGCAGCGATCCTGGAAGGAGCAGCCGACCGGTAGCTCCGACGGTGAGGGAGTTTCTCCTTCGAGTATGACCCGGGTCCGACGCGCGTCGAGATCCATACTCGGAACGGCTGAGAGCAACGCCTTGGTATAGGGGTGCTCTGGGGACTCGAATATCGTCTTGGTGTCCGCCAGCTCTACCACCCGACCGAGGTACATGACCGCCACTCGGTCAGCGATCCGTTGCACGGTTGACAGGTCGTGGCTGATGAACAGGTAGGCCACACCTCGCTCCTGCTGGATGTCGCGAAGCAGGGCGATGATGCGGCTGCGGACGGACTGGTCGAGACTGGACGTTGGCTCATCCAGGACTATCACGTCGGGTTCCGACATCAATGCTCGAGCGATCGCCACCCGCTGCTGTTGGCCTCCGGACAGCTCGGACGATCGCCGGCCGGCATATTCGGGACCGAGACCGACCAGGGTGAGGACAGAGGCGATGCGGTCGTCGATCGCGTCATTGGAGACGTCGGTGAGGAGCTTGAGAGGTTCGGCGAGCATGGTTGCGACTCGCATCCGGGGGTTGAGCGACTGAGCCGGATGCTGAAAGACCATCTGGATGCGGCGCCTTATATCACGGCGGCCGTACTCGCCCTCGATGGGGCGGCCCTCGAAGGTGATCGTCCCCGAGGTGGCCGGCTGCAGGCCGACCACGACTCGTCCCAACGTCGTTTTGCCGCAGCCCGATTCGCCGACCAAACCCAGGGTTTCGCCGGATCTCAGAGTCAGATCTACACCTCTAACCGCGGGCACCGCGCCGGCTCCCGACCCGTAGACCTTGTGAACCGAGTGAAGTTCAAGCAGTGACACTGGACGATCTTTCCTCAGCATGCAGGAAGCACGATGCGTAGTGGGAGTCGCCGACCCGCACCATGGGTGGGAACTCGCGGCACGCCTCGAAGGCGTAGGGGCAACGGTGGGCGAACCGGCATCCGCTGAGGGCAAAGTTGACACCCTTTTCCTCGACGCGTGGGTCGACCTCGCGTTCGATGGCGTCGAGGAGGAACCGGGTATAGGGATGCTGGGGATTGGTTAGTACCGAACGCGTGTCGCCGGTTTCCATCACCTGACCGCCATACATGACGGTGACCCGGTCGCACATCTCGGCCACGGCGGCCAGGTCGTGGGTGATGAACACCACGGCAGCCTGGGTTTCTGCGACGAGATCACGGATCAGGTCGAAGATCTGAGCCTGGATGGTGACGTCGAGGGCGGTGGTTGCTTCGTCGGCGATGAGGACCTTGGGACGACAGGACAAGGCCATGGCGATCATGACCCTCTGGCACATGCCTCCCGAAAGTTGGTGTGGGTAGGCTTTGGCGACGCGTTGGGCTCCCGGAATGCCCACGTGAGCGAGCATCTGCACCGCTCGCTGTTGGGCCTCCTCTGCCGGGACACCCTGGTTGATGCGAATAACGCGGCTGATCTGGCGCCCAACTCGCATCGTGGGATTCAGCGCCGACCTTGGATGCTGGAAGATCATCGCCATCTCTTCGGCCGTGCGACGTACCACTCCGTCGGCGTCTACCAGAGCTCGCCCGCCGACTGCGACCGAACCTTCCCGGAATTCGATCCCCGGTGGAAGGATGCCCATTATCGCCAACGAGGCCATGGTCTTTCCCGAGCCCGATTCGCCCACCAGGCCCATGATCTGGCCAGCTTCGACGGTGAAGCTGACTTCCCGTAACAGGCTCAAAGGGCTGTGTTCGACACCGATCGTCAGGTCGTTGACTTCGAGCATCAGTAGCCCTCTCCGCCGAACTCGTCTCCGATGAAGTGGAACGCCATCACGGCGAGCACGATCATCCCGCCCGGGAACAGCGACGTCCACCATTGCCCTGTGATGATCTGGGGCGCTCCTTCGGCGACCATCACTCCCCATTCGGCGGTGGGGGGTCTGATGCCGACTCCGAGGAAGGCGAGGCCGGCGACGGTGAGGATCGACCAACCGGCGACCAACGTCGCTTGGACCAGGGAGGACTCGAGCGAGTTGGGGAGCACATGTCGGAGAGCGGTCCGCCATGGCGGGTTTCCGGCGAGGCGGGCGCCGTCGACGTACTCCATCTCTCGCTGGGAGAGGACCTCGGCTCGGGTGAGGCGGACGAAGTAGGGGATGTAGGCGACTGTCACCGCGACGGCGACATTGGGTATGGAATTGCCGATGACAGCCACCAGGATCAGGGCCAACACGAATCCGGGAAACGCCAACACGACGTCTGTGATCCGCATGATCACCTCATCGACCCACCCGCCCCAGTACCCGGCAATCAGTCCGATGAGCGACCCGATGACCATTGCGGCCAGGGCAACGGTCACCCCGATCGTCAGATCGAGACGGGCGGAGTGGACAGCCCGGGCGAATACATCCCGGCCAAACTGGTCGGTGCCAAACCAGTGATCAGCCGAGGGGGACTGGAACGCCGAGGCGGGATCGGTGGAGAGTGGGTCGGCGACAAACGAGGGACCGAACACGGCGAGGAGAATGTAGAGGGCCAGGATGGTGATACCGGCCGAGGCCAGCGGATTCCGCCGGACGAAGGATCGTCGGGTGAGAGTGGCGTCGAACTCGGTCGGATCGAATGTGGCGTCATCGCCTGAAGATGCTGGGAACGGCTCGGTCACGTCGCCACCTTCCCGCCCAGTCGGATACGGGGGTCGATCCAGGCGTAGAGCATGTCGATGATCACATTGAGAACTACATAGAGAATGCCCACCGTTATCACGAAGCCCTGCAAGGCCTCCAGGTCGTTGTTCTGGATGGCGTTGTAGGCATAGCGGCCGACCCCGGGCCACGAGAACAGGAACTCGACGATGATGTTGCCGCCCAACATGTAGCCAAAGACGATACCGATCGCCGTCGTCACCGGGATCAGGGCATTCCGAAACCCGTCCTTCCAGATGATCTGACGATGACGGATCCCCAACGAACGGGCGGTGCGGACGTGGTCAGAAGCAAGGGTTCTTATCATCGAGGCGCGGACCATCTTGAGAATTGGCGCAGCCAGCACGAAACCGAGCGTGAGAACCGGGAGGGCGAGATAGCGGAACGCCTCGAGCATCACATCGAACTGACCCCTCAGGGCCGCATCGATCGTGTAGAAACCGGTGATCGTCTCGGGTGGAGTGGTGGTCACACCCAGACGATCGAGAGGACCCGGGAACCAGCGGAGGCGGTAGAACAGGAAGTAGATGAGGAGAAGACCCAGCCAGAACAGAGCCATCGACGATCCGAGGACGGCAAATACCCGCGCGGACCGATCAACCCAGCTTTCTGGCCGGGCGGCGGCGGCGATCCCGATGGGAACACCGATCAGTATCGCCATCAGGACTGCATAGAAGGCGAGTTCCAGGGACGCCGGTAGACGCTGGAGGACTTCCCCGGTGACGGGCTGGTCGGTCCGAATCGACGTACCCATGTCCCCGCGGGCGAGGTCCGAGAGGTAGGTGACGAACTGTTGGCCGATCGGATCGGAGAGCCCGTAACGGTCCCGGATCTCCTGGATGGTCTCAGGATTGGCGTAGGGCCCCGCCCTCACGACGGCAGCGTCGCCGGGCAGGACGCGAACGATGAAGAAC
>JBBDMR010000148.1:0-11477 GCA_040878225.1 Acidimicrobiia bacterium
GTGTCTCAGCGCGTCAGATAGATCTCGCGCTCGTAGTCCTGAAGCATTCGGGCTGCGGTCACCTTGGGGCCGAGGGTCTTCCAGGAGTGACGAATGCGATCGACGAATGAAGCCCGGTCGGTGTAATACGTCGCGGCTATCTCGGCGATGACTTCGAGTGTCGATGCCGACTCGAATCGGTTCCGACCCTCCGGGCCTTCGCTCTCGGGGATCGCCCAGCCGTTCTGTCCGTCGAACATCTCGGCCCACCAGCCGTCGAGGATCGAACAGTTGAGGGCGCCATTCAGGGCGGCCTTCTGGCCACTGGTGCCAGACGCCTCTCGAGGCCGGATTGGAGTGTTGAGCCATACGTCGCACCCTTCTACGAGCGCCCCCGCGATTTCCATGTCGTAGTCGGGAATGAGCGTGAATCCACCCTTCGGTCCTCGCTCCTCGGCGTAGGCGACGATGTCCGCCAGCTGCTGCTTCCCGGGGACGTCCATTGGATGCGCCTTTCCGGCGAAGAGGAAATGTACCGGTCGCTCGCTGTTTTCGAGTAGCGCCTCCAGTTCCTCGCGTCGTTCCAGCAGCAACGTCGCCCTCTTGTACGGCGCGAACCTGCGGGCGAATCCGATGATCAGCGACTCGGGGTTCACCTCATGGCCCGTTGCCTCGCGCACACGCTCTCCGAGGCGGACGGCCGCCGAGTGCCTGAGGGTGCCGATTTGCCCGGTCCCCAGCTCGGAGATCCGGGCCCATGCCCGCTCATCGCCAGCCTCCCAGGCCCTGCCCGCCACCTCGTCGTAGAGGTATTGAGCTTCGTCACCGACCCATGTCCGGGCATGAACCCCATTGGTCACATGGGTGATGTCGTCGCCGATCCCGACCCCGGCGAAGAGGCTCCTGCTCACCTCTCCGTGGAGTCGCGAGACCCCGTTGGCGGATCGACAGAGACGCAGCGCAAGAGCTGCCATGTTGAACTCGTCGTCATCTTCGGGATCGACGCCGATGCCCCAGATGTCATCGAAGTCAACCCCCCATCTCCGGGACCAGAGGGCAAGGTAGGGTGCGATGAGCTCGTGGCTGAACTTGTCGATGCCGGCCGGTACCGGCGTGTGCGTGGTGAAGACGAGGCTCGATCTCACGCTCTCCATGGCCCCTTCCAGGTCGCCCCCGTTGATCAAGCGGTCGATCAGCTCGAGGGTGATGAACCCGGCGTGACCCTCATTGAGGTGGTAGACGGTTACCTCGATGCCGAGGGCCTCGAGAGCCCGGGCACCCCCTACCCCGAGAACCATCTCCTGTTCGAGCCGGTGTCGCCGATCGCCGCTGTACAGGCGGTCGGTGATAGCCCGGTCGGCCTCGTTCCCATCGAGGTCGGTATCCAAAAGGACAAGGGTGGTCCGCCCCACCTCGAGCGTCCACACTCTGGCTGCGACGTCACGACCGGGCAAGGGGACGGTTACCTCGACACCGGTGTCGCGAGCTCCGAGCGAGTCCGGGTCCAAAGTGACATAACGTTCGGACTGCACTCCGCCGTCGATCACCTGCCGGAAGAAGCCCTCCCGGTAGAACAGACCCACGCCGACTAACGGGAGCCCGGCATCGCTGGCGGCCTTTAGATGGTCTCCGGCAAGCACCCCCAGCCCGCCGGAGTACTGGGGTAGGCGGGCTGCGATCCCGAACTCGGGTGAGCAGTAGGCGATCGTTGCCGGTCTTGCACCATCCAGGACGGCGTCGAGGTCGGTTAACTCCGCTCCGAGTCTCTCGACAAACCGAGGGTCTCCCTCCAGGGCCTCCATCTGCGCTTCGCCGAGGGTGGTAACGACCTGATACGGGTGACGACCGGGCGCGGTTCCGGGTAGGGAATCGAGAAGTGACCTCGCCGAAACCGCCCAGGTCCATCGGTGGTTTGCGGCCAGCCGGAGCAGGCCTTCACGAATCGATTGCTGGTCCACGGATTAGCGCTCCCGGCGCTGGGCTTCCGCTACCGCGATTGCGGTGAGGTTGACGACGTCGTTGACCGAGGCGTCGCGCTGGAGGACCTGGACGGTCTTGGGGAACCCACTGAGGATAGGACCGATCACCTCGGCGTCGCCGAGACGGTTCATCAGCTTGTAGGCGGCGTTGGCTGCCGTCAGGTTGGGGAAGACCAGGACGTTCGCAGCCCGCTGCAGCGGGCCGTCACCGCGACGGCTCTTGAGCAAGTCTGGAACCACCGCGGTGTCGGCTTGCATCTCGCCGTCGACGGGGATGTCGGGGCGGGCGCTGCGGAACAACTCGACTGCCCTCCTGATCCGGGCCGGTTCCGGCCCGCCTGCCGATCCGAAGTCGCTGTAGGAGATGAAGGCGACCCGGGGATCACGGCTGAAGTCCTTCTCCGCGGTTGTCGTTGCGGCAAGGGCGATCTCGGCGAGCTGCTCGGCGGTCGGCTCGATGTTGACCGCGCAGTCGGTGAAGAAATAAGGGTTGCCCCGCACCACGACCAGGTACACCGAACTGACGATGGAACGTCCCTCTTCGACGCGGAGTACCTGCAATGCCGGCCGGATCGTCTCAGGGTAGTGCGTCGAGAGACCGCCCATCACCGCATCGACTTTGCCCTCCCGGAGCATGAGACAGGAGTACATGTTGTGATCGAGAACCTGACGGCGCGCTTCCACCAGGGAAAGCCCCTTGTGCCGGCGCAGGCTCTCCAGTTCGATCGCGTACCTCTCCCGCTCTTCGTGCTCCTCTTTTGGATTGATTATCTCCATGCCGTCGAGAGAGATGCCCGCCGACTCGGCCAGCGCTGTGATCTCGCCGGCATCGCCGATGAGCAACGGTGTGGCGATCCCTTCGTCGGCGACCCGGCGTGCCGCACGGATGATTCTCATGTCGGCGCCGTGCGGGTAGGCGACCCGCTTCGGCTGGGCGATGGCCCGGGTGGTGATGGCTGCGATCAGGCCGTGGGAGGCCTGGAAACGAGCCCGCAACTCGTTGCGGTACTCGTCGAAGTCCTCGATCGGCTTGCGGGCGAGGCCCTCCTCCATGGCGGTCCGGGCAACAGCCGGCGCGATGGTCCACAAGACCCGGGAGTCGAACGGTTTGGGGATCAGATACTCGGGACCGAAGGAAAGCTGTTCGAGGTCGTAGGCCCGCAGTACCGCGTCAGGTACGGGCTGTCTCGCCAGATCGGCCAGCCCCCTGGCGGCGGCGATCTTCATCTTCTCGGAGACTCCCTTTGCCCTGACATCGAGAGCACCCCTGAAAATGAAGGGGAAGCCCAGCACGTTGTTCACCTGGTTGGGAAAATCGGAGCGGCCCGTCGCCATGATCACGTCGGGCCGGGCCGCGACGGCGTCGTGATAGGTGATCTCGGGATCGGGGTTGGCCAGGGCGAAGACGATCGGGTTCTCGTTCATCTTCTGCAGCATCTCCCCGGTGACCGTGCCCGCCACAGAGACCCCGACGAAGGCGTCGGCGCCGACGAAGGCGTCGTCGATCGTGCGCGCATCGGTCGAGACCGCAAAGGCTCTCTTGATCTCGTCGAGGTCGTCGCGTTCGCTCTGGATCACCCCTTTGGAGTCGACCATGAGCACGTTGGCCGGGTCGACGCCCAACTCGATGAAGAAACGGGCGGTGGCGACCCCGGCAGCACCGGCGCCGGCGAACAGCACTCGTGTCGTCGCGATGTCGCGGCCGGTGAGATCGATCGCATTGAGGAAGGCGGCGCCGGAGATGATCGCGGTGCCGTGCTGATCGTCGTGGAAGACGGGGATATCGAGTCGTTCTCGGAGCGTCTTTTCGATATAGAAGCACTCCGGGGCCTTGATGTCTTCGAGGTTGATTCCGCCCACGGTCGGGGCCAGCAGCTCGCAGAACCGGATCACGTCCTCGGGGTCGGGGGCATCGATTTCGAGGTCGAAGACATCAATGTCTGCGAACCGTTTGAAGAGGACGGCTTTGCCCTCCATCACCGGTTTGCTCGCGAGCGGGCCGATGTTTCCCAGGCCGAGCACTGCAGTCCCGTTCGAGACCACCGCCACCAGATTGCCTCGGTTGGTAAACCGGAACGCGGCTTCGGGGTCATCGGCGATGACAAGGCACGGTTCGGCAACGCCTGGTGTGTAGGCGAGGCTGAGGTCCGACTGGGTCGCAGTTGGTTTGGTCGAGCGGATTGCAATCTTCCCGGGGCGCGGTCGCTCGTGATATTCGAGGGCCTCTGAGAAGTTGGGTTGTCTGGCCATGACAGAACACTAACCATCCTGAGACTGGTGGTTGCCGGGCCATCCTGCGACAATCGGGGGGACAGATGACAAGCACGGATCTACCCATCTTGCAGACAGAGAACGGCTACAAGGTCATGGGGGGCTGGCGTGTCGGCCAGGCTCCCGGCGAATCAACCACCAGCTCGGGGTTGCTGGTCCCGGTTGGGACCAAAGACGGGAACGACGCCCTCGCCCTGATCGATGTTCAGACCAACCAGCGGTTCTGGGCGGTGCCCACCGGTGCCTGGAGGTTCATCTGGCCGCCAACCGGGAAGCCGGTTATTGCCGTTCGTGAGTCTCAGATCATCGCCGAAGAGCAGCTCGATCATGTCGGCGACGAGGGCCAGTACCTCTGAGTCGGATATTCCCCTCCACCGCGCCAGAATTTAGGGCATGATTCAGGTCTCTCCCCAACGAGCTCAATCATGACTGATCAACACGCGTCACGGTCGAGACGACGCCTCACGGCGACCGTCACCGACCTCGAAGTACAAGTACAAAGGGCATTCCTCGTCGGTGTCGAGCTGCCGGGCATGGCGAGCGTCGACGCCGAGCGCAGTCTCGAAGAGCTCTCTCTTCTCACCGAGACCTCGGGATCAGACCCTGTCGACACCGAGTTGGTGCGCCGCCACCAGCTCGACCCGGCCACCTACATCGGATCGGGCAAAGCAGAAGAACTGGGCTCGCTGACCAAAGCCCTCGATATCGATGTGGTCATCTTCGACAACTCCCTGACCCCGGCCCAGACCCGCAACCTCGAGAGCATCTTCCAATGTGACGTGGTCGACCGGGAAGCACTGATCCTCGACATCTTCGCCCAGCACGCAACCACCAAGATCGGTGCGTTGCAGGTGGAGCTGGCAATGCTCCGCTACAACCTCCCCCGTCTCCGGGGCAAAGGCAAGAGCATGTCACAGCAGGGTTTCGGCGTCTTGGCCCGTGGACCCGGTGAGACCAAGCTCGAGACGGACCGCCGCCACACCCTCGCCAGGATCTCGAAGCTGGAGCGCGAGCTCAAGGACATGGCCAAGCACCGGGAGACACAGCGCAAGGCCCGGAAGAGAAACGCAATTCCCCAGGTCTCGATCGTCGGATACACCAATGCCGGAAAGTCGACCCTCCTCAACGGCCTCACTGACGCCGGGGTCAAGGTGCGGGATCAGCTCTTCGCCACCCTCGACAGCACCGTGAGGCGCCTCGAAGTGTCGAACAACCGGTCGGTGCTGGTAGCCGACACCGTCGGATTCGTCCGCCGCCTTCCCCACCATCTGGTCGATGCGTTCGCCTCAACCCTGGCCGAAGTCGCCGAGGCCGACCTCCTGCTCCATGTGGTCGACGCAAGCGAGCCCGATCTGGTCGGCCAGCTCGCCGCGGTGCGGGATGTTCTCGTCGAAATCGACGCCGACGAGATCCCGGAACTGCTCGTGTTCAACAAAATCGATCTGGTCGGCCCAGCAAAACGCGAACGGCTCGAGAACCTCTATCCGGAAGGGTGTTTCGTCAGCGCTCTGGGTTCGATCGGGATGGAGACCCTCATCGAGGAGATCGGCACCCATATCGAGCGCCAGATGGTGAACCTGACCCTCACCGTCCCCTACGACCGTGGCGACATCGTCGCCGCTGCCTATCGGGTGGGCGATGTGCTCGGAGAAAACCATGAAGGTGACGGGACCCACCTCGAGGTGCGAATCCCGGTCCGTGACCGGAGCACGTTCAACGGATTCGAGGACGGATCAACCGGCGACGAGTGAGGCCCCCACAATCCCGGCATTGTTGAGCAGCTGTGCCTGCACCACGTTCAAACTCGGGGGGATCCTCTCATGGAAATTCTCCCACTCCTTGCACGCTCCGCCTCCGAAGACGATCAAATCCGGATTGACGACCGTGTCGATCATCTCCAGATATCTCGCAGTCCGATCACCCCACTCATCCCAGTCGAGGCCCAGCTGCTCTCTGGCCCTCGCTGAGAACTCGCGCTCGGCCGGCCTCACCCCCTCGAACTCGATCTGTCCGAACTCGAAGTTGGGGACAAGGACACCATCCATCATCAACGCGCTGCCGATGCCGGTGCCGAACGTGAGCATCAGCACTTTGCCCGCTACCCCTTTTGCCGCTCCGAAAGACGCCTCGGCGAGGGCCGCAGCGTCGGCGTCGTTGACCAGCGAGACTTCCCGGCCGGTTGCCTGGCGGATGGTCCCGGCAACGTCGGTCCCGATCCAGCCATGGTGGATGTTGTTTGCGGTGGTGGCGACACCGTTTACCACGACCGCGGGGAAGCCGACCCCGATCGGACCGGGATGGTCGAGGCTTTCGACCACACTGACAACGGCGGCGACGACCGACTCGACCGTGGACGGTTGTGGTGTCTCCAGCCGGAGTCGCTCGCTCTTCAAGTCTCCTGTCGATACGTCGACGATTGCACCTTTTATCCCGGTGCCACCAATGTCAATGCCAATGCGAAGCTCAGTCACGAGCAGCAAGGCTAAGCGTTTACCGCTCGAAGTAATAGCCTGGTCTCATGGATAAGAGCGCAGACATAGGAATTGTTGGTCTCGGGGTGATGGGCGCCAACCTCGCTCTCAACCTGGCCGACTCCGGAAATGCGGTCTCGGTTTACAACCGGACCCCCTCGACCACGATGGAATTCATGGCTGGTGAGGCGGTGAACAAAGACATCGTCTCAGCCGTCTCACTGGAGGAATTGGTGGAGACACTGTCGAGGCCGCGTCGGGTACTTCTGATGATCCCGGCGGGCAACCCGGTCGACACGGTGATCGAAGACCTGGTCCCGTTGCTCGAGCCGGGCGACATCATCCTCGACGGAGGTAATTCTCTGTACACCGATACTGAGCGCCGCACCGAGAGCCTCACCGACCTCGGCATCCGCTACCTCGGCGTCGGGTTCTCCGGCGGCGAAGAGGGGGCCCGCCACGGCCCGTCGATCATGCCCGGTGGCAACCCGCAGGCCTGGGAAGCGATGGAAGAGATGCTCAAGGGCATCGCCGCCGTGGCCCCTGACGGCAAGGCATGCTGTGAGTGGGTTGGCCCCGGTGGAGCGGGGCACTTCGTCAAGATGGTCCACAACGGAATCGAATACGGCGACATGCAGGTGATTGCCGAGGCCTACGACCTGATGCGGCGGGGGATGGGGATGGCAGTGCCCGAAATCGCCGCTGTCTTCCGCACCTGGAACGAGGGAAGGCTGCGCTCCTACCTCATCGAGATCACGGCCGAAATTCTCGACGTAGTCGAAGATGGCGTCCCGCTGATCGACATGATCCTCGACGCCGCAGGCCAGAAGGGCACCGGGAAGTGGACTGTTGTTGCCTCGCTGGAACTTGGCGAGCCGACCACCCTGGTTTCGGAAGCTGTCTATGCCAGGGTCGTCAGCTCCGATCCTGCTCGCCGCCTCAGGGTGTCTTCTGTATTCCCCGAGCCGGTGGGCACGCTCGACAAAGTCTCGGTCGACGACATCGAAGCTGCCCTCTATGCATCGAAGATCATTTCGTACGCACAGGGATTCCGCCTTCTCGCCAGGTCGTCGAAGGACTTCGGCTGGGATCTCGACCTGGGCTCGGTGGCGTCGCTGTGGCGTGCGGGTTGCATCATCAGGGCCGATTTCCTCGAGGACATCACCAGGGCATTCGAGGCCGATCCGGCACTCGAGGACCTGACCACAGCACCGTTCTTCACGGCTGCAATCGAGGCCGCTCTGCCCTCCTGGCGAAACGTGGTCACCGGTGCGATCGGCGCCGGTCTCCCGGTCCCCGCTTACGCCAGTGCGCTCACCTACTTCGATGGGATGCGGTCGCAGCGGCTGCCCGCCAACCTGATCCAGGCCCAACGCGACTACTTCGGTGCCCACACCTTCGAACGAACCGACCAGGCACGGGGAAGCTTCTTCCACCACGAATGGACCCTGGATTGATCGAGTTCGCCCGCAGCCTCGCCGAGGCATCGGGACGGCTGATCGCCGAGCGGTTCAACCGTGGAGAAATGACCGTTGACACCAAAGCCGACCTGTCGATAGTCACCGAGACCGACCGCGACGTCGAAAGCATGCTCCGGGAGATGATCCACGCCATCCATCCCGACCACGGCATCATCGGTGAGGAGTTCGGAACGGAAGCGCCCGAAGCCGAGTACGTCTGGACGCTGGACCCGATCGACGGGACCATTTCGTTCGTCTCCGGAGTCCCCCTTTTCGGGACGCTCATCGGCCTGATGCACCACGGCGATCCGATCCTCGGTGTGATCCACCAACCGGTGCTCGGCGAGATGATGATCGGCAACGGGGAGAAAACCACCCTCAACGGCCGGGAGATTGCGGTTCGCCCCTGCACCCTTCTGCGAGACGCCACCCTTCTCACCACCGATCCCAACCTCGCCGACCGCTTCCAGGACGGGACCAAATTTCAAGCGCTCCGCCGCAGCACGGCGATGACGAGAACCTGGGGCGATTGCTACGGGTACCTGATGCTGGCGTCAGGAAGGGCCGACATCATGGTCGACCCGATCATGAACCAGTGGGACCTGATTCCACTGATCCCCATCATTCGCGGCGCCGGCGGGGTAATCACCGACTGGCACGGCGGCGACCCGGTCACCGGTAACTCGATCGTCGCCGCCGGGCCGGGCCTGCACTCTCAGGTTCTCGAGATTCTCAGATAGGCGGCGTGCCCGGCACCGGGATCGGGCTTCCCCCGGCCAGGTCCGGGTCGAGGGCGTCTGCCGCTTCTACGTGCTCCCGGCGCACACCCATCACGAAGAGAATCGCATCGAGATACGGGACCGAAAGGGAGGTGTCCGCGTTGTCCTTGACCAGCTGTTTGGCGTTGAATGCGATTCCCAGTCCAGCGGCCGCAAGCATGTCGAGGTCGTTGGCACCGTCACCCACCGCCACCGTCTGCGACAGGGTGATCCCTTCCCGGTCGGCGAGCTCACGGAGGAACTCGGCCTTCCTGGCGCGATCGACCACCCTTCCCTCGACCTGCCCTGTGAGGACTCCATCCTTGACCTCGAGGGTGTTCGCCAGGGAATAGTCGATCCCGAGCGACTCGGCGAACGAGTCGGTGAAGCGGGTAAATCCTGCAGAGACAATGGCGGTCTTCATACCCATCCGGCGCAGGGTGCGGACAAACGTCCTCGCCCCCGGAGTCGGCTGGATCTCGGCGTTGACCTCGTCGAATACCGAAACCGGAAGGCCGGCCAGCATCGCCGCTCTTTTGCGCAAAGCGGGCTCGAATTCGATCTCTCCGGCCATCGCCTGGGCCGTCAGCATGGCCACCTCGGTGCCGACTCCAGCCCGCTCGGCGAGAACGTCGATGATCTCCCCCTGGATCAGGGTCGAGTCGACGTCCATGACGACCAGACGCTTCGCCCTCCGGTCGAGGCTCTCGGGCTGGATGGCAACGTCGATCGGACTGGCGGAAGCTGCCTCGAGCAAGCCCTGCCGTATTGCCACCGGGTCGCCACCGGAGACGGCGAGCTCGTAGCTGATCACCGGGTACCGGGAGAGGCGGAAGATACGATCGATGTTCCCGCCCCCGGAGGCGATTGCCTCGGCAACGGCCCCGAAGTCCTGCGGAGAGACTCTCGCCCCGATGACGGTGACGACATGGGACAGGGCCGGCTCCTCGGGGCTTGCTTCGATCGCGTCGAATTCGATGCGGAGGTCTTTCTCCCAGCCGTAGAACAACAGCTCGGAGATGGTCGCCCTGCTCTCCCCGACCCCGATCAGGATGTTCAGAGTCAGCCGCCCCCGGACCACTATCTGCTCCACGTCGTATATCTCGGCTCCGGTGCGGGACAGGACCTCCATGAGCCCGGCGGTGATCCCGGGGCGGTCGTCGGCGTTGATGGACACGAGAATCGTGGTTGCGTCGGTCATGAACAGGGCAGAGTATCGAATCGGGACGACATGGCCCGAATCGGGAAGGAATACCAACATCGACCCCTGTAGCATGCTCACCCGAAGCCAAGACGAGGATCCTCAGTGCCAGATAACCCTTACCGCCTGCCCCGCAACGTCCTGCCCGTTCACTATGAGCTGCGGCTGGAGCCCGATCTCGAATCGTTCACTTTCGATGGTTATGTCGTAGTGGACCTCGACGTCCGCGAACCGGTCTCCCAGATAATCCTCAACACCGCGGAGATCGACTTTGTCTCGGTATCCGTCGATGGCACAGAAGTGACCGATATCTCCCTCGACTTCGAGCACGAGCGGGCCACCTTCAGCCTCGAAGCCGAGCTGGGCCCGGGTGAACACTCCCTGGATATCGTCTACACCGGGACGATCAACGACCAGCTCCGCGGCCTCTACCGCTCCAAGTTCACCGACTCCGACGGTGTGGAGCACGTAATCGCTACCTCACAGTGCCAGGCAACAGATGCACGGCGCATTTTCCCCTGCTGGGACGAGCCGGACATGAAGGCGACCTACCGGACGACCATGGTGGTCCCCGCCGACCTCGCAGTGTTCACCAATACCGCCGAACTGGAACGTGCCGACTTGGAAGACGGACGGGTCGAGGTTCAGTTCGACACGACCATGAAGATGTCGACCTACCTCCTCGCCTTTGTGGTCGGCGCCTTCGAGGCCACCGAGCCGGTTGTCGTCCGGGGGACTCCGATCCGGATCATCGTCCCGAAAGGCAACCTCCACCTCACCGACGTGGCGATGGACAACGCCGTCTTCTCCTTCGAGTACCTGACCGACTACTACGGGATCCCCTACCCGGCCGACAAGCTCGACCACATCGGTGTCCCCGATTTCGCCGCCGGTGCCATGGAAAACGTCGGGCTGATCACCTACCGCGACGCCTACCTCGTGATCGACCCCTCCAAGGCCAGCCAGAGCGAACTGCAGCGCTCCATCGACGTGATCGGCCACGAGACGGCACACATGTGGTTCGGAGACCTGGTGACCATGAAGTGGTGGGAGGGAGCGTGGCTCAACGAGGCCTTTGCCAGCTTCATGGACATCAAGACCACCGCCGCCAAGAAGCCGGAGTGGAAGCGCTGGCTCACTTTCGCCAATACCGAGGTGCCCTGGGCGATGGGGACAGACCAGCTGGCGTCGACCCGCCCGATCGAGTTCGAAGTCAACTCCCCAACCGAAGTGGATGCGATGTTCGACTCGATCACCTACGGGAAGGGCTCAGCTGTTCTCCGGATGATCGAACTGTTCATCGGTGAGGAGCAGTTCCGCACCGGAGTCGGCAACTACCTCCGCAAGCACGCCTACGG
>JBBDMR010000149.1:0-2066 GCA_040878225.1 Acidimicrobiia bacterium
GGACGGCCGAGGTTGTGACCGTGGAGGGCTTGTGTCGAGATCGATAGGGCTGAGTCTTCCGAACCGCGGTGTGCTGTTTGGGGCTACGACGATAGAGGAGCTCTATTCACTGACCGCGCAGGCAGAGGAATCGGGATTCTTCGATTCGGTCTGGGTCGGCGACGGCTTGATCGCGAAGCCTCGCCTGGAAGCGATCGCAACGATGTCTGCACTGGCAGCTCGGACGGTCCGCCTCAAGCTCGGTGTCTGCTGCATGGCAACGTTCCCCCTTCGGAACCCCGTACTGCTTGCCTGTCAGTGGGCCAGCCTCGATGTGATCTCGGGGGGAAGGTCCCTACTGGCCGTGTGTCTGGGAGCACCGACAGGAAGAGGGGGCGCCAACTTCGCGGCTGAGTTGCAGGCCATGGGCGTGACCGGCAACGAGCGTGTCGGGCGCCTGGAAGAAGGCATCGAACTCATCCGGAAGGCATGGTCGGGACCCACTTCCCACGAAGGTCGGTACTGGCGATTCCCAAGCATCGACCTCGAACCCAAGCCCATCCAGGATCCGTGTCCGATCTGGATCGCCAGCAATCCGGATCCGTCGAAGCTGAGTGCCCAGCGCTACCAGACAGCGATCGAACGTGTCGCCAGGATGGCGGATGGATGGTTGTCCACTGTCGTATCACCGGATGACTTCGGGGCGAGGTGGGAAGAGATCAGACGGCTGGCGGAGGGCCTGGGACGCAAGAGTGAATCCCTCTCCTCGGCAGTACACCTGATGATCAACATCCAGAACGACGAGACGACCGCGCGTCGCGAAGCCAAGCGGTTCTTGGACCAGTATTATTCGACCGACACGAAGCCAGAAGTGATGGACGCCTGGGGGGCGTATGGGACCCCCGAGCACATCGCGTCGCGTGTGGAGGAGTACCGGACCCGAGGCGTGGACATTCCCATCATCCGCTTTGCCTCCTTCGATCAGAAGGGACAGATGGAGCGGGCTTTGGATGGACTCCTACCGGGACTCGCGACGTGACCATCGACCGTACCTGGATGGAGCATCTTTTGGTCGATCTGTTGCGCGCAGACACTCAAGTACCGCTAGGAGAAACCGAGGTTGCGCCCGGCGATGCGAGGATCGTGAAGGCCATCGATGAAGTGGTGATGCCCTATGTCGAGGAACTGCAACCCGATGAGGTTCGGCGTCATGACTTGGGAGACGTGGTTGCTCGCTTCGGTCCTGAGGGTGTTGACGGGCTCCTGATTCAGACGTACATCGTCTCGCAACACTCCAATCTCATGGATGATCCCAACGTGGGAACCATCGCCGACGGGAAGCCCTACGGTCTCTCTGGACCGTGCGCGGTTGGTCAGGGGGCCACCCAGAACAAGGGCCCGATGGCGAGCGCAATCGCCGCGATACGTTCGCTGCCTCGAGATCTCAAGCGGCCCGTGTGGGTCGCCGTCAATAGTGAAGGTAGGAGCTCGCACGATGGATCGCGGCGCGTCATTGACGATCTGCGGCTTCGCGCTTCTCAAGGGATCGTCGCTTTCGGAACCGATCTGCGCGTCTCGCTAGGCAACCGAGGACGCGTTGACATCGAGGTCACCGTGCCAGGTCGGTCATGTCACTCCAGCCAACCGTGGTTGGGACTCAACCCGATCGAGGGCGCCGCAGATGTGGTTCGCGCCCTTCGGTCGGTGCCTCTGCCGGAAGCTCATCCCGACTTGGGCGGAGTGACGATCACCCCGTACCAGGTACGTTGTTTTCCCGTGGCCCCCCACACCATCCCGGAGAGGGTGGATATCGTCATCGATCGCCGTCTTCTCCCGGGGGAGGACCCCTCGACTGTCATCGATGACCTCCGTTCTCATCTCTCGAATGAGAAGGTTGCAGAGGTTGACGTCGAAGAGGGAGCATCGATGCTGCCGGCGGCGGTTTCCCCCGACTCGGGTGTGGTGCGTCACTTGCTCGAGGGCCTTACGTCGCAAGGACGGAGGTCGGAGACGTTCTGGAGCCTCAACACGTTCGATGCGGGTTATGCATGTTCGGTCGGCATTCCAACGCCGATGTTCGGTCCTGG
>JBBDMR010000150.1:0-24465 GCA_040878225.1 Acidimicrobiia bacterium
CCGCCTCCGGGGGAACAGCTTCGCGAACCTTCCTCCCGCAAGCGGGAGGACAGTCAAACGCCGGCAGGGACTTTTCCCTCGTTCGCTCCGCCTCCGGGGGAACAGTTTGCGGTTCAGATCTTGGGGACTTTGAAGCCGGACGTTTCGATTACGTGGTCGCGGGCTTCGCTGGTCATCCGCTTCACCGCCGGCCAGTCGACGTGGAGCAGCTTGCCGTGGCGCTTCATCAGGCGACCGGCAATCATCACGGTGTCGACGTTGCTGGTGTCCATACCGGTGACGACAGCCGTGAGCGGGTCGTTGAGCGGGGTGACATTCATCCGGTCGGTCCGGAGCAAGACTATGTCCGCCTCTTTACCGGGGGTCAAGGTCCCTACTTTGGCGTCGAGGCCGTTGGCCCTGGCGCCTTCCACGGTTGCACATAACAGCACTTCTCGTGCAGTTAGGGCCGGCCTTCCGGCAGTTTGTGCCTGTACCCGCTGCAGACCGAAAACCGAACGCATCTGGTTGAACATGTCCCCGGGCACGTTGGTCTCCACGTCGACGCTGAGGCTCGGGTACAGCCCCCTGTTCAGGAACTTCTGAATCGGCGGCATGCCGTGGCCCATCATCATCTCCACGGGAGAGGCCAGTGACACGCTGCCTCCGCTGTCGACGATCATCTGAATTTCGGTGTCGTTGAGAGTCGTGCAGTGGATATAGGTGGTGTCGGGGCCGAGCAGCCCCGCCTCACCCATCTCCTGTAGCTTGCCGTCCTGGCCGTAGCTTCCGACGCCGACATGAGTCGAGATACGGGCGTCGGTCTCACGGGCGAGTTTCCAGTGGTCGCGGGTGATCTCGAAGTCGGTGAACTCGGGGCCCGGCGCCGCCAAGGCGAGGGTGAGCATCTGGTCCTTTGTGGAGAAGTGCTCGGTGGCGGCACGGACGAACCAGCTGGGCTGGCGTTCCTCCCACTTGCCCCACCATGGGAAGCCGTATGCAAAAACCGCCCGGAGCCCGGAGTCTTCGAGGGCGTGGACAACAGCGTCGGTGTGTTCCGGTGAGCCCTGGATGTGTGACCAGTCGAGGAGCGTGGTGATGCCAGCGTCGATGGCGCCCAGGGCTGACACCAGGTTCCCCACATACGCGTCTTCTGGGCGAAAGGCAGGGGCGAGCTTGTGGAGGACGAAGGAGATGTAGCTCGTGCGTCCTTCGAGGGGCACATCGGTTCCGATGTTGCGGAGCAAACCCTCCCAGATGTGGCGATGAGTGTCGACGAATCCGGGCATGACGATCATCCCGGTCGCATCGATGATCTCCGCGTTCTCGGCAGAAAGGGTCGGACCGACTTCGAGTATTTTGTTGCCGTCGATGAGGACATCGCCATGAGGGAAGTCGCCGACGGTTCCATCGAGGCTGAGGACGATGCCGCCTTTGATCAGCTTCCTGTCGGTTGGCACCACGCTGAAGTCGGTTCCCTCGATATAGAAGGCGGGGATGGCGGTGGTCTCTCGCTGCCGGCTTCCGACTACCAGTCGCCGCGCCCGGCGGAAGTTGCGCTTGACCAGTTCCTTGATGTCCCCCACCTGGAACAGCACGATGCCGGCGAGCACCAGGACGCCGATGATCATCAGGCCGTCGTCGGGCGACAGACCGAGGAAGGGGAGCACGGTGAGGATGAGGGCGAGCAGGAGCGCCGCCACAGTGCTGCCGATGAATGTGGCCCTCCCTCCGGCGAGGGAGGCTCCACCGAGAACTGCCGCGGTGATGCTGTTGAGGGCAAAGGTCGAACCGATCTGCGCGTTTCCGATGGGTGATCGCGCCATGACAAAGAACGCTGCAACCGCAGAGAGGACGCTGGCGAGCAGAAGCGCCCGCACTCTCACCCAGTTGGTTCGGATCCCACCACGCTTGGCTGCCCTTTCATCGTGTCCCACGGCCCGCACTTCGAGTCCCGAACCGGAGGCGTGCAGCCAGAGATCGGAGAGCGCCGCGAACAGGACGATCGCTATGAACGCAATGGGGATTGGGCCAATACTGGTCTTCAGGAACGAGACCAGGTCGCCGCTGATGATTCCCTGTGCGGTCGGCCGCAGGGTCAGTGAGATCCCGTCGAGGATGCTGAGGGTTGCCAGCGTGGCGATGATCGAGGGGATCTTCACACCTCTCACCAGCCCGGCGTTGACCAGGCCCAACAACAACCCACAGAGGAGGACGGCTCCCGCACCCATGAGGATTTGTGTCGGGGTGGCCTCCGCCCGTATCAGGAACGAGGCGACCACGACGCCGAGGCTGATCATGGCCCCGACGGACAGGTCGAGGTAGCCGACCAGGATGGCATGGGTCTGGGCGATGGCGGCCAATGCCAGTGGCATGGCGAGGAGGAGAATGTTGGAGATGTTGGACTGGTTGAGGAATCCGGGAAACCGGGAGTTCGTGTACAGAAGCAGGGCCCCGATCATCAGAACCTGGAGGACGACCGGCATCCACAACCGGAACTTGACGATCTTGCGCCATTCGTTGATGTCGCGTGCGTCGCGGACGACCTTGCGAACCGCCTGCCGCGCCGAGTCGATGCGGGTGCTGGTGACGGGAGTGGTCACGAAGCCTCTTGATGCGTCGGGCTCTTCGGCATGGCCACCCCGAGTGGCGACCGCGCCGCCTTGGACATGCCCGGTCCCCTGACGATCGCTTCGACGATTCGCACCTCGTCGAGTTCATCACCGGGAATCTCCTCGATGATCGTCCCCCGCGACATGACCAGCACCCGGTCGCAGAACCCGGCAAGCTCGATCGGGTCGCTCGACTTGACCAGAAGAGCAGCCCCGGCGTCGCTGCGGGCACGAAGTGCTTTGTAGATATCGAACCGGGACCCGACGTCGACACCCTGGGTCGGTTCGTAGGCCAGGATCACCGACGGTTCTTTCAAGAATGACCGGGCAACCGAGACTTTCTGCTGGTTGCCTCCGGAGAGGAACTCGACCGGTTGGTCCAACGACGGTGTCCGGATTTCGAGCTGTTCCACCAGGCCGGCCACGGCCTGGCGCTCACGGCGCCGATCGAGGAGACCTGCCCGGGAGAATTTCCGGATCGACTGGATGGTCGCATTGACCTTGACGCCGAGGACGCCCATCAGGGCTTCGTTCTTCCGGTCGCCGGGCAAGAGCATGATGCCGGCGCCGATTGCCTCATGGGTGGAGATCAAGGTGAGTTCTCTGTCTTCGCAGACCACCCTCCCAGCTCGTGGCGGGGTGCGGCCGGAGAGGGTGTCGAAGAGCTGGGGCTGGCCATTGCCCTCGGCCCCGGCGATCCCGACGATCTCTCCGCTTTCCAAAGTGAAACTGACCGGCCCGAAAGACTGGCCCTGGAGGCCATCGACCACCAGTACCTCGCGGGCCTCGGCCTCGGTTGGTGCAGCCGAGGGAAATGCAGCATCGAAGGGGCGGCCGACAATCTTCTCGACGAGTTCGGGCTCCGACGTGGTGCGTGCGTCGAACGTCCCCTGGTATTGCCCGTCCCGGAGAACAGTGACCCGATCGGCTACTTCCAGCACCTCGGGGAGGCGATGGCTCACGTACACAACTCCCACGCCCCGTTGCTTGCATGCGACAACAGTCCGGTGGAGGGCCTCGACCTCATCGGGGCCGAGTGCGGTTGTGGGTTCGTCGAGGAGAAGCACCTTGGGGTTGGTGACGAGGGCTTTGGCCACTTCGAACAGTTGACGCTCTGCCAGCGTGAGGAACCCGGCCGGTGCGTCCGGGAACAACTCGAGATCGAGGTCGAAATCGGCGAGCACTTTCCGTGCCCACTTCTTGCGCCGGAAGTATGGAGGACGTTGGTCCGGGGGTGCGGTGAAGTACAGATTGTTCTTGACGGGCTCTGCCTGTACCGACGAACCATCCTGATATGCCATCGCCAGTCCCAGCTTGCGGGCGAGTGCGGGTGAGTCGTGTCGAAGGGGTTTGCCCCCGATCCGGATCGTGCCCAGATCGGGGTCGACAAACCCTGATGCGATTCCGAGGAGAGTCGACTTTCCCGAGCCGTTCTCGCCCACGAGAGCGTGGATCTCGCCGGCGCGACAATCGAAGCTGACGTTCGTCAGCGCACGAACCGCCCCGAACTGGCGGGACACGCCCTCCAGTTCGAGCACCAGCTCGTTGGCCGTCTCTCCTCGTGAATCGCCGTTGGTCATCCGAACATCAAGGCCAGGACTTCGTCCGGCACAAGCGAGGTGCCTGAGACGACTTCGTTGACCCGATCCGGGTTGCAGTCTTCGGCGGTCACCTGCCGCATGACGTGGGGCACGACGACCACACCGGGGACGTCGGCGCCTTGCAGCGCCAGCATCGCCGTGGTGACACCGGTCCTCGCCTGGAAGTTTCCTCCAGCCGAGTACCAGATGTTGTAGGTCGGTTCGTTGCGCTCCGCCCAATCGCAGAACAGCGTCTGCTCGTCGGTGCGCAGGGCGATTGTCGTGTTCTCCACCGGGACGTTGAGCTCGTCGTACGCCTGGAGGGCTGTGTACAGCCCGTCGGAGTACTCGTATGCCCATCCGGCGATGTCCGGCGTGGTCGTGAGGAGACCTCTGACCGCGTCGAGGGCGAAGGTGTTCACCCAGTAGGTGTCTCCTGTGGTGGAGTTCTCGTTGGCCGGTGGATTCACCAGTGTCACGCCATCGGCAAGGGCGGGAATTGCACACTGTTGCCATCCGAGGGTCAGTGCGTTGCCGGGTGTTCCACCAAGCATTCCGACGTTGCCGCTGCCGACCCCGTCGTTCAGCACTTCGGCGAAGCTTTCGCCGAGGGCACAGAGGTCCTCACCTACAACAGAGGTGTATCCCTCGCCTGGTACGAGAGCGCCTTCCTGTCCCGGGAGGCCGACATAGCCCGCCGAGAACGAGACGTAGGAGATGCCCGCAGCTTCGGCCTCAGAGACCGCAGCTGCCAGCGCAACTCCGACATCGGGATATCCGACGATGAAGTCGACTTGGCGCTGGATCAGGAATCGGATGTCGTTTGCATGCACTTCCGGGTCCTGGTTGAAGTCGGCCGCCGTGGAGACGATCGCCCCGATCTCGGGATAGGTGAGTGCCTGGAGAATTGCCTCCATATGGCTCACAGAACGCCACACGTTGACTGTGTCGCCGCCGCCGTCGGCATAACCCATTACGAGTTCGCCACCGCTTCCGGTGTCACATTCTTGGTTACTCCAGCATTCAATCGCTTTGTCGATGGTGGCCTGGTCGAGGTCCTGACTGGCGCGCGCCACAGATGCCAGGATGATGTTCCAGCTGGCCTCATCCGACGGCTCTACCGGTCCCAGCGCTCTCTCGACGAGAGCGAGATCGGCTGCTGTGGGGTCCTCTCCGAACTCCGCAAGCGGGTTTTCGCCGCCGGCCGCGGTGGTCGTGGTTTCGCCCGTGTCCTCGGTCGTGGTGGTCTCCCCGCCTCCGGCCGTTGTTGTCGTCTCGCCTGCTTCGGTGGTCGTCGTGTCTCCGGAATCTCCCGAGCACGCCGCCACCAGCATCGCCACGAGGGCGATAAGGGCGATGATCTTGATTCGTCTCATATCCTCCTCCAAATGGGCTGTCCGCCCGTTGGGTTCTTGCTTTCAGATGTTGAAGTCGTCGGGGGTCGTCGAATCTCCTTTCTCAACCTGGCCCGTCGTCTGAACTGTCGTTTTTTGTTTTCGGGTGCCTTCGGGTCTTCGCCGCTCGCGGAGGGTGCGCTCCACGGCTTTGATGATCCGATCACCCGAAACCAGCATTCCCCCGATGATGACCACGCCGAACACGACGAACTGGAGTGCGGTCGGCAGGCCAAGTGCGCGCATCATCGAGTTGAGGCCCGTGAGGAAGAAGGCGGCAGAGAAGGTGGAGAGCGGGCTGGCCAGGCCCCCGCTCAAGGAGGCGCCGCCGATGACAACGGCTGCAATTGGCCCGAGCAGGTAAGGGGAGCCGATGTTCACCCCCGGATTCCGCAACTGACCGGCAAGGGCGACTCCGGCGATGGCGTAGAGGCAACCGGCGACCACGTAGACCAGGATCTGGTTCATCGTCACCCTGATTCCAACCACGTTGGATGCGACCGGGTTCGCCCCGACCACCTGGAACCTCCGACCGACCGTGGTGTAGCGAAGGGCGAGAATGATGATGATTGTCACTCCGACGCCCATCCAGAAGATCGGGCTGACCCCGAAGATCCTTGTCGAAGCCCAGTTGGAGAAGCCGGTCGGCACTGCGCTCTGCACCGGGAAGGAACGGGAGTACCGACTCACCACACCTGTCACGACTTGACCCATTGCCAACGTGACGATGAGTGCGTTCAGCTTGAACCCGCCAATCAGGATCCCGTTCATCAGGCCGATGAGCGCACCGACCCCAACTGCGGTGAAGATCGCCACCCAGATACGGTCATCCGATTGCTGACCGACCCCGGCCATGATCATCGCAGCCAGGGTGAGGGTCCCGGGCACGCTGAGGTCGATCCCTCCGGTCATGATCACCAGCATCTGGCCGAGGGCGGTGATCGCAAGCAGGGCTCCTGCCGGGGCAATGGCGGCCAGGGCCACCCCGCCAAGGGTGGCAGGGGCCCAGATCGAGGCGACGATGAGGAGGAGGACGAGGGCCAGGTACACCGGCATGTACCGGGAGGCAACGACAAAAGAAGTGAGTGTGGACGAGGGAGCCCGGGTCGTCGTCGTCATGGTGACCCTCCCGAGAGGTTGGCGCCGGAGAGCATCCCGGATGCCTCTGCCACCCGCTGTCTCGCATCGTTGGCCAGCTTGCGTGCTCTGTCGACGTCTGCCTCGAGGCGACCATCACTGAGGAGGGCTTTCCCGGCGACGAGGACCAGGTCGACGTTCGAAGTGTCCATGCCCCAGACGACAGCCCCGATCGGATCATTGATCGGATGGATGTTGGGGCGGTCGGTGCTCAGGACAATGATGTCGGCCTGTTTCCCGGGCTCAAGAGATCCGGTGACTGCGTCAACGCCAGCAACCCGGGCACCGCCCGAGGTCGCGTACTTGATGACCTGCCGTGTGTTCAGGAGCTGGGGGAGACCGGCCTTGCCGGCGAGCTTGAGGTCGAACATCGTTGCGTGCTGGATGGAGTTGGTCGCTCGCATCTGGGCGAAGATGTCGCCTGGTGCCAGCGTCTCGTCGTCGACTCCAAGCCCGGTGACGATCTCATTGTCGATGACTCCCTGGATCGGCGGTGTCCCCCGGCCGGAGGCCATGTCGGAGGCAGGGGTCAAGGAGAGACGGGCACCGGTCGAGGAGATGGTCTGCAGGTCGGAATCGTCGAGACGCGAGCCATGCACGAGCGTGACCGACTCGTCGAGCAGCCCCAATTCAGCGAGGGCGGGTATCTCACCCTTACCGGGTGCCGTGCCGATATGGGCATGAATCCGTAGGCCCGAGCGCCTTGCCTCTTCCCATGGACTCGCCACGGCGCGAGGGTCGACCCCGTCGATCGTCCCTGGCCCGTAGGCGATGGTTGTCAGCGGGTGGCCGTCGCCACCGGGGTGCAATGCCCCGCCGGCGCCCTTGTCGGCCCATCCCGGATTTGAGGGGACGAACACCGACCTGATCCCGGAGTCGGCATGAGCTTGCATGGCCGCGGCTGTGTGTTCGGTGCTCAAACCGATGTCCGACCAGTCGACAAGGGTGGTGATGCCGGCTTCCAGTGCCCCCAGCAGGCCGATGAGGGTGCCTGCATACACGTCGTCGGGCCCGTAGTGAGAGCCGAAGACGCTGGCAGGGACGGAGCCGGCACCGTCCCCGAGATTGCGAAACAGCGACTTCCAAACGTGGCGGTGGGTGTCGACGAACCCTGGCATCACGATTGCGTCGGCAGCTTCGACCACCTCGGCGTCGCGGGAGCGGAGGCCGGTGCCGACTGCAACGATCATTCCGTCCTCGACAAGCACATCGGCCTCGTTGAAGTTGGGAGTCCGCTCACCCAGGGTCAGGACGCACCCTCCGCGGATCAGGATCTTCGATTTCACGCCCGGCTCCGGGTGTCCACCGACTCGAGCACGGTGGCAGCGATTCTCTCAACCGAAGGCAGGGCCAGGTCCTCCAGCGAGGCGGCGGATGGAAGAGGAATGTGGGGGGTGGTTATCCGGATACTCGGGCCATCGAGGTCCCAGAAGACTTCCTCGCCAACTATGGACACGACCTCGGCACCCCAACCGCAGAGTCTGGGGTTCTCTTCCACTGTGAAGAATCGCCCGGTCTTCGCCACCGACTCGAGAACGGTCCTGGTGTCGAGTGGTACCAGCGTCCTGAGATCGATGACCTCAGCCGACACTCCCGACTCCTCGAGCTGTTTGGCAGCCTCGAGTGCTCTCGGGACCATGAGGGCAAGCGCCGCGATGGTGACATCGCTGCCCTCGCTCACGACCCGGGCAGTGCCGAGCTCGTGGACGATCTCCCCGTCAGGGATTGTTGCCTTGGAAGCCATCAGCGATTTGTGCTCGAAGAAGATGACGGGGTCGGGGTCTCTGATGGAGGCAGCCATCAGCCCGACCATATCCTCGGGTGTCGACGGAGCCACGACCTTCAGCCCCGGAATCATCATTGCCCAGTTCTCGACGCTCTGTGAGTGCTGCGCCCCGAACCGGGCTCCGCCGCCGTTCGCGGTGCGAATTACAAGAGGGAAGCTCACCTGGCCGTCGGTCATGTAACGGCTCTTGGCGATTTCGTTTGCGATCATGTCCCAACAGACGGCAAGGAAGTCGGAGAACATGATCTCGGCGATCACGGGAATACCCGTCATCGATGCTCCCATTGCCGCGCCGAGGATTGCCTGTTCGGAGATGGGCGTGTCACGGACCCGCTCCGGCCCGAACTCGTCGAGCAGGCCGACGGTGGTCTTGAACACGCCTCCTGCCGCGGCCACATCCTCGCCCAGCATCACCAGGTTCGGGTCCCGCCGCATCTCCTGGGCGATCCCGTAGGCAACGGCTTCCCGATAGCTCAGTTCCGCCATCGGGAACCTCCGTCGGCGTACACCTCGGTCATGAGCGCGTCGGGCGACGGCTCGGCACCTCCCCTGGCAAACTCGGTGGCGGCATCGATTGCTTCTGCCACCTGGCGTTCGATGGCGGTGAGGCGCTCTTCGGGGACACCGGTGGTGAGCAGACGGTCGTGGTACACAGGAATCGGGTCCCGCTGCTTCCACGCCTCGACTTCATCCTCGGGGCGGTATTTGCCGGGATCGGCCCGGGAGTGCCCCCCGGAGCGGTAGGTGATGGCTTCGATGAGCGTGGGGCCGCCCCCGTCTCGAGCCCTCCCGATTGCCTTGCGGGCGGTGAGGTAGACGTCGTCGGGGTCGTTCCCGTCGATCACGATCGACTCCAGGCCGTAAGCCGATGCCCGATCGGCGGCGGGGTGATCGACCGCAGTGATGACGTCGATCGGGGTGTATTCCATATACAGGTTGTTCTCGCACACGAACACCACCGGGAGGTCCCAGATCTTGGCCATGTTGAGAGCCTCGTGGAACGCACCGATGTTGGTGGTGCCGTCGCCGAAGAAGGCAACAGCCACCTGGTCGGTGCCGCGCATCTGCGCGGACCAGGCAGCTCCGTTGGCGATACAGAGATGAGCACCGATGATCGCGTACGAGCCCATCATCCCTTTGGAGACATCGGTGAGGTGCATCGAGCCGCCTTTTCCCCCGAGGATCCCGTTGGACCGGCCGAGCAATTCGGCCAAGGCTGCTCCGAGGTCCATGCCCCGGGAAAGGGCGTGGGCGTGGCCGCGGTAGGTGGCGAAGGTGTAGTCGTCCGGACGCATGGCGGCGCCGAACCCGGTCGCAATGGCCTCCATGCCCAACGACAGGTGGGTTGTGCCCTTCACCAGGTTCTGTAAGAAGAGGTCGTGGGCGCGCTTGCCGAATTGGCGGAGCTCCTGGAGCTTCTGGTACATCCCGAGGCGGACTTCCTGGTCGATGTCGGCACTCGCCAGCAGGTGATTGACCGGCTTGGGAAGCCGGGGCTCCCTGAGCGCGTAGTCGTAACGGGCGTCAGTAGGCATTCGCCACCATCAACTCATCACACGGGAACAGGGTGATCACCTCACACCCGTCCGCGGTGACGACAACTTCCTCTTCGATGCGGGCTGCAGACCTTCCGTCGGCAGCCGGTGCATAAGTCTCGAGGGCGAACAGCATTCCCTCCTCGATCTCGACCGGTGTCTCCAGCGAATTCAGCCGGCTGATGATCGGCCGCTCATGAAGGCCAACGCCCACACCATGGCCGAACTGCAACCCGAACGCGTCCATCTCGTCTTCGAAGCCAAATTCCTCGGCCCGCGGCCACACCTTGGCGATCTGGTCTGTCGTCGCTCCCGGCTTCACCAGTTCGATTGCGGCATCCATCCACTCCCGGGACTGCCTGAACGCATCGTGCTGGGCCTGGGTGGCCCGCCCGACGGCGAACGTCCGGTAGTAACACGTCCGGTACCCGTTGAATACATGGATGATGTCGAAGTAAGCCTGGTCGCCGGGCCTGATCAGACGGTCGCTGAAGACATGGGGGTGAGGGCTGCACCGCTCCCCGGCAATCGAGTTGATTGCCTCGACGAACTCAGACCCCATTTCGAAGAGCCGAGCGTGGGCCATCCCCACCACATCCGACTCGCGAATGCCTGGCTTGAGCATCTCGAAGATGTCCTGATAGACGCCATCCACCATGGCGCACGCCTGGGTGAGGAGAGTGATCTCATCCCTGCTCTTGATCTCCCTTGCCCGCATCATTGCCTGTTGACCATCGACGATGTTGAGGCCCGCCTCCTGGAGGGCAAGGAACACGCCGGTTTCGGCCAGGTCGACCCCGAGCTTCTCCCCGGCGATGCCGGCGTCTTCGAGGGCCCCCTTGATCTCGCGTACGGCCCGGGAGTGCAGCCCGGTCTCGGGGCCGATTGCACCCTGGAGGCCGGTGTTGCCGCCGATCGAATTCTCTCTGTCGTACATGTGGGGGAGTTGGAGGCGGTGTGCTTTCGCTGCCGAGCCGAAGTCCCAGATCCTGGGCCGGCCCTCCCTGGTCACCAACGCCCAGCGCTCTCCCTTGTTGAAGGCCCAGTACCCGATCTGGGTGGCGGTTGCGTAGCGGATATTCGAGGTCTCGAAGAGGAGCACCGCGCCGAGATCGAACTCTTCGAGCATGCGGCGGACCCGACCGAGCCGGTACTGGCGCAGTCCCTCGAAGTCGACCCGATTCTCCCAGTCGACACCCATCACTCCCGGAGATGGGCTGGTGGCTACAGGGAACTCGCTCATTGCTCTCTCTTTCTCTTTAGGTCTCGTCGCTGGCGTTGTCGGCCCGGTCCGGCACCGTGTCGAGGTACATCCAATCCCGGGCAAACCGGTAGGAATGGCGTGGCGGCGGTTGCGGGGCCTGTGTCTCCAGCCATCTGACCGGGCCTTCGCCGCGATGTTTGAATTCGTGCACGCAACCCACACCGGCCCAGGCGACATCTCCGGTTTCCAGGTGGTAGGTGGCACCGTCGAATCTGGCTTCGACCTCGCCCTCGAGGATGAGGTAGGCCTCCTCGAGCGGGTGGTCGTGGGCACCGGCGAAACCGCCCGGCTCGTACTGGACCATGAACATCGTCGATAGGTCTGCACCGAGATCGGAGTCGATCATCATCTTCACGCTGATGCCGCTGTAGACGAGTAGGGCGGTGCGCATGCTGGCACTCAAAGCGAGTCGGTCCTGTGTCTGCAGCCTGGGGTCCATCGACTCGCCATCGATGTGGCCATAAGACCGGGTGCGCGGGTCGCGAACGTCGATTCGTCGCGCCTCCGCCGGTGGCAGGGGATCGGTGAACCGCGTGTCGTATCCGAATCGCTCGCGGGGGAGCGGCGCTTTCATCTCGGCAAACGACACCTGCTCGCTGCTGGTATTGCGGAAGGCATGAGTCAGTCCCACAGGCAACAGCCCGTAGTCACCTGCGACCAACTCGATGCTTCCCTCCGGGGTGTCGAGGGTGAGAGCGCCCTCGATCACGTACACAGACTCCTCGAAGGAATGAACGTGGGTGTCCACCGTCCCCCCGGGGTGAAGCCGGGCGAGGCGGAATCCCATCTGGACTGCACCTCCGGGCTCGGCGACCACAGGGTCGGCCCCGTATCCCGAGCTGCGTCCGGCGAATTCGCCGGGCGTGGTGTACTCCAGGTCGGACTTTTTTTTGACGATGTGCTCGGCCATCAACCCGCCTCTTTCCGCAGGAACACCGCGATCGCACTGAGATCGCGCATGGACATCCCCGATTCGTTCGCCCTGCGAACGATGTCAAGGCCCGCACTCGCCTGACTCATCGGCGCCCCGACCTCCTCGCCGAGGGTGGTGATCAGGTCGAGGTCTTTGGCCACGAGATCGAGGGTGAAAGCAACGTCGGCTTCATCGGGGTGGAGGTATGCCTCTCGCTTGTATTCGACGAACGGTGCCCCTCCCGCGCCGCTGGCGAAGACTTCGTACGCGACTTCCCGATCGACTCCTGCTTTCTCGGCCAGCACCAGAGCTTCAGAAAGGGCGACGTTGAGACCGTGGACGAGACTGTTCACTGCAAGCTTGCAGGCCGCTCCTGCGCCGCGGGAACCGACAGGAATCACGTTCTTGGCAATCGAGTCGAGCAGGGGCTTGGCCCGGGCGATCAGCTCGGGGTCGCCGCCGGCCATGATGGTCAAGGCCCCGGCATCAACCGTGGAGACACTTCCCGACACCGGGCAGTCGAGAAAGCCGCCTCCCGCATCGTCCACGGCGGCGCCGACCTCGACCACAGTGCGCGGATGGACCGTGCTGGTGTCCACGACAAGCGTTCCCGGCTGAACCCCGTCGACGATCCCGCCTGATCCGAGGTAGACACTGCGGAGTGCGGCATCGTCGGCCAGGCTGGTGACCACGATTTCGGCCTTCTCTGTAGCCTTCGCGGCGTCGGGTGCGACTTCGGATCCGGTCCCGGCGGCGAACGCTTCCGATTTCGAACGGTCACGATTCCACACCACCAGGGGATAGCCGGCGTCGTGGAAACGCTGCGCCATTGCAGTGCCCATCCGGCCCAGCCCGATCACCGCCACTACTGGTTTGACCTCACTCACTGATAAGTGACACTACACACGTCGCGGCTAATCACGCCAGCAAAAAAGGCCGGACCCTTTCGGAGATATGTCGGCCGATTGCGATGCTCGCGGTGGCTCCCGGTGAAGGCGCATTGAGCACATGCACCGTGTTCCCGGCGATTTCGATGACGAAGTCGTCGACGAGGTTGCCTCTGGTGTCGACTGCCTGGGCCCTGACGCCGGCTCCGCCCGGCCGGAGGTGCTCGTGGCGCAGCTCAGGTACCAGCCTTTGTGCCTGCCGGGCGTAGAGCCGCTTCGATCTCGAGTTCAACAACTCGCTCGTCCCCGACCACCAATGTCGGAGGGCGAGCCTCCTGAACCCGGGATGGGCGACGATCGACCTCAGCTCCGTCCAGTCGGCCGGTGCTCCCCTGTAGTGCTCCCGGCCGAGACCAAGGATCGCGTTTGGTCCCACTTCGACTGCACCGTCGACGCGACGAGTGAAGTGGACCCCGAGAAAGGGAAACCTGGGATCAGGGACGGGGTAGATCAGATGTCGGACCAGTGGTGCCGCTTCGGAAGAAAGCTGGTAGTACTCACCGCGAAACGGAACGATCCTCACCTTCGGAGCGATACCGGCCATGGCGGCGACTCTGTCGGAATGGAGCCCGGCACAATTAACCAATGCTCGAGCTGAATACTCGCCTGCAGTCGTGGAGATCTTCACTCCATCGCCTTTGTGGGCGATGGCCGTGACTGCCACCCCGGTAGAGATCACCGCGCCCCCGGTCTGCAGGGTCGAGGCATGGTGGGCAGCGATGGCAGGGAAGTCGGCGACCCCGGCCTCGGGCACATGAAGGGCGCCGATCCCAATTGCCGCTGGTTCCAACTCCGCTATCTCATCGGGCCCGATGCGGCGCAGTCCCGTCAGGCCGTTGGCGGTGCCCCGCCGCTCCAGCTCGTCGAGCGCGGGCAGCTGTGACTGCTCGGTCGCGATCACTAGCTTGCCCGACTTTTCGTGGGCAATCCCCGCTTCGTCACAAAGCCTGTAGGTGGCGTCCCGGCCCTCAGTGCAGAGCTGCGCCTTGAGGGAGCCCGGCCTGTAATACAGCCCGGAGTGGACAACCCCGCTGTTGTGGCTGCTCTGGTGCCTGGCGACCCCATCCTCCTTCTCCACCAATAGGATCGAAACGCCGGAGAACTCCTCCGCAACAGCCCGAGCAACCGACAGGCCGACAAGGCCGCCGCCCACCACGCAGAGGTCGAATTGCTGCTCGAGGGTCAACCCCTCACCTCCAAGGATCAACCTTGTGATAAGCCTCACTGCACACCATGGCCGCCTACGGTATATCCTCAGCACCAGCTATGTCGGGGTCAGGCGAACATGATCGGATCCCAAAAGGAGTAATGGACATGTCTGAGGGAGTAGTTCTTGTCGTCGGCGGCACCGGAGGCATAGGCAGGGAAGTTGCCCGGCACTATCTCGACCAGGGCCAGGAGGTCGTGCTCACCGGCAGCAATCAGGAAAGGTCAGCCGGAGTTGCGGCAGAGTTGGGAGAAGGCGCCACCGGGCTCGGGTTCGACCTGGCGCAGCCGGAGACCATTGCTGATGCGCTTGCCGACGTCGGCCCGGTTTCCCGATTGGTGCTGGCGGCGATCTCCCGCGACAACAACCCGGTACGGGACTACACAATCGCCAATGCAATCACGCTGACCACCATGAAGCTCGTCGGATACACCGCGACAATTCACACGTTGATCGACAGGTTCAGCGACGACACATCCGTGGTGCTTTTTGGCGGACGGGCCAAGGACCGGCCGTATCCGGGCTCGACCACCGTCACCACCGTGAACGGGGGAGTGAGCAGTCTGATCCGGACCCTGGCGATCGAGCTGGCACCGGTTCGCTTCAATGCGATTCACCCGGGGATCGTCGGCGACAGCCCGTTCTGGGAGGGAAAGCCACTGGATGCTGTTGTGCAGCGGACTCCGACCGGCCGCTTGGCAACGATGGCCGAAGTCGTTGACGCTACCGTGTTCCTGCTCGAGAATCGCGCCGTCAATGGTGTGAATCTCTATGTCGATGGTGGCTGGATGCTGATGTGACTGAGGGGAAGATGGCCGCAGGCTTCTACGAGAGTCTGGAAGGGATCGGTGAGAGGCTCCGTGAGGAACGGACCAAGGCCGGGATGAGCCAGCGCGAGCTCGCCCGCAGGCTTGGCCTGTCGGCCAGCATGATCTCCCAGCTGGAGAGCGGTCTCTCCAAGCCATCCGTGGGCACCCTTTACGCCATCGTCACCGAATTGGACCTTTCCCTCGACCGGGTGATACGTGGAGAGGACTACCAGGACAACTCCGGAGATCACACTCCGACCGATCCGGTGGAGTCCCTGGTCCGCCCCCCCGATCGTCAGGCAATCGATCTCGACTCCGGGGTCCGCTGGGAGGAGCTCACTGCGACCTCAGAAGACGGTGTCGACTTTCTCCACGCCATCTACGAAGTGGGTGGTGCGTCGACGCCGGATGAGTCCCTGATGCGCCACCACGGCCGCGAATATGGCTACATCATGTCAGGGACGCTCGGGATCAAGATCGGCTTCAAGGAGTATGAGTTGAACGCCGGAGACTCCATCGCCTTCGACTCGACGAGGCCCCATCGGCTCTTCAACAAGGGCGACGTTCCCGTTCACGCAATCTGGTTTGTCGTCGGCCGAGACTCTGACGGGAGAGCCAGGGTCTGAGCCGACGGGTTTGATTCACTTCTGCGGTCGACGGCACCGGGAAGCAGAACTGCCTGTTCAGCGCATTTCTTCAGGTTCGCCGTACCCCAAACCGTGACTTCGGGCGTTTACGTAGGTATGGCTGGGACCAAGTAGGAGAACCAATGAAGAAACTGAAAAGATCCATCGTCACCTTTGTCGCAATGGGTTTGTTCGTCAGCTCTGGTGTGGCCCTGGCCGAGACCTCCGAGACCGAGGTCATAGAAGAAGAGTCCACCGACACCGAACTGGTGATGGACACGCTCTTCAGCTTCGGCTACGACCTCATCAACGGCCTGTTCCTCTGGAACATCTCGGCACTCGATGAGCCTTGTGCCCTGCCCACTGCTGAGGAGTCCGAGTCCGATCCCGAGGCAGAGTCGGACCCCGACTGTGAACTCACCGGTGGCGAGGTTGCCGGGCCCAACGGCCAGGTCAACCACGGCATGTTCATGAAACTGTTCAACAGCCTCTTCGAGGGCACCGGCCGCGGCTGTGTAGTGCGTCATCTCGCCCAGTCAGACCTGGGCAAGGGTGACCAGCAGGTCAAGGTCGATGACGAAACCGAGGCAGAGATCGATCCCGAAGAAACCGAGTCCGAAGTCGAAGCGACCGTTGACTTCACCACCGTCGAAACCGTCTGTCAGCACGGTCCCGGCGACGGCGAAGACGATGAACTCGAAGAAGAGGGCAGCGGCAAGCCTCCCTGGGCCGGCAAGCCCGATGGTGTCGGTAAGCCCGACTCTCCGGGCAAGTCGGGTTCCGCCCCCGGCAAGAACAAATAGCTCCCTACCGCAACACATCCCCACGGATGAAGAGAAGGGGTGGCCTCACCGCCACCCCTTTCTCGTCGGTGGTCACGATTTGGGCTCCCTGCGTTAGTGTCGGCGCAGGAGGCCAAAGATGTACCAACCTGATCCTGACCGTTATTCGAAGGTCCCGTATGCGCGTTGTGGCCGCAGCGGGCTCGACCTGCCCCGGATATCCCTCGGTCTCTGGCACAACTTCGGGGGTGATGCTCTTACCGAAGCGGGACGGTCGATGATCCTCAACTCGTTCGACAACGGGATAACCCACTTCGACCTGGCCAACAACTACGGCCCCCCGGCCGGCTCGGCCGAACGAAACTTCGGGTCTCTCCTCGCAACCGACCTCGCCCCGTATCGCGATGAGTTGGTCATTTCCACCAAGGCGGGATACTGGATGTACGACGGTCCCTACGGCGAGTTCGGCTCGAGGAAATACCTGACCGCGAGCCTCGACCAGAGTCTGGGACGGCTCGGCGTCGATTACGTCGACATCTTCTACTCCCACCGGTACGACCCACTCACCCCACTCGAAGAGACGATGGGCGCACTCGACCACGCAGTCCGCTCGGGGAAGGCACTCTATGTCGGTATCTCATCGTACGGCCCCGAGAAGACTGCCGAAGCAGCTTCCATCCTCCGCGAGCTCGGCACGCCCTGTCTCATCCACCAGCCTTCCTATTCGATGCTCAACCGCTGGATCGAGGGTGGCCTGTTGGACATCCTGGAGACGGAGGGGATCGGTTGCATCGTGTTCTCCCCACTTGCCCAGGGAATGCTCACCGACAAATACCTCGACGGTGTCCCGGAAACGTCGCGGGCCGCCAGCGCCGATTCTTTTGACACCAGCCTCCTGAGCGACGACAACGTGGCCAGGGTGCGCCAGCTCAACGAGATTGCCCGGAACAGGGGGCAGTCGCTGGCACAGATGGCAATTGCATGGACCCTGCGGGATCCCAGGGTGACGTCGGCGCTAATGGGCGCCAGCTCGTGGGAGCAGATCGAAGAGGCCCTGGGCGCGGCAGGCAACGTGGAATTCTCCACCGCCGAGCTGGAGGAGATCGACCGCCACGCCGTGGACGGGAACATCAATCTGTGGGCGGCCTCGAGCGAAGCGGGCTGAACGATGGAAATCGGCTTCGACGGGTGGGTGACAGCTGCGATCCCGGCCCCTGAGCTGCTCGACTCCGGTGGTGAGCTGATCTGGGAAGCCCGCGCGGAGCTGGGGGAAGGGCCGATCTGGGACGCAAGAACCGGGTCCCTACTCATGGTCGACATAACCGGCGGACTCGTGCACCGGCTGAATCTCGAGGCGCAATCCGTTGCGAGCCTCGAAGTCGGCAGTCCTGTGACATCGGTCATCCCGAGGGTCGGCGGTGGGTTTGTCATGACCGGGAAGGAAGAGCTATTCGCAGTGGACGATGCTGGCCGGGCGCGGGTCGAACTTGCCCGGTTCCCTGGCGTTTCCGACGACGGGCGGATGAACGACGCCGGCTGCGACCCGGATGGCCGGCTCCTGGCAGGATCAATGACCCACACCGGCATCGACTCGGCTTTGTACATGGTTAGACCGGATCTAACGGTCGAGCAGGTGCTTGACGATGTGGGGATCTCCAACGGTCTCGCCTGGTCGTCGGATGGAAGTTGGATGTACTACATCGATTCCGCCAGGGGGAGCATCGACCGCTTCTCCTATGACGTGGCGTCGGGGAGGCTCGGCGATCGAAGTGTCCTGGCCTGGATCGATCCCGGATTCGGGGCTCCGGACGGAATGTGTGTCGACGTCGACGACCATCTCTGGGTGGCGGTCTTCGGTGGGGGTGTTGTCCGCCATTTCGACCCGGATGGACTCGTCATCGATGAGTTGGAGTTGCCTGCGCCCAATGTGACGAGTTGTTGTTTTGGCGGTCCTGGATACAAGGACCTCTTCGTGACCACAGCCCGTACCGGCCTCACCCGGGAACAAGAGGAGGGCAAGCCACTATCCGGCTCCGTGTTCCGTTTCACCCCACCCGTCGGAGGCAGAGAACCGGTGGCCTTTGCCGGGTAGGTGTCAGCCCCGCTCGAGGGCGATCGCGATGTCGCTGGTGAAGTCGGGCAGGAGGATCGAGCACACCTCTGCACACCCGACAGTTGCCGGGGCGAGCCATTGGCCGCCCCAGGTGTCATAGGCCCTGACGATCCATGTGCCTTCGGGCATTCCCGCGATCTCGAGCGATGCTCCGCTCCACATCGTGGTGTTGCCGCGTATCTCCTCCATGGTCCCGCCTTCGGCTGTGAAGTCCTGAACCCAGATCACCCCGCCGCCATCACCGGCGACTCCCCAGCCCCGCAGTCCAGGTTCCGATGCGGTGACCGCCACCTTCTCCGGGTTGTAGGTGACCAACGGCACGGCTTCGACGAAGGCAGCGAGCCGGGCCATGTCCGCTGCCATCTCTTCGTCGAATCTCCCGAAGGCACCACCGTCGTTCCATTCGGTGGGCGTGATGGAAGCACCGCGGCCAGTGCTGCCCAGTTGGCGTGGTGCATCAGTTCGGGATAGTGTTGCTGGCCTTCGAGGCCGTATTCCCCGATCCAGTTGGGCTTTGCCTCCCGATCCCACATCAGACCGGTCCATTCGGCCACCTGTGCCCCGACCTCGATCGGGTCGCGCAGCTCGTGGTAGAGATGGACCTGAGGCATGTCCATCGCTGCGTGGCCCTCTGGCCAGTCGACCCATCCCGACATCGTCGCCGTTGTCGGGTGGCGGTAGGGGTCGTTCTCCTGAAAGTATCGGTTGACGGCTTCGTGCCAGGGGTTGGTCTGGTCGTACGACTCGGTTCCGTTGATCTCGGTGATGGTCTGCCACATGGCCACTGCGGGGGAGTGGGCGTAGCGGGCGATGATGTACCGGTAGTAGTTCTCCTGCCAGGCGAGTGACTCTTCGTCTACGAAGAACCCTTCGATATCGGTGAGCAAACTGAATCCGTTGTGGCGCCATCGGGCGTCACCCCATGGGTGGTTGCCGGTACGCAGGTATTGATGGGTCCAGACCGTGAAGGTCAGCGACGCATCCGCAGCCTCTGCTTCCTCCAACACGAAGTCGATGACTTCGAGTTGGGCAGCGGAGTAGCGGCTGTAGTCGGCCTGGATGAAGTTGCTCCCCCACGTTGGCCACCACATGACAAAATTCTCCCCGCGCTCGGGCATCGAGTTGAAGAGCCTCAACCCGCCGTTGGCGTCGGGCCCGCCCAGAGCCATGTCGAGATCGGCGTGGCCCCGGCCGTACCAGGGAGTGCCGTCGCTATAAGCCAGGTAGCGAGGGCTGTACGACGGGTCGATGTCTGAACCGATCTGGAGCCACCCGCGCCCGTCTCCCTCCACGACCTCGAACGAACCGCTCAGCGGTCTGCTGGTGCCACGATGATCGGTCACAGACACCCGATACTCCCATTCTCCGACTGCCGGGGGAGCGAACCTGACACGCCAGGAGTCGCGGGCGTCCCAGAAACCGGGAACCGCATAAGACGATCCGTCGGGGCCGGCGAAGCTGGCGTCGAGGGAGACCTCTCGTTGGTCGAACGGATTCTCGAAATCGGCTTCCAAATCGACGACGAGCTCGAATTTCTCGTAGATCCCTACCGCCTCGGATCCTGGTCCGACTCCGGCAACTGCCGGGCCCGGATCATTGGCGGGTGGAGTCGTGGTGGATGTGGATGTGGTCGGAGCGACTGTTTCGCCTGTGGTGCAGGAAGCCAGAAGCAGCACGCTTGCCGTCAGAGACAGCCAGGATGCCCCACGACGCCAGCGCCAGGTCATCTGTCAGAAGTTCTCGTAGAGCCGTCGCGCATGATGGTGAGGGTCGGCGTAATACTCGTCAGCGGTCACATCGAGAGTCACCGTGCGGACTGGCTCGATGATCATCGGATCGGTCTCTGCGAACTTCTTGATCGCTTCTGCATGCGGTTTGAGCGTGCCGTCCGGCCTGACCAGGCCGAAGTGTCGTTCATGCTTCGCTCCAGCAGGATCACACGGCGGTCGGTCCCAGAGTTCCGTCGCGTAGTCCGCGAAACACCAGAGGAAGGCGCCGGTAGCTCCCACCTCCACGAGCCGGGGCAGGGTCTCGGCGACATAGGTGGCGAATTCGGCTTCCCCTGCCATGTACTGGGTGCGATTTGTCCCGTAGGCAGTCCATTTCCACGTCTGCGGGCCCTTCGTGTCCGGGGAGGTGCACCCGCCCCACTCCTCGGCCAGACATGGCATTCCTGTCAGTGCGCTGACCAGAGCCGACAGATATGGCACGAAGTTCGGGTCGAGCTCACTCGAGGCCCAGGGCACGTACATCGGATAGCCATGCATCACCGCGACGTCGCTTTCTGCGAACACCTGGTCAACCCTCAGCCCGTTGTTTTCGAACAGGCTTGCGGTGTGCAGACCGGTTGTCACCGGGTGCGACCCGTCGAGATCCTTGATGAGCGACGTCATCTCCCTGACCCATCCCGCACCCGCAGCCGGGTCTTTCGGATGAGCGAACAGGTCGGGCTCGTTCCCGAGGTTCCACATCCAGATCCCGTCGTGGTCCCGGTACTCGGAGACCACTGTTGAGAGGAGGAGTCGCTCCGCTGCGAGCGCAACTGGGTCGTGGAACATGTTCCGGTAGGGGAGCGACGTCACCTCACTCCGGCTGATTACCTGACGGACATGGGGCGATGGATAGGATCCGCCGGAGGAATCGAGGAGCCAACGGGGTGCCCAATTCGGCCCGCTCATGTGGCCGGTGAAAAACGTCACATCGAGGCCGAGGCCGCGGGCGGCGGCCGCATTACAAACGAGCCCGAGGTCGCGCAGGCGCGAGGGGTCAACCACATCGGGCTCGGGCTGCCAGTCATCCCAGAGCAGGAAGATCCTGACCACCCCCATGCCGAGCGAGGCGATCACGTCGAGCTCGTCGGCCACTTCGGCTTCGTCGAAATCCGACCACCAGTACATCGCCTTTTTCCGCGGCCAGTAATTGACGCCGGTGAGGAATGTGTCGCCTCTCAAGTCTCTCCTGTAGGTTCGATCGGTCACTCTAGTGAGAGCGCTCTCTGTTGTGCACGCAGATAATTGCCCGGTGCCCGTTGACAACCTGTTGGGTTTGCTGATATGTTTGAGAGCGCTCTCAAGAGGAGGAGCTTTTGGAGATGGCACGGACACTTGATGATCTGGCCCGGTTGAGCGGAGTCTCCCGCGCCACCGTGTCCCGGGTCATCAATGGCGGTTCCGTCGCCCAGGAGACTCGCCAGAAGGTCCTCGATGTCCTCGAGACCACCAACTACCGGCCCAATCTCGCTGCCAGGAACCTGGCCAGCGGCAAGTCCGGGGTGGTCGGGGTGGTCATGCACATCGAGGCCCAACTCACATTCTCCGATGATTACTTCGCCGGCTTGCTCAGCGGCATAACCGATTCGCTGACCGCTGAGGCCGCCGGGATGATGCTGTGGCTCGGCAGCCGAACCAAAGAAGAGACACTCGACCAGATCCTCTCGATGGGGATGCTCGACGGAGTGATCGTCACCGCCGACACCATCGACGACCCCCTTGTTGACGGGCTGCGGCAGTCGTACCTTCCCACCGTCCTCATTGGACACCGCCGTTCCGACCGCGACGCAAGTTATGTGGATATCGACAACGAGGCTGCGTCGATGCTGATCACAGACCATCTCATCTCCAGCGGACGGGTCCGCATCGGCCACATCACCGGGAGGATCACCAGCGTGTCAGCTCGCGATCGCTTAGTCGGCTACAGGCGCTCGATGCGGCGCGCCGGACTCGACGTCGACGATCTGGTCGTCGAGGGCGAGTACACACCCGAGAGCGGCTACAAGGGGGCCATGGCGTTGCTCGACGCCGGCGTCGACGCAATATTCTGCGCGAGCGACTACATGGCGAAAGGTGCCATCGATGCCATCCGCAATGCCCGGCTCAGGATCCCCGACGACATCGCCATCGCCGGCTTCGACGACCTGAGGTTCGCCGCCGATCTGACTCCGCCGCTGACCACGATGCGCCAAGACATACAGGGCATCGGTCACGAGGCAGCCCGGAGCCTTTTGAGACTTCTGGATGACCCTGAGGGAACCCCGCGAAGGGTTCTACTCCCGACAGAACTGGTTGTGCGCCAGTCGACCGGGATTGCCTCAGGATGATCCAGATTAGCAAGCCGCCGGTTGTCCCTCGGGGCCGGCGTGCGCGACGACAGAAGTCGTCTGCGTCAACTTACCGGGGAAAAGGAGGAGAGACAAAGCAATGAAACGATGGAAGAGTCTCGCGCTCTTTGTGGCTCTGATGATGGTTGTCGCGGCTTGTGGCGGCGACACCACTACAGAGACAACCGCAGACAGCGACCCCGGGACCGACGAAACGACAACAACAACCGCCGCCGAACCTGACGAAAGTCCTGATGACGGCGAGCGGGTCGAGATCCGATGGTTTATCGGTATCGGTGCCGGCGGGCAGCCCGAGCAGAGAGCAGCGCAGGAAGCGGTGAGAGATGCCTTCAACGCGTCACAGGACGAGATCGAGCTCGTTCTGGAGATCGTCGAAAACGACGTTGCATATGACACGCTGGCAACTCAGATCGCATCCGGTAACGCCCCGGACATCATCGGCCCGGTAGGCCGCGACGGCTCCAACTCGTTTGCGGGTCTTTACCTGGATATCGAGCCGCTGATCAACGCCGCAGGCGTATCGACCGATCAGTGGGCGGGTGCAGCGGTGGACAACCAGCGCGAGGCTGACGGGACCCTCGTGGGTCTTCCGTTTGCCTCCTTCCCCTCGGCGATCTTCTACAACAAGGATCTATTCGACGAGGCCGGGCTTCCGTATCCGCCTTCCGAGGCCGGTGCCGATGGCACTGCGGTTTATGGCGAAGGAACCGAGTATGAAGGTACCTGGGACTTCGACAAGGTCGCAGAGATAGCCCAAATCCTGTCGGTTGACGCCAACGGCGTCGACGGGACAGATCCTGCCTTCGACACCGAGAACTCGGCGCAGTGGGGATTCGTCTGGCAATGGACCGACCGTCTGTTCCAGCAAGGGTCGTTCTGGGGAGCGGGTTATCCGGTTGCCGATGACGGCACGGCCGACATCCCGCAGGCCTGGGAAGACGAATGGCACTGGTATCAGGACGCGGTCTGGGAAACCGGATTCGCCCCGAGCCAGACCGAACTCGACGGTGCCCTCGGAGGCAACGCCTTCCAGAGCGGAACCGTGGCAATGGCCGCCACCCACCTCTGGTACACCTGCTGTATCCGTGACGATGAGAACGGCATCGTTGGAGACTTCTGGGACCTGGCGCCGATGCCCTCGAACGACGGAACTGTCACGGCAAACATGCACGCTGACACCTTCCGAATCCTGGCATCGACCGAGCATCCTCAAGAGGCGTTCGACACCATGTACTACCTTCTCACTGAGGCGGCACTCGACCTTCTGACTGCGTACGGGGCGGCACCTGCCGATCCGAGCATGACTGATGCGTTCCTTGCCTCCCTCGACGAGCGGTACCCTCAGGATGTGAACTGGGACGTGATTCTGGACAGCGCCGCCTACGCGGACAGTCCGAGCCACGAGACCTTCCTGCCCGGTTGGGATGCGTACAAGCTGACGCTCGACGACCTGCAGAGCTCGCTGCTCTCCGATCCTGACCTGGATCTGGATGCGGCAATCGCTGAGGTCGAGGCCAACCTGACAACCATTTTCCAGGAAAACGCCGAGTAGGCAACGGGAAATTGGCCATCACTACTGAAGAAGGGGTGGCCGGCAGCAAGCCGGTCACCCCCTTCACCCCGAATTACAAAGAGGCCAAGGGTTCTCTGGCCAGAAGGCGCGG
>JBBDMR010000150.1:24475-54024 GCA_040878225.1 Acidimicrobiia bacterium
GGCCGCGCCGGGCTCTGGTTCGTGATGCCGTGGATCGTCGGCTTCTTTCTCTGGTACGCAATCCCGATGGTGGCCTCGCTCTGGTTCTCTTTCACAGACTTCAACCTGGTCAACAGCCAGCCCACCGAGTTCATCGGGCTCGACAACTGGCGGAAGCTGTTCAACGACCCGATGGTCCGCCAGTCGACAATGGTGACCTTCAAGTTCGGCCTCATTGCGCTGCCGGTGGCGATCATCTTCCCGATGGCCCTGGCCTATCTCCTCGTCAACAAATCGCTGCGAGCGAGAGAGACGTTCCGGGCACTCTTCTTCATGCCCTCCATCATTCCCTTCGTCGCAGCAGTCCTGATCTTCGGCGGCATCATGAACGGACAGATCGGATGGGTGAACCGCATGCTCGCCGTCGTGGGTATCACCGGGCCCAACTGGTTCCAGGACACAACCTGGGTCTATCCGTCGCTGGTCTTCATCGGGCTCTGGGGTGTCGGCAACGCAATGATCATTTTCATCGCGTCGTTCAACTCGGTGCCGTCGTCGCTCTACGACGCCGCCAAGATCGACGGGGCATCGGAATGGCGCACCTTCCGCCATGTCACCTTGCCGGTCATCTCTCCGATCATCTTCTACAACCTGATCATCGCCCTGATCGGTATCTTCAACTACTTCCTCGTGCCTTTCGTCCTCAACAACGGAAGCGGCGACCCGGGCGGCGCCACACTCTTCTACGCGCTCTACTTCTTCCGGGTCGGCTTCAGGCTCTTCGACATGGGTTACGCCTCGACCCTCGCCTGGGCGCTGTTCATCGTTGCCGTTGGCATCACCGGGCTTCTCTTCTGGTCCGCCAAATACTGGGTTCACTATGAGTTCGAGCGCTAGATGACCGCGACACTCGAGCGCAAACAGGCCAGGCCGGCGGCACCGCCCGCCAGGCCGCCGGGCAAGAAACGCAAGGGCGGTTGGCTGATTACCGGGTTCACAGGTCTTCTCCTGTTCGTCTTCCTCCTCCCTCTGGCATACATGCTCGTCACCTCGGTGAAGTCGGAGCAGATGATCACCCAGGTCGGAGGGCCGATTCTTCCGATGTCGCCGGCGACTTTCGAATTCGAAGGCTCCCAACTCGACATTTACGCGGTCCCGATGCCGGACGGTTCCGAGATGGAGTTGGGGCTTCTCCAACCCGGCCGCCAGGTCTCGACTTTTGTCGACCCGGGGAACCTCGAGGCCGGTGCAATCGAGTGGGAGGGCAACTGGAGACTGCTCCAGCCTGCGTATGAGCTCGACCCGCAGTGGCAGAACTACCAGCGCGCCTGGGACCTGATGGACTTCCCGATTCTCCTCCGCAACACGCTGGTCATTGCCGGGATCGGGACTTTCGGGGCTGTTGCGTCGTCGGTGCTGGTCGCGTATGGATTGGCCCGGTTCAGGGTCCCCTTTGGCAAGACGATCATGGTTATCCTCGTGGCCACGATCGTCTTGCCCCGATTCGTCACGCTGGTGCCCACCTACGCCCTGTTCGTCAGGATCGGTTGGGTGGGGACCTGGCTCCCCCTGATCGTCCCCCACTTCTTCGCCAACGCCTTCAACGTATTCCTGTTGCGCCAGTACTTCCTGACAATCCCCAAAGAGCTCGACGAGGCAGCGACGATCGATGGGGCCGGCCCGATGCGAACCCTCTGGTCGGTCATTCTCCCTCAGATGAAAGCGGCACTGGTGGCGGTCTCGTTGTTCCACTTCTACTTCGCCTGGAACGACTTCTTCGAGCCGATGATCTATCTATCGACGCGCCCTGACCTGCAGCCGATCTCGGTCGGGCTCCGGGCCTTCAACACCCTTTACGACAGTCAACCGAATCTCATCCAGTCCGGTTCGATGCTGGCGCTGATCATCCCGGTGGTCGTCTTCCTGTTCGCGCAAAGAGTGTTCCTTCAGGGAATCGACCTCTCCGGCGTGCAGAAGTAGGCCGAGCAAGGAGATTTTCGAACAGTGAGTATCAGAGCTTCCAGCTTTCCCGAGGGCTTCTTGTGGGGGGCGGCGACAGCGTCTTACCAGATCGAAGGGGCTGTCGATGAGGGCGGACGGGGACTGTCCATCTGGGATACCTTCTCTCACACCGAGGGCAAGACCCTGAACGGGGAGAACGGCGACATTGCTGTCGACCACTACAACAGGTACACCGAAGACATCGCGATTCTCTCCACGCTCGGGGTCAACTCGTATCGTTTCTCCATAGCGTGGGCTCGAATCCTCCCCGAAGGAACGGGAGCTGTGAACCAGACCGGCGTGGACTTTTACCGCCGCTTGTGCAAGGAGCTTCATGCTGCCGGGATCACCCCGGTGGCAACCCTTTACCACTGGGACCTCCCCCAGGCGCTACAGGACCGCGGTGGTTGGCTCAACCGGGAGTCAGTCGACTGGTTCGCGGAGTATGCCGGGGCTGTCTATCAGTCCCTCGGTGACATGATCCCGCACATCGCCACTTTCAACGAGCCGTGGTGCACAGCATTTCTCGGGCACAGCGCCGGTGAGCATGCCCCCGGGATGAGGGATGCCGGCGCATCGTTTGTGGCAGCACACCACCTGATGCTGGCCCACCATGCCGCGGTGGGCGAGATGAGGTCGATGGACCCCGCCGGTGAGACTTCCCTTGGAATCGTCCTCAATGTGATTCCTGCGCTTCCCGCCTCCGATTCTGCCGAGGATCGGGAGGCGGCCGACTCGGTAGATGCGGTGCACAATCAACTCTTCCTCGATGCAGTGTTCCGGGGGAGTTACCCGGAGAAGATACTCGGATACCACGAGAAGTTCGGTGTCACCAACCGTATTGATCCGGGGGAACTGAAGGCAGCTGTGCAGCCGATCGACGTTCTCGGCGTGAACTATTACAACATCAACCACGTCGAACACCGTGAAGGCTTCCCCGGGATGCCGGCCTGGCCGGGGGCAGAAGAGGCCGTGATCGTAAGACCGCCCGGGGAGTTGACCGAGATGGGATGGGGGGTCGAGCCGGAAGGGTTGACTCTCACGCTCCGTCGGGTCCATGACGAATACGGGCCGGTCCCGATGATGGTCACCGAGAACGGTGCTGCCTACCCCGACGTGGTGGAGGCGGATGGCTCGATCCGCGATGTCAAGCGCACCGAGTACATCGAGACCCACATTCAGGCGGTCTCCGATGCCATGGATCACGGGGTCCACATGGTCGGGTATTTCGTCTGGTCTCTGTTCGACAACTTCGAGTGGGCCCGCGGGTACTCGAAGCGTTTCGGGATCGTGCGGGTCGACTACGATACAATGAAGCGCACGGTCAAAGACAGCGGGCGCTGGTATCAGGAATTCCTCTCCAGCTGAGCATTCCACACGTCCGAGGTATCTCGGCTGTCAGTCATCCGGACGGAGGATCTGTTACGAATAGGTGACATATGAGCGATTCAGCCATCCCCGTTTCCTCCCGCCTCCGCCTCTACAACATCTTCATGGGGTTTCTCCATGCGGCCCAGGGAGCCGCAGTCCTGTGGCTCGCAACCGATTTCACGCTTCCTGTTATCGCGACCTATATGACCGGGCCTCCAGGCCTGGAACCGACCACGGTCGAGCCACTTTTCGATTTGAGCCTCGCCTGGGGTGTCGCATTGTTCCTCTTCCTCTCGGCGGCGGCGCACTTCCTCATTGCATCGCCCGGGATCTACCAGTGGTATCTCGCCAATCTCGGAGAGAAACGCAACTACGCCCGATGGATCGAGTACTCGCTGTCGTCTTCGGTGATGGTGGTTCTGATCGCCATGTTGGTGGGTATCGCCGATATCGCCGCCCTCATCGCGTTGGCCGGCGTCAATGCATCGATGATCTTGTTCGGCCTGCTCCAGGAGAAGTACGAGTCCCCGGGCCGCGGCGCCGGCTGGCTGCCGTATTGGTTCGGTGTCATTGCCGGAGCGGTCCCCTGGGTGGCGATCTCGATCTACCTCCTCAGCCCCGGTTTCGACGCCAACCCTCCAGGTTTCGTCTACGGCATCTTCGTCTCGTTGTTCGTCTTCTTCAATATCTTCGCGGTCGTGATGGTCCTGCAATATCGGCGGGTCGGGAAGTGGGCGGACTATGTCTACGGCGAGTCCACCTACATCCTGCTCAGCCTCGTCGCCAAGTCGGCGCTGGCTTGGCAGGTGTTCGCGGGAACCCTGGCGTCGTGACTTACCTAGGCTGGGCCCATGCCATTTGATGTAGCCGCCCTAGGTGCGATGCAGCTGGTCGATCCTGAGGGTTCCGAGCAACGACTCGGCGACCGCTGGGCGACTGATCCCCGGGTCATCCTCTTCCTCCGTCATTTCGGCTGACTGACCTGTCGCGAACGGGCCGGTCAGGTCCGTGAGAGATATCAGGAGATTCTTGCGGCCGGGGCGGACGTTACCGCGATAGGTACCGGCGGGCGTCGCTATGCGCAGGCGTTCATCGAGGATGAATCGGTTCCATTCGAGGTGCTCCTCGACGAGGACGGATCAGCAGCGGAGTTGGTGGGCACCGGCACCCTCAAAAAGCTCTCGCTGGTAAGCCCACGCCAACTTGTGGCAGGGACGCGGGCCGTGGCCAAAGGGGCCCGACAGCACAACGCCGGGCGACGCCCCTTCCAGCTGGGAGCGACCCTGGTCATCGGCCCTGGCGACGACCTCCGCTACGAAGACTTCGAAGAATTTGCCGGCGACCACGCCGACCTCGATGAGGTGTTAGCTCATCTCTAGTCACCATGCTGGATCACCTGTAGTCGTAGAAGCCGCGGCCTGACTTGCGGCCATGGAGGCCTGCCTCGACCATCCGGGTGAGCAGTGGGGGAGAGGCGTACGCGGGATCTTTGAACTCTTCGAACAGCACATCGGCTACGAACTTCGTGGTGTCCAAACCGACGAAGTCGGTTAGTTCCAGCGGCCCCATCGGGTGGTTGGCACCCAGCTTCATCCCGGTGTCGATGTCCTCGGCGGACGCGAACCCGGCCTCGAACATGCGCACGGCACCGATCATGTAGGGGATCAACAGCATGTTCACGATGAATCCGGCACGATCCTTCGCCCTGATCACGGTCTTACCCAGCGATTCGGCATAGGAGGCAACCGTCTCGGCGGTGCCGTCGTCGGTGAGCACCGTCGTCACCAGTTCCACGAGGGCCATCACCGGCACCGGGTTGAAGAAGTGGAGGCCCACCACCTTCCCGGGCCTTTCCGTCGCTGCCGCCAGACGGGTGATCGGGATCGAGGATGTGTTCGATGCGAGGATCGCATCCGGGCCGGTCACCCGGTCGAGCTCGCCGAAGATCTCCTTCTTCAGTTTCTCGTTCTCGGTGGCCGCCTCGATGATCAGCTGGCGGTCGGCCTGTTCGGAGATATCGGTAGAGATATCGATCCGGGAGAGGATGTCGTCCCGGCCGGCTTCGTCCAGCTTCTCCCGCTCCACGGCCCTCGCCAGCGATATCTGGATTCTCCCCAGTGCCGCTTCGGCGGCCTCGGCATTGATCTCGTGGACGATCACGTTGCTTCCCGCCCTTGCACACACTTCGGCGATACCCGAGCCCATGAGCCCGCCGCCAATCACTCCGATACGTTCCATGGACCTGAAGATACCTGTCGACGCGCCATCCCCTAAACCCGGCTCCTCCTGCACTGTGCAACACGGCTCGGTTTCCGCACCCTGGTGCACAATGCAGGGTTAATCGCATCTGCACTGTGCAGGAGGGGTCGGATTACGCAACCCCGTGCACTGTGCAAACCGGAGGTGTCTTGGTTCAGACTCCGGCGATGACACGGTCGCCGGCACGTAACCAGCAGGCGGCGAGATGGTCCTCTTCTCCCGGGCCCGGCATCAAACCTGGAGCCTCGACGTCACACAGCCCCGGCCTGGCGATGGGGCAGCGGGGATGGAAGTGACAGCCGGGTGGCGGGTTGAGAGGTGAGGGGATCTCACCCTGGAGGATCTGCCTGGTCCGGGGCCGGTCGGGGTCGGCGATGGGTATTGCCGAAAGCAGCGCCTCGGTGTAGGGATGGAGCGGGTTTGCGTAGAGGCTGTCGCAGTCGGTGATCTCGACGATCCGACCCAGGTACATCACCGCCACCCGGTCGGAGATGTGCTCGACAACGGCGAGGTTGTGGGCAATAAAGAGCAGGGTGAGGTCGAGCTCGGACTGCAACTCTTTGAGCAGATTGAGCACCTGGGCCTGGACCGACACGTCGAGGGCCGAAACGGGCTCGTCAGCCACCACCAGGTCGGGTTTGAGGATCAGCGCCCGGGCGATGCCGATCCGCTGGCGCTGGCCACCGGAGAACTCGTGGGGATAACGCCCGACATGGGATTCGCGAAGGCCGACGAGTTCGAGCATCTCGGTGACCCGCTCGTGTCGCTCGTCACGATCGTCCACACCATGGAGCCGGAGACCTTCGGCGATCGACTCGCCGATCTGGGTGCGAGGGTCGAGCGAGGTGAACGGGTCCTGGAAGATGATCTGGACCCGTTTCCGGAAAGGCTTCAACTGTCTGTCGTTGAGGTGGGTGATGTCGTTTCCGTCGAACTGGATGGTCCCGCTCGTCGGCTCGAGAAGGCGCACCAGCATCCGGCCCAGCGTCGTCTTGCCGCACCCGGACTCGCCGACCATGCCCAGCGTCTCACCCTTGCGGATGTCGAGGTCGACACCGGCAACGGCGTTGACCTGACCGACCACCCGCTGCAACAGGCCCCCTTTGACCGGGAACTGCTTGACCAGATCGCGGATCTCGACGAGGTTCTCAGCCACTGTCCGGCTCCATGTCGGGGTGGTCCTCGTACAGCCAGCATCGCACCTTGTGTCCCGCGGCGTGCTCGATCAGGTGTGGTTTGCGAACGAGGCAGATCTCGAGGCCATTCTCCACCCGGGCGGTGCAACGGCTGGCGAATCGGCAACCCTGGGGGAGATCGATCAGGGAGGGAACCACACCGGGGATGGTCGCCAGGTTCTTCTTGAGATCTCCGAGGACCGGGATCGACCCGATCAGCCCCTTCGTGTAGGGATGCAGGGGCTGTTTGAAGATCGTGCGGACGTCGGTCTCCTCGACGATCTCGCCGGCGTACATCACCGCCACCCGGTCTGCCATTTCGGCCACAACCCCGAGATCGTGGGTGATCAGGATCACCGCAGTATTCAAATCATTCTGCAGGCCGCGCATCAGGTCGAGGATCTGGGCCTGGATCGTCACGTCGAGAGCGGTGGTCGGCTCATCGGCAATCAGCAACTCCGGCTGACAGGCAAGCGCCATGGCGATCATGATCCTCTGCGCCATGCCACCTGACAGCTCATGGGGGTATGCCCTGGCCCGTACCTTGGGATCGGGGATACCCACCTTGGCGAGCATCTCGACCACCTTCTCGTCCTCGACCTCGTCGGACCAGTCGCGGTGCAGCTCGAAGACCTCTTTGATCTGAGCACCGGCCCGGTACACCGGGTTCAGCGCCGATCCGGGCTGCTGAAAGATCATCGAGATGTTCTCACCCCGTAGCTTGCGGACTTTCTCCTTCTTCATCTGCGCCAGGTCCTGGCCGTCGAAGAGGATCTCGCCGGCCACCACCTCTCCTGGAGGCCGAACCAGGCCCATGATCGAAAGCGACATCACCGATTTGCCGCATCCCGATTCGCCGACCACGCCGAGTACCTCGCCCCGGTTCACCGTGAGGTCGACCTCGTCGACGGCTTTGACCACTCCGTCGCGGGTGTCGAAGTGTGTCTTCAGGCCTTTGACCTCGAGCAGGACCTCGCCTGCCGGAGCGGGCCGGGGAACGTCGGTATCGATCGGGTTCTCTGCTGGCAATGCGCTCATTTGTTCAGAGTGGGGTCGAGGGCGTCGCGCATGCCGTCGCCCATCAGGTTGAAACCGAGGACTGTGATCATGATGGCAAGACCGGGGAAGAAAACGAGGTGCGGCGAGGTAAACACATTGTTCCGCTCTTGCGCCAGCATCGTCCCCCACTCGGCAAGGGGAGGTTGGGCGCCCAGGCCGAGGAAAGAGAGACCGGCTGCTTCGAGAATGGCGGTGGCTACTCCCAGAGTCGCCAGGACAACGATGGGGGTCATCGCATTCGGCACGACACGCCTGAGCAGAATCCTCCTGGGCGTTGCGCCAAGAGCCCGCGACGCCGCGACGAAGTCGCTCTCCTTGATCGCCAGCACCTGGGCCCGCATGACGCGGGCGTATTGCGGCATGGTCACCACCGCGATGGCCAGCAGGGCGTTCTGCAGTCCTCGCCCCAGCACCATGACAATCGCAATGGCGAGCAGCAGCGAGGGAAATCCGAGGATGACGTCCATCAACCGCATGAGGACGTTGTCGAGCCAACCTCCTTTGTAGCCGGCGATGGCGCCGATGGTCACCCCGACGACGAGGGCAAGTGTGACCGTGAAGAACCCGAGGCTGAGGCTGACTCGCGAACCAAAGATGACCCTCGAGAACACGTCTCTAACGTTTCCGTCGACTCCGAGGATGTGCTGCGGGGTCTCTTCGTCGCAGCCGAGGACGTGAATGCAGGGTGGATCTCTGGGCCGGATGTCTTCCCTGCCGATCAGCACCTGGTTTGGTTCATACGGCGCGAGCACCGGGGCGAAGATCGCCACCAGAATGAGAAACACGACAATCCCCAGTCCGATCATCCCGCTCCTTCGCTCCCGGAACCGGCGCATAGCGAGGCGCCACTGCGACATCGGGCTCTCGAAGAGGCGCTCGGGCCCTGCCACCTGCTCTTCGAGGATGGAGAGGGCTTCCTCGCTCGAGACCTTCCCCCTCTCACCCGGAATGCCGCTGTGCTCTTCGGTCATTGCAATCTGATCCGCGGGTCGAGCCAGGCGTACGAGAGGTCCACCAGCAGGTTGACCAGGACATACCCGCCGGCGATGATCACGGTGAAGCCCTGCACGATTGCATAGTCGCGACCGGTTATGGCATCGAAGAGAGCGCGGCCCACTCCGGCGAGGTTGAAGACGGTCTCGGTCAGCACTGCTCCACCGAGCAGGGCACCCAGTTGCAGCCCGATGATGGTCACCACCGGCAGCAGTGCGTTGCGCAATGCGTGGCCACGGACGACCGTCTTTTCCCGGGCCCCTTTCGCCCGTGCAGTGCGAATGTAGTCCTTGCCCATGACCTCGAGAAGAGAGGAACGCGTGATCCGGGCGATCACTGCGAGAGGGATCGTGGACAGGGCAACCGCCGGGAGGATCATGTGTTTCACCGCGTCCCAGAAGATCTTCCAGTTGCCGGTGATCAGGGAATTGAGAATGACGAAATTCCCCGTGAATTCGTTGAAGGTCGCCCATGGCGTGTCAGGTGTCAACTCCCATCCCCAAGCTTCGTAGTACGGGATAGAGAACAGGCCCGGCGACAACCGCCCGCTGGGTGGCAACTGCAGGAAGGTGCCCTGGAACACGATGGCAAAGAGATAGGCCAACATCAGCCCCAGCCAGAAGACGGGCATGGAGACCCCGATATTGGCAATTGCCATCGTGCCGGTGTCAATCACGGTGTTGTGCTTGCGGGCGGCGAGAACACCCATCGGGACTCCGATGGCGACGGCGAGGACTAACGCAGTGAACGCCAATTCCACGGTGAGCGGGAGGCGCTCGATGAGTAGCTGATTGACCGGTCTGGAGAACCGGACCGACTCGCCGAGGTTGAAGGTGACGATGTTCTTCATGTAGATGCCGAGCTGGACAAAAATCGGCTCATTGAGGCCGTTGGCTTCATTGAAGCGCTCACAGGCCTCGGCGGTAGCACGTTCTCCGAGCAGCGAAGTGCAGGGGTCGCCCGGGATTGCCCTGATGAGAAAGAAGACGACGACGACGATCCCGATCAATACGGGGATCGCAAACAGAATTCGCCGAACCAGGTAGGAGATCATCTAGTAGTCGCGGAGGGTAGACGAGAGGGAGACGCCGTGGCGTCTCCCTCTCGATCGATCGTAACTCGGCTCTAGCCGGTCGGCTCTGCCGGATTGATCAGACCATTGAACAGGTATGAGTAGTACTCGAAAACACCACTATTACCAGTATGCAACGGGCTGGATGCGTCGAGTCCCGCGGTGAACGACGCAACGACGTCATTGGCGTCGAAGGTCGAACCGTCGTGGAAAAGCACTCCCTGACGGAGTGAGCAGGTCCAGACGCTCAGGTCCTCGTTCGGCACACACTCTTCAGCCAACTGAGGCTGAGTGTTGCCTTCTGTGTCGTATGAGTAGAGAGCCTCCACCACCTGGGCACATGCCCGGAGCGACTCACCATCGGTCTCATCGGCGCAGTAAAGCGAAATCGGTTCCGCTCCCTGCACGAAGACCAGGGTGTCCGTCCCGTTGTCCCACAGGTTGAACATGACCGATCCCCACGGCGGGGCGTATGCGCCCTGCACGTCGGCTGCTGCCGCAAACGACGCTGCCGAGTGTGCGACCGGGACCATCGGGATCAGTTCCTTGATGGCGTTGTTCGCTGACTCGTACAGCGGGGCGGCCTCGGCCGGATCGGCGAGCTGCGACGCTTCTGCGAGCGGCTCGAAGATCTCCGGGAACGCATCACCGAACTGTGTGTTCGACTCTGCGAAGTGGAAGTCCAAGAAGTTGGTGATGTGCGGGTAGTCACCCGTCCATCCCAGCAAATGGATCCCTTCTAGCGCACCTGCAGATGAGGACTGGATGAACTCACCAGACTCCATCACCACAACTTCGGCTGTGATATTCAGGTTCTCGGCCAACTGGGCCTGGATGTCGGCTGCGACATCGCCGGGAGTTGGCAGGTATCCACGTGTCACATCGCGGTAGTAGATCGAGGTCTCGAAGCCATCGGCCAATCCTGCTTCAGCAAGAAGGGCCTGTGCGGCTGCGACATCGAACTCGTACCACGACTCACCCTCACAACCGTTCTCAACCGAGCACGGAGTGAAGTGTGAAGCGGTCTCGGAACCTTCGGGATAGAAGGTGTCGATGATCCGCTGCCGGTCGATGCCAAGCGCAATCGCCTGCCTCACCTTGACGTCGTCATACGGCGGGAAGGTATTGGTGAAGCCCATATAGAAGATGTTCGGCTCAGGCTTGTCGATCAGCACCATGTTCGGGTCGTTCTCGATTGTCTCGAGATCTTCCGTACCGGGGAAGGTGATTCCGTCGGCCGTTCCGGACTGCAGCTCGAGAAGACGCCCTGCACTCTCCGTCGCCCATTTGAGGACGGCGGTCTGTTGCGGTGCGGCAGTTCCGTAGTAGTCGTCGAATCGTTCGTAAACGACCGAGTCACCACTGACCCATTCTCTCAAGACGTATGGGCCGGTCCCGATCGGGTTGCGGAGCGGTGCACCACCAGTTGCTTCGAGGTGCTCTTCCGGCTGGATGCCGAAGACTCCGAAGGCGATCTGGGCGAGGAACGCAGGATGCGGACCACAAAGTGCGAACTCCACGGTGTACTCGTCGACGGCGGTGATTGTGTTCACACGCCCGTCATAAGTTGCCGGTGTCCCGTCCTCGTTGTCCCATCCGAGCTCGCGGCCGCAGCCTCCCGAATCGAGTGTGAGACCCTCGAAACCGGCGTCGGGCTCGACCGATGTGGTCGTCCCGCCATCCCCTGTCGTCGTGGTCTCACCAGCGCTGGTAGTCGTTTCGTCTACGCCGTTGCCACCGCAAGCTGCGATAACAAGGGCGAGGACCGAAACGAGGGCTAACCATCGCATTCGTTTCATATATTTCTTCCTCCATATTTGGAATATGTGCTCCCGGCTGGCCGGGGCACATCGGCAACGCTACTGATTTTGGTGACGTTACGCCTATGTCCATGCCTCCTCAGCACATTTTCGTGTCAGGTTTCTCGGGATGCGGGCAAGGCATTCCCATCGGAAAATGCCTATTACCCTGTGCGATTCATGGCATATGACCACAAGGCGATAGAAGCGAAATGGCAGGCTCGTTGGGAGTCGGAAAAAGTCTTCGAGGTTGCGGTCGACACGACCAGGCCCAAGTTCTACAACCTGTGCATGTATCCCTACCCGTCCGGAGCACTGCATCAGGGCCACGTCCGCAACTACACCTTCGGTGACCTCCTCACCCGGTACAAGACCATGGCGGGGTTCAACGTCCTCTCTCCGCTTGGATGGGACAGCTTCGGGCTGCCAGCGGAGAACGCAGCGATCGAAACCAGCGTCCATCCCAAAGAGAACACCGAAGCGCAGATCGCCACGATGACCCGTCAGGTGAAGCAACTGGGTTCGATGTACGACTGGACCCGCGAGCTGGCCAGCCACTCCCAGGAGTACTACCGCTGGGACCAGTGGCTGTTCCTTCAGCTCTTCGACCGCGGGCTCGCTTACAAGCGCGAGGCACAGGTCAACTGGTGTCCCCGCGACCAGACCGTCCTCGCCAACGAGCAAGTAGTCGACGGGCACTGCGAGCGCTGCGGTGCCGAGGTCGAGCGACGGAACCTGGCCCAGTGGTTCTTCAAGATCACCGACTACACCGAGCGGCTGCTGCAAGATATCGAGACTCTCGATGAGTGGCCGGAGCGGGTACGCACCATGCAACGCAACTGGATCGGCCGATCCCAGGGCGCCAGCTTCGGGCTCCGGGTGGCGGGCACCGATCATTCCTTCGAGGTCTTCACCACCCGGCCCGACACCATCTTCGGGATGACGTTCGCTGTGCTGGCACCGGAGCATCCGCTGGTCGAGGAATTGATCAGCGGCACCGGGCAGGAGGAAGAAGCCCGGGCCTACATCCGCAAGGCCGGGAGTTCCAGCGATGTCGAGCGGATGGCGAGTACGGACAAGACCGGGGTGTTCATCGGCCACCATGCAATCAACCCTGTCGACGGCCGCCAGGTACCGATCTACATCGCCGACTACGTTCTCATGGGATACGGGACGGGGGCGATAATGGCGGTCCCCGGCCAGGACCAACGCGACTGGGAATTCGCAGCCAAATACGGCATCGAGATCATCAGGACGGTGCAACCACCCGATGACTTCGATGGAGAGGCCTACACAGGCGATGGTGTGACCATCAACTCCGGTTTCCTCGACGGACTCGAGCGCGACGATGCGATTGCCGCAATCATCGAATGGCTGGAGGCTGAAGGCATCGGCGAGGGCACGGTCCAATACCGGCTCCGGGACTGGCTGATCTCCCGTCAGCGTTATTGGGGCTCACCGATCCCGATGGTCAATTGTGACGGGTGCGGGATGGTCCCGGTGCCCGAAGACCATCTTCCGGTCGTCCTGCCCCACATCCTCGACTACGCCCCGAAGGGCCAATCGCCACTTGCGGCGGTTGAGGAGTGGGTCAACACCACCTGTCCTGCTTGCGGGGGTGCTGCCCGGCGGGAAACCGACACGATGGACACCTTCGTGGACTCTTCGTGGTATTTCTTCCGTTTCACCGACCCGCGCAACTCCGAGCAGATCTTCGACCCACGGGCGGCAAGCTACTGGATGCCGGTTGACCAGTACATCGGCGGCGTCGAGCATGCAGTCCTCCATCTGCTGTACGCGAGGTTCATCACCAAGGTGCTCTACGACATGGGTCTCTCCGGCGTCGAGGAGCCATTTGCGCGTCTCTTCACCCAGGGGATGATCACTCTCGACGGAGCGAAGATGTCGAAGTCGAAGGGGAACGTGGTCGACCCCCTCGACCTGTTCGAGTCGCACGGCGCCGACGCCCTCCGCCTCTACCACCTGTTCATGGGCCCGCCCACCGACGACGCCGCCTGGGACACCAACGGGGTCGACGGCACCCTGCGCTTTCTCGACCGCCTCTGGCGCGTCGTCACCGAGACCGACCGGTTCGACGAATCGGCTGACGCGTCGGAGCTGGTAGCCGACGCTCACCGGGCGGTGAAGAAAATCACCGAGGACATCGACAGCTTCCATTTCAACACAGCGATCCCGCCGCTGATGACGGTCACCAATGATCTCGTCGATCAGGCGCGCAGCGGAATACCCAGGCAGGCTTTTGTCGAAGTGACCGAGATCCTCATGAAAATGCTCTCGCCGATGGCGCCGCACATCGCCCACGAGCTGTGGGAGCTGACGGGCCACGAGACGCTGCTGGCACTCGAGTCGTGGCCCGCTTGGGACCCGAAGCTGGTCGAGCGGTCCCAGGTGACCATGGTGGTTCAGGTGAACGGCAAACTACGCGACCGGATCGAGGTCGACTCGGACATCGCCGCCTCCGAAGCCGAGCGGCTCGCAGTGTCGGCGGAGAAGGTCCAGCAGTGGATCGATGGCCAGGAGATCAGGAAGGTGATCGTGCGCGAGCCGAATCTGGTCAACATCGTGGTCGGCTGATGAGACTTCCGGCGGCCCGGTTCGTCGGGACCGCGCTCAGTCCCGACTACCTGGTCCGGATCCAACCTGTCACTCCTGAGACCGTGACGGTGCTGTCCGCCCCACGGCTCATGAGGAAGCTGTGGGCGAAGGGAACCGGTGCAATGACTATCGGGAAGCGTATCTTCGTTGACCCTGCGGTCCTGGAGCGGGGAGGACGGGAACTCACGGCTCTTCTCATGCACGAGATGGTCCACGCCCGCCAGTGGCAGGAGCGGGGATCACGTCGTTTCCTCACTTCGTACCTGCGGCAGTACCTGGTGGCCCGGATCACCGGGGCCACCCACCGGGAGGCTTATCTCGCGATCGAAGCCGAGGTAGAGGCGCGCGAGATATCGAGAAGTTTCTCCGGCTGACTACGTCACAACAACCCCGTCCAGGTCCTCCTCGGGGTCGGGGTACCGGGGGTCCATCTCGTTGAGGGTGTCGACGAGGATCTGTGACACCACCAGGTTTCGATACCACTTCCGGTTGGCGGGGACAACGTACCAGGGGGCGTGTGGGGTGGATGTCTGGGACAGCATCGCCTCGTAGGCCTCCCGAAAAACGCCCCACAAGGCACGGTCGTCGAGGTCGGACTTGTTGAATTTCCAGTTCCTGTCCGGATCGTCGAGACGTGCCTCGAGACGCTCTCTCTGTTCCTCCCTGCTGATGTTGAGGTACACCTTTACGATTCGGGTGCCCTCATCGGCGAGCATCCGTTCGAATTCGTTGATGTGCCGGTATCGCTTCTCCCACCTCTCCGGCGGAACCAGTTCTCGAACTCTGACAGCCAGTACATCCTCGTAGTGGGATCGGTTGAACACCGTTATCCGACCGTTCTCTGGAGTGTGATGGTGGATCCTCCACAGGTAATCGTGAGCCAGTTCTTCTTCGGTCGGTTTTCCGAAGGGGTGCACCTTGACTCCCTGCGGGTTCACCCCGGTGAACACGTTGCGGATCGTCCCGTCCTTGCCGCCGGTGTCGGTAGCCTGGAGTACCAGCAGCAACTTCTGATTCGACTCGGCCCACAGCCTCTTCTGGAGTGCTGACAGCTCGTTGTTGAGTGCAGGCAGAGCCCGCTTCCCGACCTTCTTCCCCTCTTCGAACCCAGCTTTCGAGTCGGGGTCATGGTTGTCCAGTGACACCGAGGTGTCGGGTGTCACCCGGAACTGACTGGTTTCGATCTTTGCCTGTCCCATGGGGGTTAACCACCGCCTTCGAGCCTTGTATCTATGGGAGGTGATGGGGAGAGTACCTAAAGACAGGGCGGTGGTGGTCGGTCTCGCGGTAATCGGCGCCGCAGTGGGCGGACTCTTCGGTGTCAACGCCGGGTTGCCTCCGGTCCAGGGGCCTCCGCTGCAGGATGCACCCGAGGCGATCGATTCAGCGGTTGTGCCCGTTCATGTCTCCGGCTGGGTCACCTCGCCGGGCGTGGTGTGGGTGAGCGAGGGCTCTCTCGCCATCGCCGCCATCGAGGCCGCCGGCGGTGCCCGGGAAGGGGCAAGGCTCGACCTCATCAACCTGGCTCGGCCCGTATTCGAAGGAGATCAACTACAGGTACCGGGGCCCTCAGAAGCCGATGACGGCGGAGGCAGCGCCCCGGGCGATGGGCTCATCGACATCAACACGGCGGACGAGACCGAGCTGCAGAAACTTCCCGGAGTGGGCCCGGTGCTTGCGGGCAGGATCGTGGCCCTTCGAGAGACAGTCGGCCGGTTCGAGTCGGTGGAGGACCTGCTCGACGTTCCCGGAATCGGCGAGACCCGTCTCGCCTCGATCACGGATTTGATCAGGCCACCGTGAGTGCCCTCCCCGGAGTGCTCCCGCTGCATTCACGCCCCTGGCTGGTCAATGCGGGTGTTGCCGCGGTGGCCGCATTCACCGTGACTGGCTGGAACCCGGGTTGGGCCGTGCTCACCGCATCCGGAGTAGCACTACTCGCCCGGGGCAAAGTCCTGGCAATTCTGGTGGCTGCGCTGGTGGCTGCCCCACCCATACTGTGGCCCGAACCGATGCTCCCGGAAGGCGAACTGGCTTCGGAGCTGGTCCTCGCCACCGACGCACGGGATGGACCTTACGGGAATTGGGCGCTGGGGGAGATCGACGGTGTCAGCGTGTTCGTCGACCTTGGCGCCTTTTCGGGCCACGCCGGAGACGTCTATCACTTCGACGGGCTGGTCACCGAAGATGTCACCAACGTCGGGGGACGGCCACGCCAGATCGTCGCCATCGACGAAATGACTCAGACCGACCTCCCTGCGGGGCTCTACCTGCGCGGGGGAGCCCTGGTCCGCCACCATGTCGTCGGGCGCCTGTCCGGAGACAACGAGGCGAGAAGCCTCCTGGCGGGGTTTCTGGTGGGGGAGACCTCAGGGCTCAGCGAAGTGACAGTCGAGTCCATGCGCAAGGCGGGACTGTCTCACTTCGTCGCCGTGAGTGGGAGCAATGTCGCCCTGTTCCTCGGTTTTGTCGCCGCGGTGACGCTTCCACTGGGCATCGGCCCGAAACGCCGCGCCGTTGCCGGACTGCTCGCGCTGCCCTTGTTTGTAGTTGCCACAGGCTACGAGCCGTCCGTGGTCCGGGCGTCGGCGATGGCGGCTCTCGTCCTGGCCGGACGCCTGCTCGACGTCGTTTTCGAGGTGTGGCAGGTGATCGCGCTCGCGTCGATAGCGGTGCTTGCCCACGACCCGTGGCTGATCCGCAGCGTCGGGTTTCAGCTGTCGGTTATGGCCACATGCGGTGTGGTCGCCGGGGCGAGATGGCCCGGTGTGTCCGGCAAGATTCGCCGCGCTCTGGCCATCACTCTCGGAGCCCAGTTGGCGGTCGCGCCGCTCCTGCTCTGGCACTTCGGGTCGATCCCGCTCCTCAGCCCCTTGAGCAACCTGGTTGCCGCTCCGCTGGTGACCATCGCCACCTTGCTGGGGATTGTCGCGGTCTCCGGGCCGACACTCGCCCTCATCCCCGGGGAATGGGTCGCGTCTTTGGTCATCGACATCTCGCACATGTCGGCCGGTTGGCCACAGGTCGGCTGGATCGGTTTCATCGTCTGGGCCGGGCTCGTTCCAATCGGGGCGCGGATGTGGCGTCGGTCCCCGGAGGTGGTCGCGCTCCTGGCGGCCGGAGCCCTCGTCATCATCGTGCTTCCCGGATCCACACGACTCGACGCCGGTGAGGTCGCCGTGCTCGACATCGGCCAGGGCGATGCCATCCTCATCGCCGGGGGAGAGGGACGATATGCCCTCGTCGATGGAGGCCGCGAGCAACCACTGCTCATCGATCGGCTCAGGGAATTCGGCGTGAGGCACCTCGACCTGGTGGTGATGACCCACGGCGACGCCGATCACGCCGGGGGCCTCGAAGCGCTCCCGGGGAGAATCGGGATCGGGGAGATCTGGGAGCGGAGCGCACCCCACCAGACCCCTTCAGGCGACCGCTTCATTGCCGAGGCGATCCGGCTCGGCATACCGGTCCTCCAACCCGCGATGGGCGCCCGGGCGATTCTCGGATCCGTTGAAATCCAGGTTCTCGGGCCCGAGCGCAGGTACGCCTCTCCCAACGACCAATCGATGGTGCTCCTATTGACCGGGCCGGCAAGGACCATGCTGCTCAGCGGCGATATCGAAGTCGTGGCCCAGGCCGAACTGGATGGTTTGGATGTCGATGTCCTCAAGGTTCCCCATCACGGTGGCGGCACTTCGGACCCTGACTGGCTCTCATCGACAGGGGCCGACTTGGCGGTGATATCGGTCGGGACCAACGACTTCGGCCATCCTGTCCCGTGGGTGATCGATGTCCTGGAGACTTCCGGGGCAGTGGTGCAGAGGACCGATGTCGACGGAACGGTCGTGGTCGACCTTGCCGGATGACACCAACAGAATCTTGTCAGCCGGGGGTGCTTGACTGCAGGGCGATGAGCGACCTCCAGCTTGGACCAACGACACTTCCCCTTGGAGAGGTCACCTACGTCATGGGCGTGATCAACGCCTCGCCGGACTCGAAGAACGTGCACACGGTGGCCGTAACTGTTGATGATGCTCTCCTGATGGCCGATCGGTACCGGAACTGGGGCGCAACCATCATCGATCTCGGGGGCCAATCCTCGCATTACGACAACGAGACGATCGATGTCGCGGACGAGGTCTCCAGGGTGGTGCCGATGATCGAGGCGCTTGTCGCCGAGGACCACATCGTGGCAATCGATACCTGGAAGCCCGAAGTTGCCGCAGCTTCTCTCGACGCAGGAGCGCTCATCGTCAACGACACCGGGGGCCTCAAAGACCCGGATATGCGCGAGGTGGTGGTGCGGTACGGTGCTGCGGCGGTTGCCGTGTACGTGGAGGGCGCCAACCCTCACGATGTCGACACCGTCGAAATCACCGGCGACAAGGCGAAATTGACTGCCGATTCCTTCCGTGGTCTCCTCGCCGAATTGGAAGCTGCCGGCATCAGCAATGTGATTCTCGACCCGGGGATCGCTCTCAATTACCGGGGCGACTATGAGGCCTACACCCGGATGCAGCTCGAGGTGATCGCCTCCTCTGCAGAGTTGCACATCCTGGGAAAACCGGTGCTGATCCCGATTCCCCGCAAGCGGGACTTTCACCGGGTTGTCGCCTACATCTCACTCGCCCTCGAACACCGTGCCGACATCATCAGGGTCCACGACGTGGCCGTGGCATGCGATCTGGCCAGGCTTTTCGGCCGCGCGATCTGAGGTACTGTCAGACCGTGTCACTCCTACTCGTCACCGCACCCTCCAACTCGGGGCCGGGTGAGCGCAAGCAGATGCTCGACGCCACCGAAGAGTTCTTTGCCGCCCACCATGTCGAACGCCAGGAAATCGTCCGGATCGATGTCCCCGGCCGCGGCGCCGGCGAACCTGGCGACGGCACGCTTCGCGCCGAGCTCGAGCCCATGGTCCCCCTGCTCCAATCGGGGTCGCTGTTCGGCGACTCCGGCGGTCTCGCGCTCGTCGACGCCGAAAACCTTCAGGTTGGCGAGGTGGAGATTCTCGAGGCGCTGGTGCGCGCCGCCGATCTCAAATCGGTCCACCTTGTCCTCGCCGTGACCGGCTCTCCGGTCAAAGCCATTGCCACTCTCGCCAAGGACCTCGGTTCGAAGCTCTCGGTCCAGAAAATGTGGGAGAGACAGGCAGGGGAGTGGCTTGGCGCCGAGATCAAGCGGCGCGGCATGACTATCGACGCGCCGGCCCGGGAGGCTCTCCTCCAGAGGTTCGGAACCGACACCGCCGCGACCGGACAGGCACTAGATCAGCTTGCAGAGCACGGGGGGAGGATCACCCGGGACCTGGTTCTCGACTGGTTCCGGAACCGCCCCGACGAGCCCGCCTGGCATATCACCGATGCGATCTCGAAAGGAAACGTCGGCGAGGCATTGCGCCGTCTCTCCGATTTCCTCGTCCACGGCCATCCTCTTGTGTACCTCGCTGCTGTGGAAGGCGACCTCAGGCGCCGCGCCCTTGCCGCAGCGGCGCCGGATGAGGAGACCTTCAGAGAGTGGGTCGGTGGCAGATCGTCCGACAGTGCCTTGAATCGGATGTGGCGGACGAGGGGGAAAGTGCGGGAGTCCTCCTTGCGCATGGCTCAGGACGCTCTGGTCCGGGCTGACCGCGTGATCAAGTCACAGCCGGAAGTGACCCACCGGGTCACACTGGAGCGCCTCACCGTTGCCCTCTGTCGGTGGTATGGATAAAGAAAAGTGCACCCCGTAGGGGCGCACTGATCGCCTGACGGCGAAGGGTTGGTTCAGGAGGAGGTCAGCTTGGCGAGGCGTGACTTCTTACGGTCGGCGGTCTTTTTGGGGATCACGCCTTTGGTGGTGGCGACGTCGATCTTGCGCTGGGCCTGGCGGATCAGCTCTGCGGTGGGCTCACCGGCTTCAGCAGCGGCGTGCACCTTGTTGATCGCGGTCTTCAGGTCGCTCGTCACCGACTTATTGCGATCGCGACGGACGACGTTTTGCCGATTTCGCTTTTCCTGGGACTTGATGTTGGCCATGTCTAAAACTCGTTTCGCGTCAAAACCGATTGAAGAGGGATTGGCGGTCTTCCGATAGTCCGATCGCCGGTGGCGAAGATTAGCAGAGCGCTCGATCAAGGTACAATGGCCCGACCCCACCTGGTAGTGAACCATTCAGTCGCGCATCCGAAATTTCTCAATCATCGCCCATATCGACCACGGCAAGTCGACCCTGGCCGATCGCCTGCTCGAGCGAACCGGGACCGTCAGCGCACGCGACATGCGCGAGCAGTTGCTCGACTCGATGGACCTCGAACGGGAGCGGGGCATCACTATCAAGGCGCAGACGGTCCGGCTGGAGTATCGCTCCAGGGCGGGTGAGGACTACATCCTCAACATCATCGACACCCCCGGCCACGTCGACTTCTCCTATGAGGTGTCGCGCTCGCTCGCCGCATGTGAAGGCGCCCTGCTCCTCACCGACGCGTCGCAGGGAGTGCAGGCCCAGACCCTGGCCAACGCCTACATGGCAATCGAGGCCGGTCTGGAGGTGATTCCCGCCATCAATAAGATCGACCTCCCCGCGGCCGACCCTGACCGGGTGGCCGAGGAGATGGTCAGCATCATCGGCGGCAATCCCGACGAAGTGGTCAGGCTCTCGGCAAAGACCGGCGAGGGTGTCGAAGAGTTGCTCGAGGTCCTAGTCAAGTCGGTCCCACCGCCCAACGGCGACCCTGACGCCCCTTTGCGCGCCCTCGTCTTCGACTCCTACTACGACGCGTATCGGGGGGTGGTTTGCTACATAAGGGTGGTCGACGGTGCCATTGCATCCGGCCAGAAGATTCGCTTCATGGTTGCCGGGGAGAACCACGAGGCAACCGAGATCGGCGTCCTCACCCCGAGGGCAAACGAGAGGAAATCACTTGGCGCCGGCGAGGTGGGATATCTGATCACCGGGATCAAGGAAATCGACCGGGTGAAGGTAGGCGACACGGTGACCGACGCCTCCGTTCGCGCCGTCAAACCGCTGCACGGCTACGCGGAGCCAAGCCCGATGGTGTTCTCCGGGATGTTCCCGACCGAGGGGGACGACTTCGAGAAGTTGCGCGAGGCTCTGGAGAAGCTACGGCTCAACGACGCGTCATTGGTGTTCGAACCGGAGACGAGCAAGGCGCTCGGTTTCGGTTTCAGGTGCGGTTTCCTCGGTCTCCTCCATATGGAGATCGTCCGGGAGCGTCTCGAGCGGGAGTATGACCTCGATCTGGTGACCACGGCCCCGTCGGTCGCCTATCGCGTCACCCGCACCGATGGCACTGTGGTCGAGGTGAGGAGCCCTCAGGATCTGCCCGACCCTGGCGAGCGGGAGAAGGTCGAGGAGCCGTACGTAAAGGCCATGATCCTCACCCCGAGCGAATATGTGGGGCCGATCATGGAGCTGGTCACCAACCGGCGCGGCGAGGTGGGGCACATGAACTACCTGAGCCCAGAGCGCGTCGAGCTCGACTACCAGATACCACTCGGCGAGGTCGTTTTCGACTTCTTCGACCAACTCAAGTCGAAAACTCGAGGGTATGCGTCCCTCGACTACGAACCTGCGGGATACCGGGTCTCCAACCTGGTCAAGGTGGACATCCTCCTCAACGGCCAACCGGTTGATGCCTTTTCCGCAGTCGTGCACCGTGACAATGCCCAGGCCTACGGCATGACAATGACCGGTCGTCTCCGCAAGTTGATCCCACGCCAGCTCTTCGACGTCCCGATCCAGGCCGCAATCGGAGGCAAGATCATCGCTCGGGAGACCGTCAAGGCCAAGCGAAAAGACGTGACCGCCAAGTGTTACGGCGGTGACATCAGCCGGAAGAAGAAGCTGCTGCAGCGTCAGAAAGAGGGCAAGAAGCGGATGAAGATGGTGGGCTCGGTAGAGGTGCCGCAGGAGGCTTTCGTCGCCGCCCTCCGCACCGACGATGACGACTGACCTCGAGGTATGAGCCACATGGACGCGTTCGGCGACCTGGCCGGCGCATACCTGCACACCCCGTTCTGCGCAGCCATCTGTCCGTACTGCGACTTCGCGGTGGTCGCAGGCAAAGACGATCTCGTCGACCGCTATTGCGATGCTGTCGTCGCCGAGATCGGGATGGACCGGCCATGGAGGCCTCTTGACGCCGTGTACGTGGGTGGCGGCACCCCGAGCCGTGTCCCCGGGAATCAGCTGAACCGTTTCCTCGAAGCACTCCGCGCCCGGCACGGCATCAACGAAGCTGCAGAGGTCGGCCTCGAGGCCAATCCCGAGGACTGGACCGGTGAGGCTGCCGCATCGTTCCGGGCCGCAGGGTTCAACCGGGTCTCGTTCGGTGCCCAGAGCTTCGACACCTCGGTCCTGCTTTCGTTAGGCAGGAGGCACGGCCCTGATCAGATTTCGACTTCGGTGGCGATTGCCCGGGCCGAGGGTTTCGCCAGTGTCTCGATCGACCTCATCTACGGGAGCCCTGACGAGTCGGATCGGAGCTGGCGGGCGACGGTGGAGGACGCGGTGGCGGCCGGACCGGATCATGTGTCGTGTTACGCCCTGACGGTCGAACCCGGGACCGAGCTGGGGCGGCAGGTGGGCCGTGGTGCGCCCGCCCCCGACCCCGATATCCAGGCCAGCCGATTCGGCATCGCCGATTCCATTCTCAACGCGCACGGGCTCACCAGGTATGAGGTCTCCAACTGGTCTCGACCCGGATATGAGTGCGTCTATAACTCGATTGTCTGGGCCCAGGGCCAGTACGTGGCCTATGGCAACGGCGCCCATCGATTTCAGGATGGCGTGCGGAGCCGGAACTTCCGGCGCCTCGAGACATATCTGAAAGCGGTCGAGAACCGGGAATCCCCGACGGCGGGGGAAGAGATCCTTACCGGCTGGGATCTCGAGCTGGACCGGCTCTTTGTGGGCCTGCGGCGATCGGCCGGGGCAGCGGTGGGGCCGGGTGGGCGTGTATTCATCGCTGATGGAGATGGGCAGCGGCTCCTCGAAGCCGGGGTGGTGTCCGCCGACGGCGACCGGCTGAAAGTGGAAAATCCGATGCTCAGCGATGCGGTGTTGCGGGTGGTTCTCGGGCTCAAGGTTGGGGAAAAGGGTCCCGATGGCGATACTCTGATGGCCACAGATGCTTGAAGACCGCAGGTCCGAGATTCTCAGGGTGCTCGTCGAAGAGCACATCCGCACCGGTGAGCCGGTGAGTTCCCGCGCCGTGGCCGATCGCTCGCGGCTCCAGGTCTCGACAGCGACGATCAGGAACGACCTTGCCGCACTCGAGGCGGAGGGTTACGCCGTGCAGCCCCACACTTCAGCCGGTCGGGTGCCCACGGCAACTGCTTATCGGTATTACGTCGACCATCTGAGCAAAGGCCGGCTCCGGATCGCGGCACAGAACAAGATCGCAACCTTCTTCGGAGAAGTCCATCTCGAGCTTTCCAAGCTCTTGAAAGCGACTTCCGACCTCCTCGCCGACGTCACCGACCTGCCCGCCGTCGTGGTCGCCCCCGGCCTGATCGGCGACAAATTGCGTTCCATCCATGCCGTGCAGGTGACCGCCGACCAGGTCCTGCTGGTCGCAGTGACCGAGGGAGGCCGGGTGGCACAACAGCGCGGCCGGCTCCGCAAACCGGTCACCCCGAGCGAACTGGAGGAAGCACAGACCCTGGTCACCGAGACTTATGTCGGCTCGTCGCTGGGCGCCGACATTCCGTTGACCGACGAGAGGCTGCGGTCGCTGTCCGGCCCGGTGCAGGAAGCTGTCTTGACCCTCGTCGATGCCCTCCATCTCGCCGCTTCGGCAGGTTCGGAAGTATTTGTCGGTGGCACCGAACGGCTGTCCAATGTCTGGAAGGATCTCTCCGCTGTGCGCAGGGTGCTCGAAGTCCTCGAACGCGAAGCGGAGGTTATGGCACTTCTCGCCGCCGAGCAGGGCACTTCGATCCAGTTCGCCAGCGATCTGCCGTCAGTTGATCTCGATATGGCCGTTGTCTCCAAGTCGTACGAGTCGGTTGGGGGCGGAGGGTCGGTGGGGGTTATCGGCCCGATGCGGATGAACTACAAGAGCGTCATCTCCGCCGTGGAGGAGATCTCGAAGGAACTCGAAGACCGTATCGGTCAAACCACCGGTTGATGGCGAAGGACTACTACAGGACCCTGGGTGTTGGCCGGGACGCGACGACGGCGGATATCAAATCGGCCTTTAGGCGCCTGGCCCGGGAGACTCACCCGGATGCAAACCCCGACGATCCCGCAGCTTCCGCACGTTTCCGGGAAGCCGCCGAGGCCTACGAAGTGCTATCCAACCCCGATCGCAGGCAACGCTACGACCGGGGCGACACGATCGACCTGGGCGACCTCTTTGGTGGGTTCGGCGGATTCGACGACATCCTCCGGTCGGTCTTCGGCGAAGGTGGGCTATTTGGGTCAGGTGCAAGTGCATCGCGACCGAGGCGCGGCGCCGACCTGCTGCTCCGGGTGCGCATCTCGCTGGAGCAGGCTGCATTCGGCTCCGACGTCGACGTCACATATGAGACCAACTACGCCTGTGAGACATGTGGCGGTTCGGGTGCAAGAGATGGCGCAGGCCATTCCACCTGCAGCACATGCGGGGGAGCGGGAGCGGTGCGGATGGCCCGCCGTTCGATAGTGGGAACGATGATGACCGTCGTCGAATGCCCAGACTGTTCTGGTCAGGGTTCGATTGTCGCCGACCCCTGTGCCGACTGCCGGGGGAGTGGAGTCACGTACGGCGAGAGATCCATGACGGTGGAGATTCCCGCCGGGGTTTCCACGGGGACCAGATTGCGGCTCAGTGGTCGTGGTGAGGCGATGGGCCGGGGTGGGCGCGCCGGCGACCTCCAGGTGGAGATCCAAGTCGAGCCCGATGCCCGCTACGAGCGTGACGACATCGACCTCTACCACCGCCTGGACATCAGCGCCGTGGAGGCGACTCTCGGGACCAGGCGTGAAGTGCCTCTGCTCGAGGGCGGCACCGAGCTTCTCGAAGTTCCCCCGGGAACCCAGCCGGGCACCTTGCTCCGCCTCGCCGGCTTCGGAGTTCCCCGCCTGGGTCGAAAAGGCAGAGGAGACCTCATGGTGAGGGTCGGAGTGAGCATCCCAACTGAGATCAGCGACGAGGAGCGGACCTTGCTTCTCGACCTCGGCCGGATCCGTGGTGACATAACTGCCGACCCTGCCGGCACTGATCCTTGAAACACGTCCCGCACCTCTACCTGCCCGGGCCCTGGGAAGGAGAAACCCTGGAGGCGGGCAGCGAGCACATTGATCATCTGGGCCGCGTGCTCCGACTCGATGACGGGTCGGAAGTCACCTACACCGACGGGGCCGGGACGTTCGGTCAGGGAATCTGGTCCGGCGGTGCCGTATCGAGGTCTGGCGAAGAACGGCGCGAGCGCCCTTCGAATCTCATCGTGGCAACTGCACCCCCTTCGAGCCGGGACCGGGTGCGATTTCTCGTTGAGAAGCTCGCCGAGCTCGGTATCGAGCGGTTGCTCTGGCTGACAACCCGCCACGGCTTCAGGAGGGTCCCACCTCTGAAAAGGCAGCGCAGCTGGGCGGTTTCTGCCCTGGAGCAGAGCCGGGGCAGCTGGCTGATGGGGATCACCGACAGTTTCGTCGACTGGGACTCCCTGGAGCGACCCCTCGCGGTCGGCGTGCCCGGCGGCTCCCCGGTCAGCACTGGTTTCAGGACTGTTGCCGTCGGGCCAGAAGGTGGTTTCGGAGACGACGAGGTTCCCGTTGACGCCACGGCTGTGACCCTGGGACCCACCATCCTGCGGGTCGAGACCGCAGCCGTGGTGGCAGCCGCCAGATTTCGTTGAAAAGAAAGGATGCGAAGTGGGGATCCATCTCATAGACTCTGGGACTGCGGTTATAGGGAGACGTCCGTGGTAGACAAGTTCAGTGCTGCTCTCGGTAGTCGGCTGCGTGCCGCGCGCCGGCAAAAGGGTTGGTCTTTATCAGATGTCGAGTCGCTCACCGACGGCGAGTTCAAGGCGTCGGTGGTTGGAGCCTATGAGCGAGGCGAAAGGGCGATCTCGGTGCAACGCCTGGTCCGGCTTGCGGACATCTACGGAATGAGTGCTCCCGACCTGCTCCCGATGTCGGTGTCACCGGAGTTTTCGTACGTCATCGATCTGGACAGGATCAGCGCCGGCGAAGGCGACATCGCCGAGCGGTTCATCGCTGCCGTCCACCTCCTCAGATCCGGGTCGCTGTCCCCGGAGATCCGCTCTGCCGATCGTGTGATCCTTTCGTCGCTGCTCGAGCTCGAGAGCCAGAAAGTATCCCGCGACTCCTAGAAATCTGGCCTCGTCTCGGTTATCCACTACAATGTTCGTGACGCACTTTTCGCGTTGTACCTGTGCTTCCTGAACACACCGAAACACGCTTGCGCGTCCCGAGTCAGCATTTGATGCTCGACCTACTCGGAGACGCTGATCGACACCTCCGCCAGATCGAAGAACACTTCCCGGGGGTGCGTTTCGTCGCGCGCGGTGACGAAATCGCCTTGAGTGGCGCCCGGGACGAGGTCGAACGGGCCCGTACTGTCCTCGACGAGCTGCTCATCCTCGTCCAGGAGGGCCAGTCACTGGACAGTGGCGGGGTGGCCGAGGTGGTCAAGATGGTCGGTGAGGAAGTGCCTTCTCCCTCCGACGTCCTGAGCGATGGCATCCCGGTGGGTCGGGGCCGGATGATCCGTCCCAAGACCCATGGCCAGCAGGGTTACATGGCCGCAATCAGGGAGAACACCCTCACCTTCGGCATCGGTCCGGCCGGGACCGGGAAGACCTATCTGGCGATGGCAGCGGCGGTTGATGCCCTGGTCAACGGGTCGGTTCGCCGCATAGTCCTCACCCGTCCCGCTGTGGAAGCCGGCGAGAGACTTGGCTTTCTCCCCGGCGATCTGACCGCAAAGGTCGACCCCTACCTTCGCCCCCTTTATGACGCCCTCTGGGACATGCTTGGCCCCGAAGAGACACTCGATCTCATCGACAAGGGAACTATTGAGATAGCTCCTCTCGCTTATATGAGAGGAAGGACTCTCAACGACGCATGTGTGATCCTCGATGAAGCCCAGAACACAACTCCGGAGCAAATGAAGATGTTCCTGACCCGGCTCGGCTTCAATTCCAAGATGATCATCACCGGTGACGTCACCCAGACCGACCTGCCCAACGATCGGCGATCCGGTCTCGGCGTGGTCCGCCATATCCTGGGCGACATTCCCGGGGTGGCATTTGTCGAGCTGACGTCGCGCGATGTGGTGCGTCATCGAATCGTCGCCTCGATCGTCGAAGCGTACGCCAGGTACGAGTCGAAGAAATGAAACGGTCCACCGTTGTGCGCTGGGCCACATTTCTCGCCACTGTTTTTGCGGTGTGGGGGGTGCTCTCGGTCGGTACGGGCAGCGACTCCTCAGAGCTGAGTGTCGGCGACCTCGCCCTCAGGCCATACGAAGCGCAGCGCGCCAACGAAGTAGTAGACACGGTTGCAACCGAGGCTCTCGAGCAGGCGGCCCGCGACAGCGTGGAGCCGATCTGGGAGGACAATCCTGTGGCGGAGCAAGCGGTGCAAGCCGATGTAACCGATTTGTTCGACGATGTGGCTGCCTCCGTTGTCGCCGACCCACCCCCGGAGTCCGTCGTCCCGACTCTTCCTGAGGAAACCACAACGACCACCGACCCCCAAGCCACTTCGACCACGTCGACGCTTCCACCCGATCCAGTGGTGTTGAGTGGTGTCGTTTATCTCGATGTCGATGGCGACGGCAGCTTTGCCCCCGAGGCTGAAGGGGCGAACCCTGACCGGGGGCTGGAGCGGATCACCGTCACCATCACGTCAGGCGCGGGCGAGGAGACCGTGATGACCGGCCCGGGCGGTGCGTGGTCCTACGAAACATCTCCGGGTGACTATGTGGTCAAAGCCGATGTCGAAGACAGCGACGTCCCGGTCGGGTTTGCCGTGCTTAGCGAAGAAGGACCTGCGGAGCTGGTGTCCTGTCCCGCTACTGAAGACGAATGTGTGACGAGGCCAATCGGGTTCGCCCCCAACCTGAGGGTCGTGGATGAGGTTGCCGCCGAGATCAGCGAAGGGCATGCCCTTGCCGGTGACGCATCGCTGACACTTGCGATGATGGCGGCTGACGATGTGATCCGCGCCGCCCTTGTCCAACCTCTCCGGCTGACAGTCATCGAGAGGCAGGTGACCGACAGAATCCTTCAGGAATTCGGTCTGGGTGTGAGAAACGACGATCTGCTGACTGTTCGGGCACGGGCCCGGAACAGCCCGCCGGCCGTGTTCTTCGACGACACCGGACGCGATGAGGCGGCGGGCCAGGCCGCAGGGGAGATCGTCGCCACCTTGATCCAGGCCAACGAAGTCGTAAACGAAGCACGTACCACCCAAGAAAAGGACCTGCGCGCTGAGGCCGTCGATGATGTGGTCGAGGAGTACACGGCAAGACAGCTGATCGTTGATCAAGGCCAGCCACTCACCCAGCTCCACATCGACGCCATCAGCGACACCGGGGCAAATGTGGGGGAGGTCGAGCAGGAGGGCGGCTTGCTGGCTGTGGTCGCCGTACTGATCGGCATCCTCGGCCTCTACCTCGCCACTTTCCGTCTCGAGTTCTGGGCTCGCCCGCGGATGGTCGCGCTGCTCGGGATCCTCATTGTGCTCGCTGCCGCCGCCGTGCGGGGAACTGTTATCGCCGAGCCGGGTATGAGCTGGTACATCTTCCCTGCAGTGGCTTTTGGGTTCGTGACTGCGGTCCTCTTCGACTCCCGGATCGCGGTGCTCATGGCGCTCACGGTTGGAGTCCTCGCCGCGGTCGGCAGCCAGGACATCGGTGTCTCCGTCTACGCGGTGCTGGCCACGATGGCCCCGATTCCGTTTGTGTCTTCGGTCAGCAGCCGCGGCGCCTTCCGAAATGCAGTGATCCTCTCATCCTTTACCGCCGCTGTAGCCGCAGCGGCAACGTCGTGGTACTTCCACGTCGGCCCCAACGACTCGGTACTCGAAGTCGTGGGGATCTCCTCGCTTTGGGCATTCGGGGTGTCGATTGTCGCGTCGCTAGTTGGACTCGCAGCCCTGCAGTTCTTCGAGTCCGCCTTTGACATCACCACCACTCTCAGCCTTCTCGATCTCACCGACCGCAACCACGAGGCTCTGCAACTGCTCCAGGAGAAGGCGTTCGGCTCG
>JBBDMR010000151.1:0-14105 GCA_040878225.1 Acidimicrobiia bacterium
CCCACCCTCCCGGCTCCTTCGTCGCCGGCGCTCCCTCCGCAAGCGGAGGGAGAGTCGTGTTTGCTGTCGTCGTTTTTGCGGGTTCTAGACCAGTTTTCGCTTCTCTTCGGTGCGGCGTTCGGATGCGAGGCGTTCGAGGTCTACGTCGGAATAGTCGACAAAGGTCATGGCGTCAGCGATGAGTCGATGGCCCGCAACCTCGCGAATCGCGGCATGCATCTCGTGGGCCACCCGGCGGTAGGCGGGGTGGCCTGCGGGCTGCGACCGCAGTTCGATGAGGTGGAACGCCTGCCTCGGGTTCATCTCCATTACGAACCTGACGTTGTAGGCAAAAGGAACCACATATTGGGCGACGTCGGCGCCGAGGTCGTCCCGCACCGACTCGTAGAGCTCGCCTGCGGAATCCATCGCCGCCGTCCAGCGTCTGGCGTGCCCCAGTTCCTCGATCTCATCGGGAATGTCGTAGCCGAGGCGGGTCGAGAATTTCTGCCATTCAAGAGTCATCAGACGGTGGCGCTGCAGATCGCGAAAAGCGCCGATGTCACAGCTGACGTCGAAGCGGTAGGTGGTGCGTTCCATGGGACGCCCCGGCCGGTGACGGCGATTCTCCCGGTCGCCCACCAGGGCAGCGACTAATTGTGCCTTCTCTGCCGGGCTCATCGCTGACGCCATCTTCTGGAGGGCGGCGTCGGGCATCTCCGAAACGGCGTAGAGGGCGGCGGCGGCGATCTTCGTCTCGGCATCCTCGTCCCAATCGGTGAGAGTCACCGAAGGGCCCGGATCGCTTGGAGCCCGGAGTTCGGAGGCGAGCTCTTCGAGTTCGTTGCGCACTCCTTCGAGGTACCCAGCCCAACGCACACCACGGTCGGGGAGGTCGACCCGGGTGAGGAACGATGGGATGATCTTGCGGAGCTCGGCGAGCATCATCTGTCCGTAATCGCGCACCTCGTCGACAGAGCTGGCCTGCATTCGTACCAGTGCCATCTCATATGCCTGACCGGTGGCGTAGATACCCACGTTCGATGTGGTCGAGACCGGGAGGAGGCCGCGGACGGTGTCACACGCCTTGGCGCGGATGGTGGCGTTGTAGATCATCTTCGAGTCGGATTCGGCGCGGGGATGGCGCTCCTCGAGGACCCCGATCATCTCCGATACCAGGCTCGAGTACTCGTCGAAGACGTGCTCCATGTGCCTCCGGTAGCGGTTTGCGTACTTGCTGTTCGCGATCTCGTCGGGGGTGAAGTAGCGGTAGTTGTCCCCGAGCTTCGCGTCGTAGCGGATGTAGCGCGTCGACTGTTCGAGGTATGCGGCCAGCCGGCCCCATTCGAGCACCTTGGTGAGGAGGTTCGATGCCTGCTCACATGCCAGGTGCGCCCCGCCGAGCTGGGCGACAGAATCGTCGCCGTACTCGAAGAAGATCCGCTTGTAGAGGTCCTCGGCCCGTCGCATCGCGACCATCGGGTCGTCGTCGATGTTCAGGGCGAGCGTCTCGATGCCTGTGTCCTCGTCGTTGATGAATTCGTCGAGGAGAAGCCGGCGCAGCGACTTGGCAGAGCGCGAGTAGCGGGCGAAAAGTGCACCCTTTACGACCTCGGGAAGGTTGATGAGCCCGAAGACCGGCAGGTCGGTGTTGGTCACGAATCGGTTCAGTACCGACGTCTCCTCGGGCGTGAACTCTTCCTGGTAGTAGCCGGACATTGGTCGGCGATTGTATGCCGGAAAGGAACGATCACCGGGTACCGTCTCGTTTTGTGTCCATGTGGTTTGTCAGAATTGCAGTAGTCCTCCTCGTCGTCGCCGCGATCGGCATCGCCGTCGTCCCGATCCTGGTGATGGTCGACCTGCTCGAAGGCGGAACAGGCTGGGGGCTGTGCCCCGGCGGCCTCGAGGGGTGTGACAATCCCTATACGACGCCGTTCGAGCTTCTGGTGATTCTGGTGATCGGCTTGTTCCTGGTGACACTGGCCATCCGTGTGGTGATGAAGCTCGCCAGACGCCTCCAGGCCGAGTCGTTCCAGGTCAATGTGCCGGAGTCACCGCCTCGGCCTGAATAGACGCCGGATCCTTCTGGCGCCTGATGACGACGACAATTGCGATAAGGATCATCCCCGCGCCGATCCATCCGGCGAGGTCCAGCCGGTCGCCCAGGACCACCCATGCGGTGGCCACTCCGAAGGCGGGCTCCGCCGCCAGGACAACTGCAGTGGTTGAGGCACCGACGACGTTCTGCGCCCAGGCCTGGAGGGCGTAGGCGCCGACGCTGACCACAAGCCCGGTGATGAGGATGGCGGGCCACACCTCCCGGGCCGGCCAGGCGAACCCGTCGAGAAGCGCTGCCAGAGGAATCGAACCGATGGCCACGATCGTCAATTGCACCGCCGTGAAAGGAATCACCGGATGTCGGGGTGCGAAGATCGACAGCGCAACGACATGGACAGCGAATGCAAAGGCACAGCCCAGGGTAAGCAGGTCACCTCCTCCGAGCCGCAGGCCCTCGGCACCGGTCACGAGGTAGAGGCCGGCGAAAGCCATCACCGCGGCGCCTACGGACCACGGCGATGGGCGATACCGATGGAAGGCGGCGGCGAGGAAAGGCGTGAGCACGACGAAGAGCCCGGTGATGAGAGCCGAATTGGTGGCGCTGGTCACGGTCAACCCAGCGGTCTGCAGGGCGTAGCCGGCAAATAGCGCCGAGCCGGCGATCGCTCCGTCACGCCAGATCGAACGACCCCGGGGGAGCGTGACCGCGAGCAACACCGCAGCGCCGATGACGAACCTCCAGGCAACGAAGGAGATCGGCCCGATGAGCTCGATCGCCGACTTGACCACGACAAAGGTGGCCCCGAAGAGGAACGAGGCAACGACGAGGGCGGAGATCGCTTTGAACTCAGGCGAGGGTTGCACGGAGACCGGGAGGTTAGGGGTTTGCTGCCGAATACTATGCCTCAGTCATGCCAGGACCCCGAGCCGACGGAACCACACCCTCTGCCGCAGAACGCGGCAAGGCCCGGGTCGTCCTCAACAGATTGAAGGCACGATATCCGGCGATCGGCACCGCGCTCGAATACGAGAGTGTATGGCAATTGCTGGTTGTGACCGCGCTATCCGCTCAGACAACCGATGAAAATGTCAACAAGGTGGCACCAGTACTTTTCGCCGCCTATCCCGACGCCGAGGCCCTGGCCGAGGCGAACCCCGAGGATGTGGAGAAGATCGTCTACTCGACAGGCTTTTTCCGACAGAAGACGAAGTCGATAATCCAGCTCTCCCGCGGTGTCGTCGACCTTTTCGAAAACGACGTGCCGGCCGTCCTGGAGGAACTGGTGAAGCTGCCCGGTGTGGGTCGCAAGACTGCCAGCGTCGTCCTCGCCGAAGTCTGGGACATCCCGGCGATAGCTGTCGACACCCACGTCAATCGGGTTGCGCGCCGGCTCGGATTGACCGGGGAGTCCAAGCCGCCCAGGATCGAAAGAGATCTGATGGCCCTCTACCCGCGTTCGGACTGGTCTGGCATTTCGATGCGCTTTATCCAGTTCGGACGGGATACCTGCGACGCCCGTCGGCCGGATTGCGGCAACTGCGAGCTGTTCGCGTTGTGTGAATGGCCCGACCGCTTCGAGGTGGCTGCGGCGGCTGGTAAGTGAACCGATCGATCCTCAGGCTGGCGGTGCCTGCACTGGGTGCTCTTGCCATCGATCCTCTGCTGACCCTCGCGGACACCGCCTTTGTCGCCCGTCTCGGCGTAACCGAGCTTGCCGCTCTCGGCGTCGACACCGCAATCCTGGGCTTCGCCTTTTTCGCGTTCAATTTCCTCGCCTACGTCACTACCCCGCTGGTAGCGCAGGCTCTCGGGAGGAACGATGTGGAGGGAGCGAAGAAGTGGGTCGGCGACGCACTGGTCCTCGCAGTTGGCCTCGGGATCATTGTCGCGGTGGCACTGCTCGCCTTTGCCCCTCTGCTTGTTGGCCTGATGGGCGCCGACGACCCGATTTCGGGCCCGGCTGTCGACTACCTGCGGATCCGGGCGTTGGCGACACCGGCTGTTCTCATCGTGCTTGCCGGCCATGGCGCATTCCGGGGCTACCACGACACCAGGACCCCACTGCTGGTGGCTGCAATCGTGAACGGGGTCAACCTCGTCCTCGACCCAATACTCATCTTCGGCTTCGGGTGGGGTCTTCAGGGCGCCGCCATCGCTACGGTCATCGCCCAGTGGCTGGGCGCAGTGCTGTTCATCCGGATGCTTTTCCGGCGGGAGATGCTGTCGAGGCCTGAGAACATCAAGGCAGCCCTTCCCAGCGTGCTCACACTCGGGCGCAACGGGGTGCTGGTCTCGATGCGCACCGCAGCGATCCTCATTGCTCTCACCATCGCAGCCGGGAAGGCAACCAGGCTGGGAGCGGAGGCGATAGCGGCGCATCAGATAGTGGTCCAGGTATGGCTTCTGGCCTCGATGGGAGCAGACGCCTTTGCGATTGCCGGCCAGGTGATGGTTGGTGATGCAGTGGGCAAGTCCGATCGAAGGATGGTCAATGCCATCACCGGTCGACTCGCAGGCTGGGGGATCGGGGTCGGCGGGGTGCTGCTGGTCGGATTCTGGATGGCGCGCGGGCTGCTTGCCGCTCTTTCCTCCGATCCGTCCGTCGGTGATCTCGCCGTGGACGCCGCAGGAGTGGCGGCGCTGATGCAACCGATTGCGGCGCCGCTCTTCGTGGCTGACGGAATCTTCCTCGGGCTGCTTGCCCTCGGCGTGCTGGTGGTGTCCACCGCTTCCGGTGCCGCAGTGGCTGTGGGCCTGATGCTCTTCACCAGCCTCGGGGACTCTCTCACCGGGATCTGGTGGGCGATTGCGGCAATGGTCGCGATAAGGCTGGCAGTATTTGCTTTCGCCTATCCCCGGTCGGTCACCGGCGCGCTCAGGTCCTGACCCCTCGTCTCGGGGAGTGTCAACGTCAGGAGTGCTGCAACCACCATGCCTATCCCCAACGTGGTGACGGTCGCCGGAAGACCGAACCTGTCGATTGTGTACACCCCGCTGATCAGGCCCATTGCGGAACCGATAATCGCGCAGTTTGACGCGGCAGTGGTCGCACTCGACCTGAGCCGGGTCGGGAAGAGCTCGGCGCGGTGGCTGCCGCCGGCGGGCACGAAGGCGAATGTGCCGAACGAGCTGAGGAGCACAGCCAGAACGATTAATGCGATGGCCGTCGTGTTGTAGAGGAGGATCCCGCCGACGAGAGCGAAGGCGAGGCTCATCACGGTGGTCAGCCTCCGTCCCCAGGCGTCGGCGAGGTGGCCACCGACAAAAAAGCCAACACCGCCGACTGTGCCTCCGAGCAGGCTGATGAGCACCGTGTCTCCGGTGCTGAGCCCGACTCCTTCGATGAGCCGTCCGGTGGAGAAGGCGAGGGCCACCGAGGAAAATGCCGAGGCGAGGAACCCAATCACGCCGACAGCCCAGAACCGCCGGGCGTGAGCTCCGAGCGTCAGTTCTCGCCAGTGCCCGTCGTGCCGGGTTCGGATAAAGAGCTCGCTTTCGGGCACGTTCTTGATCAGGAGGGGGAGCGCGAGGAAACCGATTCCGATAAGCAGGTGCGGGATCCGCCAGGCTTCGGGGCCGCCGTCCGCGAGGGGGAGGGTCATCAGCGAGATGCCCGCCCCGAGCGACACCGCCGCGCCGTAAAAGGAGATCGAATAGGCCCTGATGTTCGCCGGGACCTGTTCGGCGATGATGACGATGGCCAGGCCGCTGGCAGCTGTCGTGCCGATGCGCAGGATTCCCTGGGCAACGCCGAACTGCCATCCCTCCAGCACGAGCCCGGCGATGGTCCCCCCGCCGATGACCAATACCAGCGCCCACAGGAACGGCTTCTTTCGTCCCACATGGTCGCCGAACCAGCCGAAGGGAAGGGCGCCAAAGGCGGCGAGGCGAGCGAAACCGAGAAGAAGGCTCATCTCGCCTTCAGAGAGCCCGAGGCCGGCACGGGTGAAGGGCAGCGTCGTCGAAGCCTGCGACTGGGCGAAACCCTGAATCAGGCCGGCAAGCCACATAATCGCGACCAACATGCGGGCGTTCCGGTCGAAGCTTCCCACCGGAAGCAGGGGTTCGAGGAATCTGCGGAGTCGAGGCGGCATTGCGGCCAGCGTAGGAGGCGGACCCGGTTCCCGGCCTGACTCGGGCGTCTTTATCCCCTATGTATCACCGGTGTGGGAACATCGGAGCCCCAAACCAGGTTGCAGAGACTCTCTATGTTCGAAAACGTCGACTCGGCAACATACGCAATCCAGCTGGTCATCGCGTTCGGCGCAGGTGTCATCTCTTTTGTGTCGCCGTGCGTCCTTCCCCTCCTTCCCGGTTATCTGTCGATGATGTCCGGCTACTCCACCGCCGAGATCGAGCAGGGAAACGTCTCCACAGGGCGGATGGTCCGGGTGATCCTCCTGTTCATCGGCGGGTTCACCGTGGTTTTCGCCCTGCTCGGTGCCGCAGCGACGACGCTCGGCAACACGCTCACCCGGAATCTGGGCACTTTCGAGCGTATCGCCGGGGTTGTCATCATTGCCTTCGGATTGCTCATGGTCGCCATGGCGATCTCCAACCGGGGTTTCCTCGCCACCTTCAATCAGGACCGCCGCGTCGACGTTCGACCATCCCGGCTGGGAAAATGGGCGCCGCCGGTGATGGGGGCTGCCTTCGCTTTCGGCTGGACTCCGTGCATCGGACCGGTTTTGACGGTAATCCTGACCACAGCAGGAACGCAGGGATCGTTGCCTGCGGGAATCGGCCTTCTCGTTGTCTACTCGCTGGGTTTGGGTGTCCCGTTCCTTCTCTCCGGGCTCGGCCTGCTCAAAGTGGTCGGCCGGCTCAAGCCGCACCTGCGCACGATCAACATCGTCTCCGGTCTGGTGCTTGCCGGATTCGGGGTCTTAATGGTCACTGGCCGTGTTGGCGACCTTTCGACGCTCATCGTGCGCTGGTTCGAGTCAGTACCTTTCCTGAGAGACCTATCCTCGGTTTGATGCAACCCGGACTCGCCCCCGCACCAGAAGTTGTCTGGTTTCGCGGCGCAGACGCCGTCAAATTCCTTAACGATCTGATCAGCCAGGAGATCGGGAAGCTTCCGCCGGGCTCGGTCGTCCGCTCCCTGTTGCTGGGTCCGCAAGGCAAGCTCCAGTTCATTCTCGGGGTGCTCCGCGGCGAAGACGACGTTGCTCTGGTGACCGAAGATGGCCGTGGCGACGAACTGGTCGCGACCCTTACCCGGTACCGGATCAGGGTCGACGTCGAGATCTCGAAAGAAGACCGGGATATCTATCTGGTGGTCGGTGAGCGGAGCGATGCGCCGGGAACCTGGAGCATCGAGGGCGATGCCGTCGTTGCCGACCTTTCCTGGGACAACGTGCCGCGGACCCTGCAGATCGGGGGGACCGCTCCGGACCTGCCCAAACTCTCTCCAGAGGACTACACACTTGCCCGGATCGAAGCCGGGATGCCACTGATGGGGGTCGACGTCGACGAGAAGACCATCCCCCAGGAGACCGGCCTCGTCGTCGATTCGATCTCATTCGACAAGGGCTGCTTCCTCGGCCAGGAGCTCGTTGCCCGACTCGACTCCAGGGGCGGGCGGGTCAACCGCCACCTCCGCATCCTCCAGCTCGACTCGCCGGTGGCAGCGGGCACCACAATCGTTGCCGATGGGAAAGAAGTGGGGACACTCACCAGCGCTTCTGGTCTCCGCGGGCTTGGCCTGGTCTGGCGCGAGGTGGAACCGGGCGCACGGGTCGACGCTGGTGGAGTGGGGGCGACGGTGGAGGATGTTCCACAGAAATCTGAGCCGGCCTTCACCGGTTCTTAACAACTGTTAGACCAGACTGTGTCGATGCCCGCGCCCACCCGATCTGTGCTCCTCGTCGAGGACGACGACTCGATTGCTGACATGCTCCGCGGCTTCTTCGAACGCGACGGGTTCAGGTTCCTCCACGCTCTGACCGGAGAAGAAGCCATCGAACGGCTGCGCATCCGCCCCGTCTCCGTCGTCCTCCTCGACCTCAACCTGTCCGGGATCGACGGTGTGGAGACGTGTCGCCGGATGAGGGAGTTCACCCAGGTCCCGGTGCTGATGCTTACGGCGCGGGACAGCGAGATCGACAAGGTGCTGGGCCTGGAAATGGGCGCCGACGACTACATAACCAAGCCGTTCTCGCCCCGGGAGCTGATGGCCCGGGTGAAGGCCGTCCTGCGTCGATCCGAGGAGCCCCTGCAAAAGCCGCGCATCCTCGAGGTGGCGGGTTACGAGATCGACGGTGGGAAGCGGACGATTACGACGCCCTCCGGGGAGAAGGTTTCCCCGACTGCGCGTGAGTTCGATCTGCTCTGGTTCCTCGCCGAGCACCAGGGCATCGCCCTGAGCCGGAGCCGAATACTGGAGACGGTCTGGGGCTACGAGTATTTCGGGGAGACCAGGACCGTCGACGTCCACATTCGCCAGCTCCGGAAGAAGATCGAGGGGATCCCGATCGAAACCGTATGGGGCGTCGGCTATCGGTTGGGTGAATGAGACGCAGGTTGTTCTGGTCGATCGCCGGCGTTTCGATGGTGATGGGTTCGCTGGTCTTGCTGGCTGCGCTCTACTCGTCGCAGCGGGCCGCTGTCGACGCCACCCAGCGGGAGCTGGAACGCGCCGCCACCGAGGTGGTGGCCATCATCGAAGAGTCGATCTCAGCTGGTTCGAGCAGGCCGGCAGCGCTGGCTGAGGTGATCGCGCTGCTTGGCGAAGACCGATTCGTGTCTCTGCTAGCCAGGCTGGAGACGGCAGCCGGTGGTTCTGAGCTGTCGTTCGGAGCAGTAGCGCCGAACGGCGAGTTCCTCACCAATGGGCCGCTGTTCGAGAGACTGAATGTCGATCTGGCCGATGTCGTGCCGGGCGAGAGCTACTTCTACGAGACCGATACCGAGATGGTTGTGATCACCGGTAGCCAGCTCCCGGTGCGCGATGTCGACCTAGTTTTTGTGGCAGGGCTCGCCCGGTCAACACCGGTGGTGCAACTCGCCGATCGGTCCGGGACTGTCTTTGCGATCTTTCTCGTGATGATCATGGTGTCGGCTGTCGTCGCCCGTCTGCTCTCTGCCAGCATCCTCCGCAGACTCGAGCCTCTGGCCACGGCCTCGCGTCGTCTCGCCGCCGGCGACCTGACCGCCAGGGTGCCGGACCTCGGTGATGCGGAGTTGGAAGATCTCGTCGAAGCCTTCAACGAGATGGCTGAGGACCTGGGGGAGAGCAGAATTCGAGAACGCGAGTTCCTGCTCGGAGTTGGCCACGATCTGCGGACTCCGCTCACCACCATTGCCGGATATTCGGAGGCTTTGGAGTCGGGTGATGTGGATGACGAAGAGGTGAGACGAATCGGCGCGGTGCTCGGTGTGCAGAGCCGCCAGCTGAGCCGTCTGATCGAGGACATCAGCTTGCTTGCCCGTCTCGAACAACCCGAGTTCGACCTCCGTTTCGAGTCGGTAGACCTGCCAGCGCACGTCACGGAGATGGTGGAAAGCTTTCAGCGGCGCTCCGAGGAGCTGAATGTCGACCTGGTCATCGAAACCGAGCCGGCGGATGAGATCGAGACCGATCCCGACCGGGTGGCCCAGATCACATTCAACCTCCTCGAAAACGCCCTGAGGTTCACACCGGCCCACGGGACGGTGACCGTACGGGTGCGGCCCACTGACAACGGTGCGGTGAAGCTCGAGGTCGAGGACACCGGATCCGGTATCAGCGAGGCCGACCTTCCCATGATCTTCGACCGGCACTTCGTGGCGGGCCAGAGACATATCCGCAACGAAGGGACCGGTCTCGGGCTCTCGATCGTCCAGGGCCTCGCCGAACGTCTCGGAGGATCGGTGCGGGCCGAGTCCACCAAAGGGGTGGGCACGACGATCACCGTGGTGATCCCTGACCGGGAAGAAACCTGAAAAGTCGGTAGGCGGAGCGCCCCCGGTCCGCAGTTAATCTGCCCGCATGACAGACGACGCCACAGTCATCAACTGGCTCCTCGACTCGGAGCAATCCGACCCTTCGATCCGCTGGCAGGTAATGCGCGACCTCCTGGACTCTCCGGAGCCGGAATGGAAGGCAGAGCGGGCCAAAGTCGAAACGGAAGGCTGGGGAGAGCGCCTTCTCGAGAACGAAGATGAGGACGGGCAATGGGCAGGAGGGGCACACTTCCCTTCCGACTTCGTATGGGGCGGTGACGAGCCCGGCCAGCCGTGGACATCGACCTCGCACTCGTTGTCCCAGCTCCGCGAGTTCGGCTTCGACCCGTCGACAGACCGCGCCCGACGGATGGTCGAGCTGATCGGTGAGAACACCCGCTGGGAACACGACAACCAGCGGTACTGGGAGGGCGAAGTCGAACCATGCATCAACGGCCAACTGGTCGAATTCTGCGAAGCCAAGTCAGCGAACGTGGTGATTCGGCGGTCGAGCTGACCTCGAACGTTTTCGGGCATTCGTCGGAAGGCGGAGCCGTCCGTCTAATGGGCGCTTCACAACACCGATGTGCCTCATGGGGCCAGAGCTCTGGACACAGTCACCTGCTCGGTTCCTTGAAGAGGGGATCGCCGGTGCCGGAGGCGGGACTCGAACCCGCATGCCCTCGCGGACAATGGATTTTGAATCCATCGCGTATACCAATTCCGCCACTCCGGCTCGGAGGGCACTAATTGTATGACCCATACTGGCTCTCTGCGAGACCGGGATTTACCCTCTGGGTGTGAAAAGGGTTGCCAGGAAGATCTTCAGTATCAACGACCGGATCAATGACATCGACCGCGAACTGGCCGTTACCCGGGCGGAGCTCGAATACCACCGATCGATCAACGAAGACGCACAGCGGGATGCTGCTGTGGGCAATTACATCGACCGTGAGGAGGCGAGTCTGACGCGCGGGGACGTCCGTCGTTTCGAGCGGACAATCGACAAGCTGGTGGCGCGACGGGCGAAGCTGGAAGACAAGCGCGCATCGTTGCTCGATCGGTTACCCGACTGACGCAGACGGCACTACCGTCGCTGCCGTGCCCAAGCTTGTACTGATCGACGGCAACTCGATCGCCTACCGCGCCTTCTATGCGCTTCCCGAAGACCTGGCGACCAAGAGCGGCCAGGTGACAAATGCGGTGTTTGGATTCACCCGGATGCTGATCCGGCTGCTCAAGGACATCGAACCCGACGGAATCGCGGTGGCATGGGATGTGTCGCGCAAGACTTTCCGCACGGAGGCGTACCCTGCGTACAAGGCGCAACGGGAGAAGGCGCCCGACCACTTCCGCAGCCAGTTGGGGCTGATCGACGAGGTGCTCCAGGCTCTCCAGGTCAACCAGATTCGCCGGGAGGGCTTTGAAGCCGATGACCTGATCGCCTCGATTGCGAAGAAGGCGGTGGCAGATGACTGGGAGGTGCTGATCGTCACCGGTGACCGCGACGCCTTCCAGCTGGTTGGTGGGCCGATCAGTGTGATGTACACGATGCGGGGGATCACCGACACCGTGATCGCAGATGCTGCCTACGTCGAGAACAGGTACGGGATCAGACCGGACCAGTACGTCGAGTATGCGGCGATGCGGGGTGACAACTCCGACAACCTCCCAGGCGTGGCGGGAGTGGGGGAGAAGACCGCGGCAAAGCTGATCGGCAACTACGGCAGCCTGGAGAGCGTCTATGAGGCGATAGCCGACCAGACCCCGAAGTTGCGGGAGAATCTGGCCGCTTCCCGGGAGCAGGTGTTCCTCAACCGGACACTGATGAAGCTCGTCGACGACCTCGATATCGAATTCGCCACCTCCCAGTACGAGGTGCGGGAGTGGGACCGGGCCACGGTCAAGGACCTCTTTGACTCCCTCGAGTTCCATTCGATGTGGTCCGATCTCGAAGCTGCCCTGCCCGGGGCCACACCCCAGGGCGAGATCCTCGACGTCGACACTTCGATCCTCACCGATCCCGGCCGGATCGAAGCCCTCGCTGGCCAGGAGGAGCTCGTGGTCACTCTTGTCGGCGACGACGGCGACCCGTACGGCCTTGGCATCTCGACAGGGGAGAACGAGGCGGTGGTGATTCCGTTGGACTCCGCGGGTCCGATCCTCAAACGTCTTTCCGATGGCGCCATCGCCGCGATCGGCCACGACCTCAAGTCTCTCACCAGGGCGCTGCTCTCCCTCGGCCACGACCTGACCGAGTTGAGGATGGACACCGCCCTCGCCGCCTACGTCGTAAACCCCTCCAGCCGCACCTACGAGCTCACAGAGATCGCCGACACCATGCTCGGACTCGAGATCGTCTCCCCGGATGAAGAGTCGGACGAAGGGACTCTCCCGTTTGACACGGGCCCCGATCTCGAAATCGAAGGGCGCCGGATCGAAGCGATCAGGAGGCTTGCAACCCACCTGCGAGATGAGCTTGCCAGCCGGGAAGAAGGTGGGTTGTTCGAAGACTTCGAGCTGCCACTGGTCCCGGTGCTGGCGAGGATGGAGCACGCCGGGATCGGCGTCGACCGCGAGTACCTCGAAGAGATGGGCTCAGAACTCCGGTACAAGCTCTCGGTCCTCGAAAAGAGGATCCATGAGCTTGCCGGCGAACCATTCAACGTGAACTCCACGGACCAACTCCGCCACATCCTTTATGAGAAGTTGGAGCTGCCGGTCCTAAAGAAGACGTCGACGGGCAAGCCGTCCACCGACCAGTCGGTGCTGAAGAAGCTCAGCCACCCGGTGGTCGAAGCGTTGCTCGAGTACCGGGAGTACGAGAAGCTGAGAAGCACCTACGTCGACGGCTATCTGCCCCTGATCGAGCCGGACGGCAGGATTCACACCAGGTTCAACCAGATGGCGGCTACCACCGGACGCCTTTCCTCAGATCGTCCCAACCTGCAGAACATCCCGATCCGCTCCGAGTCGGGGATGACAATCCGCCGTGCGTTCGTTGCCGACGAAGGTTGCCAGTTCCTCGTCGCCGACTACTCGCAGATCGAGCTGCGCATCCTCGCCCACATGAGCGGGGACCCGTTCCTGATCGATGCTTTCAAGAATGACGTTGACATTCACGCTGCGACGGCAGCGCGCGTGTGGGGCCTGCCGCTCGAAGAGGTGACCGTCGAGCAGCGGCGGACCGCCAAGATGATCAACTTCGGTCTGCTTTACGGGATGGAGGCATTCGGCCTTGCCGACCGGCTCGGGATCTCTCGTGACGATGCCAGGGGGCACATCGACACCTACTTCGACCAGTTCGTCGACGTCAAGCAGTTCATGGCGGACGTGGTCACAAGGGCTCGAAACGACGGATACACCACGACACTCTTCGGGAGGCGCCGCTACTTGCCTGAATTGAAGTCAGACAACTTCCGGGTCAGGCAGATGGGGGAGCGGATGGCGCTCAACGCCCCGGTGCAGGGAACGGCTGCCGACATCATCAAGGCGGCGATGATCGAGCTCGATCGGCGGCTTCGGGTGGAGAACGTCCGCTCCGAGATGCTTCTGCAGATCCACGACGAGCTCATCCTCGAGTGTCCTGACGATGAGCTCGACGAGATCGAGGGGGTGGTAGTCGATTGCATGGAGCACGTTTCCGAGCTCGATGTGCCGCTGAAAGTCGAGGTTTCCCGAGGCGCCAATCTCGCGGCCGTAAAGGATTGATCGGCTTCCTGTTCGCCTTTCTCGGGTTTTCCGCATAGAATTGCTGACGCCTGTGCGGGCTGTCCCGCATAGAGTTCTTTCCAAAGAGGTAATCCCCTACACATGTCCAACGACCAAGTGAACAACGCGCCCGAAAGTCTCGAAGAGGAGACTCCCGAGGTGCCCGAGACCCCCGTTGCCGAAGACCCCGAAGTGGGCGAGGCGACAACACCCGAGCAGGCCGACGAGCCTGTCGCCACACCCGAGGAAGCCGAAGACGCTCCTGTCGCTGCCGCGGAGCCCCCTGACGACGCTCCCGCTGACGCTGACGACGCCCCCCCTGCTGCGGCGCGCCATGACGTGGCGGTCGAAGAGCAACCGGCCACCTCAGCCGACGAGCCGGCCATCGCGGCCGCCGAAGAGGATGAGCCCGTCAACAAGTTCGAGC
>JBBDMR010000151.1:14205-53993 GCA_040878225.1 Acidimicrobiia bacterium
GACGAGCCGGCCATCGCGGCCGCCGAAGAGGATGAGCCCGTCAACAAGTTCGAGCCCTACCCCCATCGTGAGGCCCTGGTCGCTCCCGATCTCAGTGACTTGCCGGACGACATCGGCGACGACTTCGAGGCAGCAATAGAAGCAACGGTCCTCGAGTTCAACGACGGTGACATAGTCGAAGGAACAGTTGTCAGCGTCGACAGCGATGGCGCCATGGTCGATGTGGGATACAAGTCCGAGGGTCTGATCCCGGTCCGCGAGCTCTCCATCCGGAACAATGTCGACCCGAACAAGTCGGTCCAGGTTGGCGATCGGATCGAGGCTGTTGTCCTCACCAAAGAAGACGACGAAGGTCGCCTGCTCCTTTCCAAAAAGCGCGCCATGTACGAACGGGCGTGGGGAGAGATTCAGGAGATCGCAGCCGCCGACAAGACCGTCGAGGGAACAGTCATAGAAGTAGTCAAAGGCGGGCTCATCGTCGACATCGGGCTCCGCGGTTTCCTCCCGGCCTCACTTGTCGACCTGCGCAGGGTTCGAGATCTCGACCCGTTCATCGGGGAAACCATCACCGCCAAAGTCATCGAACTCGACCGGGCACGCAACAACGTGGTGCTCAGCCGCCGCGCCTATCTCGAAGAGGCGCAGGCCGAAGAGCGGCAGGGCTTCCTGGACAACCTCGCCGAAGGAGAAGTCCGCGACGGTGTCATCTCGTCGGTGGTGCACTTCGGTGCATTTGTCGATCTTGGTGGCATGGACGGCCTCGTCCACGTCTCCGAGCTGTCGTGGCAGCACGTCAACCATCCCAATGAGTTGGTGAACGTCGGGGACAAGGTCAGGGTCAAAGTGCTCGAAGTCGACCTCGATCGGGAACGGATCTCACTCTCGATTCGTCAGACCACAGAAGACCCCTGGGATGTGTTCGCCGGGGCGCACGAGGTTGGCGATGTCGTCGACGGCACAGTCACCAAGACAGTGCCCTTCGGAGCCTTCGTCTCCGTGGGCGACGGCGTCGAGGGGCTGGTCCATGTCTCAGAGATCGCAATGCACCGTGTCGAGTCGCCGGAGCTCGAGCTGTCGATCGGCCAGGCGGTCAAGGTGAAGATCACCGAAAAGGACGACGAGCGCCGCCGGATCTCGCTGTCGATCAAGCAGGCGGCACCCGACTACACCGAGAGGGCGGCCGCGACCGAAGACAAGAAGCCACAACAGCCGCAGCAGCAGTCGAAGCGGCGCCAGCCACGGGAGTTCGAGCGTGAATTCGGGGCGCCCGAAGAGGAACGACCCCCGATGCCCGTTGATGCTTCTCTCGAGGCGATCCTCCAGGAACTAAAAGAACGCGGCATCGGCCGCCGGTGACCGATCCGGTCGCTTTGAACCTGCGAAGGGGCCCCGTCGGGGCTCCTTCGCTTATGGGTAGAAATGACCGCTCCGACGCCTACTATGTTTCGACAGGGAAATGCTCAAGGATGCCTCTCCGGTATCCGAAACTTATTCCTGTGGAAATTCAACCTAAACGCCAGGCGGGGATAGCCCTGCCGGTAGCATGCCCTCGAACGTTCGCCGTGGGAGCGATGAAGTGTCGAGGGGACAACCGAAGGGGACTCAATGGGTAGGAGAGCAATAGTTCTTCTTGTGGCCTTGATACTGGCCGGACTGGCCGCATGGGCCGTGTGGAACTTTTTAGACGGAATCCGGAGTGACGCAGAAAAGGATCAGGTTCAGGTCACGGTCTTCCGGGCATCCGAGCCAATCGCCGAAGGTGCCGACGGAGCAATTCTCCTGTCCGGGGAAGACCTCCTGGTCGAGTCCACCGAAGAGACGATAGATCTTCCCGCCGACGCGATCACTACTCAGGAACAGCTGAACTCAATCCTTACCGGACGGGTCGCAGCCGGACCGATCTCGCAGAACGCGATCATCACGGTGAGCCAATGGACCGAGGTCACGGTGGATGTCACCCCTCTTTCCGAGTTGATCCCATCGGGCAAGCAGGCCATCACCATCGGAATGGACAACATCCGCGGTGTGAATGGCTTCGTCGAAGCCGGAGACCGGGTCAACCTGATTGTCACACTCGATATCCAGGCCGACGTGATCCCCGCCGACTTCCCGACGCTCGATCCCGATACGGGCACCGAGACTACTGGTGAGGAAGAGACCATCACGGTCAACTACACTCGCTATGTCCTACAAGGTTTGCCTGTCCTTGCGGTCGGACGGGACATTCGCCCCGACGATGACGCGCCTACCGTCATCGAGGTCGAGCCCGCTCCCAGCACCGAAGGTGTCGAGGGCACAGAGACCGAAGAGGACCTTGGCAATGACACCGTCTTTGTTCTGGAAGTCACTCCCGAAGAAGCCGAGCGCCTCGCGTTTGCCTTCGAGAACGGGTCGATGTGGATGACGCTTGTGCCCGAAGACTTTGTTGCAGTCGAGACAGATGGTGTGATCATTGATACCCTGTTCGGCGGCAACCTGCTCGACGATATCTTCGAGAACTGAGAGGCTTGACCAATGTCATTGGCTGAGAACAACCTGCTGGTTGTCGACCAGGACGACGACTTTCTCGCTAAGGCGAAGGAGTTGTTCGATGGCCGGCTGCCGACAGCACGTTCAATCGAAGCCGCCAACCAGGTAGTTGCGACCAGCGACGTCCGGATGGTCCTGCTCGGCCCTTCCTACACGGAAGGGTCGGCCATGGAGGAGGTACGGACTCTTCATAACGAAGACCCGTCACTGATCGTGATGCTGGTGGCCGAGTCGGTGACATCCGACCTGCTGCGTCAGGCGATGCGCGCCGGTGTCTCAGATGTGATTGAGATCCCACTCGACGAGCAAAAAGTCGAGGAGGCCATCGAGCGGTTCGCCCACGACGTCCTGAAGCGGCCCAAGGCTGCTGCCGGATCGACAGCTCCGGCAGCTCCAGAAGAGGGAGACCTGGGGCGTATCGTCACCGTGTGGTCGGCGAAGGGCGGAAGCGGAACCACCGTCGTCGCCACCAACGTCGCTCTGCTTCTCAATCGGATCGCAGACAAAAGGGTCGTTCTCGTAGATGCAGACCTCCAGTTCGGGGACGTCTGTCTGGTGCTTCAACTCGAGCCGAAGTTCACCATGGTCAACGCGGCACACGAATTGCACCACCTGGACGCGGAGCTTCTGGAAAGCCTGCTCACCGAGCATCCGAGCGGTCTCAAGGTGCTCGCAGCTCCTCTCGAGCCGGCGTTCGCCGACGACATCACCACCGCCGGGCTGATGCACATGATCGAGATCCTCCAGGAAAACTACGACTACATCCTCGTCGACACCGCATCGATGCTCGACGAATTGATTCTGTCGCTCGTGGAGAAGTCGGACCAGGTGTTGATGGTCGTCGACATGGACCTGCCGAGTGTCAAGAACGCCAAGCTCGCTCTCGACACCCTCCGGTTGCTCAAGTTCAGCACCGGTGCAGTGAGTCTGGTCATGAACCGTTCCAATTCGAGGTCGAAGCTGGACAACAAGGAAATCGAGGCTGCGCTCAAGATCAGCATCGATGCGGCCGTTCCTTCGGATGCGTTGGTGGCGGCTTCGGTCAACGAAGGGCGTCCGGTGGTGGAGTCCGAACCGAAGTCGAAGGTGGCCAAAGGTCTCGAATCCGTCGCTGCGCTTGTCGCAGAAAACATTCCAGAATCAAGTGGCAAGTCCGGTCTTTTCGGACGTAAATAGGGGCTAGGAGGGCAAAATGCCATCATTATCAGAAAGAGTTGCAGCGGCCAGACAGAGTGAGTCGGTCGATGTGGCAACGAACAGAACCGACGCCATGGGAGACCTCCGCGGACGTCTCCACTTCAAAGTCGTCGAAGAATTGGGCCCGACTCTCTACGACAGAGGAATGTCGGACGCCGAGCTCCGGCTTCGTGTCCTCGAGATGCTCGAGTGGGCAGTCGACCAGGAGCAGGGTCTTCCTCTCACCAGCGCCGATCGTCGCGCCCTCCTCAACGAGATCGCATCCGACGTCCTGGGCTACGGGCCGATTGACCCGTTGCTCAACGACCCGGATGTGACTGAAGTCATGGCCAACGGCCCCTACGACGTCTACTACGAAAAGAACGGGCGCATCCTCAAGTCGGATGCCAAGTTCGTGGACGAGACCCATCTCAGGCGGATCATCGACAAGATCGTCGGCCAGATCGGCCGTCGCGTCGACGAAGCCACACCGATGGTCGACGCCCGTCTTCCTGACGGATCTCGTGTCAATGCCGTCATCTCACCGCTTTCGATCGGAGGACCATTCCTCACGATTCGTAAGTTCTCGATCGATCCCTACCAGGAAGCCGACCTGATCAGCTTCGGAACACTCACCCAGCGGGTCGCCGACTTCGCCAGGGCCTGTGTCCGGGGACGCCTCAATGTCATCATCTCAGGTGGTACGGGTTCCGGTAAGACGACAACGCTCAATGTCATGTCGTCATACATCCCCGGAGACGAGCGCATCGTCACCGTGGAGGACGCAGCCGAGCTCCAGATGCACCAGGAGCATGTGCTGACCCTGGAATCACGTCCGGCAAACATCGAGGGCAAGGGTGCGGTCCAGATCCGCGACCTGGTCAGGAACACGCTGCGTATGCGTCCCGACCGGATCGTCGTCGGAGAGGTCCGTGGTGCCGAGGCACTCGACATGCTCCAGGCGATGAACACCGGTCATGACGGCTCACTGACCACAATCCACTCGAACTCGCCTCGTGACACCCTGTCCCGTATCGAGACCATGGTCCTCATGGCCGGCTTCGACCTGCCGGTCAAGGCAATTCGTGAGCAGGTGTCGTCAGCAGTCGACCTCATCATCCACGTCTCCCGTCTCCGTGACGGGACCCGGCGCATCACCCATGTCACCGAAGTGGAAGGCATGGAGGGTGACATCATCACACTCCAGGACCTGTTCCTCTTTGACTTCGGCATGGGAGTCGACGAGGAAGGCAAATTCAAAGGCCGCCTCAAGGCAACCGGAATTCGCCCGACGTTCTCAGAAGACCTGGAAAACCAGGGAATCCGTCTTCCGGCCGACCTCTTCGATCCCGAGCCCTTTGCCCGGAGGGGAAATTGAAGCGACTGCTCGTCGTCCTGATCGCCCTCTTCCTGGGGGCTGGCACCGCCCTGGCGCAATCCGAGGGGTCGTCGATAGAAATCGTCGACATCAATGGATCGCGCTACGCCGAGGGTGGGCAGACGACGATGGTGGTGAACTTCACCAACTTCACCGAGTCTCCGGATCCGGCCCTTCTGCAGATCACTGCCGACGGCGAGCCGGTCTCGAATCTCGAGGTCCGTGCTCTCGGGGAGTCTTCGGTCCCGGTCCGTGTCGCCCTGGTGATCGACTCGTCGGGTTCGATGGCGGGCGCCCCTCTGGAGGCGGCGAAGGCGGCGGCGCAATCGTTCGTTGACCAGAAGCGGGCCGAGGACCAGATCGCGATTGTCACGTTTGCCGACACAGTTGTTGTGGCGTCAGGGTTCACCGCCAGCAATACCGAGCTGACCAGCAGAATCTCCAGCATCGTGGCCGACGGCGAGACCGCATTCAACGACTCGATCATCGCTACGGTCGAGCTCTTCGACTCTTCGTCGAGCGATGGCTTCATCCAGAACGCGATCGTCCTCACCGACGGCGACGACACAGTTTCTACGGCAACGATCGACGAAGCGACAGCAGCGGTGAGCGAAAGCAACATCAAGTTCTTCGGGGTTGCTCTCGAGTCCCCTGACTTCAACCCCGGTCCCGTAGAGCAGATCGCGACTGCAGGGGGCGGGCTGTTCCTGACGACCCCCGACCCGGCGCAGCTGACCGGGCTGTATGGCCAGATCGGCCAGGAGATCAGCAACACCCTGGTCGCGAGATTCGTTTCGCCTATTTCCCGACCCGGTGATGTGGCGTTTGCAGCGGCTTATGGCGACACCGGACTGGTTTCCGAAGTGGTTTTTGCGGTTTCAGGCTTCGCGACCACGACCACGGCAGCGGCAGGCCAGGCAAGCACCACGGTTAGCTTTGCGCCGCCATCTTCGGTTGTGGTGAAGAGCCCCCTGGTTTTGAGTGCAACGACCCTCGTGCTCGTCGGCTCAGTCGGGCTCGGCCTGACCCTGTTCCTGTTCCTTGTCATTCTGTTCGGACGCGAAGAGGAAGAGGGCGGTAACCGTTTCGCCAAACGGCTCGAGGCATACGGTCGCAAGGGCCCGGCTGTCGAGAAGAGGCCGTGGATGCAGCGGATTCCTTTGATCAACAGGTTCACCCAGGCCGCTGAAGAAGAAGTCCGACGGCGGGGACTTCTCTCCGGGCTCAACTCTTCTCTGGAGCAGGCAAACATCCCATTGTCGCCAGGCGAGGCAGTTCTCGCCCTTATCGGGACCGCGGCAGTCGGCGGGATCTTCTTCTCCATATTCAACGGGGTCATCTTCGGCACCATCGTCTTTGTGCTGCTGCTGATGGTCTTCGCCTTCCTGATCAATTTCACGGGTAACCGTGAGAAGCGCAGGTTCGAGCGTCAGCTGCCCGACACCCTTACTTTGATGGCCACTTCGCTGCGAGCCGGCTATTCGCTGCTCCAGGCCGTGGAGGCCGTGGCCTCGGAGGCCCAGGACCCAACGGCGCGTGAGTTTGGCAGGGCCCTCGTCGAAGCTCGGCTCGGCCGTTCGGTCAGTGAAGCATTGAGCGGTATCGCAGACCGCACCCAGTCGGACGACTTCAAATGGGCAGTCATGGCCATCGAGATCCAGCGGGAAGTCGGCGGTAACCTCGCCGAGGTCCTTTCGACCGTGGCCAACACGATGCTGTTGAGAAATCGCCTCCGTGGCGAGATCAAGGCACTTACCGCTGAGGGAAGAATCTCGGGGATAGTGCTGGGAATACTGCCATTCGCCATGTTCGGATTCCTGTGGACTTCGAACCGTGAATATCTCCAACCTCTGCTCGACCGGACCATCGGTCAGATCGCGCTGGGAATAGGGGTGCTGCTGATCGCAGCTGGAATATTCTGGCTCAAAAAGATTGTGGATATCAACGTATGACCGGTTTCGATCCTCTCGCCCTTGTAGTTGTTTCCGTGTTCGTCGCGGTGGTTTTCCTGATCATTTGGATCGGTCTGGGCGTCACCCGTGCCCGCGAGGAAATGATCGACCGTCTCGCTCTCTACGGCCGAAGCAACGCTCCGACAGTACGCGACGACGAGTTGGCCAAGCCACTGGCGCAACGGACGATCGGGCCGATCGTCCTCAAGATGTCAGGATTCCTGAAGCGGTTCACCCCGGTTGGATATCTCGAGAAGAAACAGCATCAGTTGATGCTGGCCGGCAGCCCCGGGAACCTCGACGCACCGGCACTGGTGGTCATCAAACTGATCGGCCTGGGAGTGGGCATCATCCTCGCCTTCCTGATCGTCGACTACGGCGGCTCGGCTGTGCAACGCATCGTTTTGTTCGTATTCCCTCTCGTTTTGGGGTTCTTTGGGCCTGATGCCTGGCTCTCGCGCAAGGTCGAGGAACGGCGGCTGGCGATGCAACGGGCGTTGCCGGACCTGCTCGACCTGATGGTGATCTCGGTGGAGGCCGGTCTCGGTTTCGATTCGGCTCTATCTCGGGTGGTCGCCACGGTGCCCGGCCCCCTTTCGGAAGAGTTTTTCCGGATGCTCCAGGAGACCCGGGTCGGCGTGAGCCGGCGTGATGCCATGAGGCACCTCATGGACCGCACCGACCTCGACGAGCTGCGTTCGTTCCTGCTTGCCATGATCCAGGCTGAAGCGTTTGGTGTGACCATCGCCAATGTCTTGAGGGTTCAGGCCGACGAGATGCGCACCAAGCGCCGTCAGCGGGCCCAGGAGAAGGCATTTGCCGCCCCGGTGAAGATGGTGTTCCCCCTCGTCTTCTGTATCTTCCCGGCGTTGTTCATTGTCCTTCTCGGACCTGCCGGCATCCAGATCACAGAAGCCTTCGCCAACAACTGATGTCGACTGCAGCGGCGGTCGACATGCGCCGCTTCTCGCTGGCACACCTCATCCTGGCCATTCCCTGGGTCGCGCTCGTGATCGATGCTTTCGCTCCAATCGGGGACAACTCGTTTCTCTGGCATGTCCGCGCCGGTAGCCTTCAGCTCGAGCAGGGGAGGGTTCTCACCACGGACCCGTTCTCGTTCACGGCCGGCGGAGAGACGTGGCTGACCCAGAGCTGGCTGGCCGAGATCATCTATGCGCGCCTGGAGGACTTGAGCGGGCTCGGGTTCGTTCCCTGGCTGCTATTGGGGATTACCGCCCTGACCTTTGTCGGAATTGGCCTCATTGCGTTCAAGGCATCACAGAGTGTCATGGCCACCGCCGTCGTCCTCGTCCTCTCTACGGTCTCCCTGATCAGCTTCCTGGTGCCGCGCCCGGTTATCTTCTCCTACCTCCTCTTCGTTTTGGTCATCCTGGGTTGGGAGCGGAAATCGTCGCGCTGGACCCTTCCGTTCCTGTTCTGGATCTGGGCTTCGGTCCATGGTTCGTTCTTCCTCGGCCTCGCCTATGTGGGGCTCCGACTGCTAACGAAGAAGGAGTGGCGGGCGATGCCATTCCCGGTCGTCTCCGGGCTCGTCACGCTTTTCACCCCTCACGGATGGGGTGTGGTCCAGATGCTCGGAGACTTCGTGACAGCAAGCCCGCATCTGAGCTTGCTCACCGAATGGAGGACGCCGGAGCTATTCTCACCCGTCTTCTTTCCGGTCTTCGTAGGGATTGTCCTGATCATCTACGGTGCTACCCGGCAGCGCCTCGTCCCGTTGGACTTGTTGCTTATCGTCCCCTTCTTTGCGCTGTCACTGACCGCTTTGCGTTCGGTTCCGCCGGCCTGGCTGGCGCTGCTGGTGCCGGTTAGCCTCTCGTTGCAGGGGAGTGGCCGGCAGCTTCCGAAACGATTTGGCTTTGCCGCATCCGCGATCTTCGTGGCTGCGGTTGCGGTGGTGCCGTTTCTGTTGGTCGACCACGAGGGTCTTGCGACAGACCGCTTCCCCGTCGCGCTCGCCGAATCCCTCGACGGCTCGCGGATCTTCCACAACGATGTGGTTGGCGGGTTTCTGATCTGGCACAGCGGGCCTGATCTCCAGGTCTTCATCGACGATCGGGCTGAGCTCTATCAGGAGAGAATGCAGGAGTACGTGGACGTCCGCAGTGGCAACGAGCCCTGGGAGCCTCTATTCGAGCGTTACGGGATCATTCAGGCGCTTCTGGGGGAAGATGAGGCAATGGTGCAGTGGCTCACGGATGCTGGTTGGGCCGTGGCTGGAGAGGAAGAAGGATTCGTGCTCCTGGCGGAGAGTTAGACGCCCTCGTTAGTGGCCCATGGTTGGGGACAATTCGCCTGGAGCAGAGCGAGCCCGGTCTCTCCATCGCAGGGCCGGCTGTTCGATAAGCCGCCACGACAGGAGCGCCACTCCGAAGGAGAGGGCCGCACCGACTAACACCCAGGATCGGTGGTGATGGAAAAACCAGAGCACGAAGGGCGGATGCCATAAGTACCACCCGTACGAGACCCGGCCCGCTGCAGCTAGCGGTCTCCATTCCAACCACTCGAACGAATTCTTGATAGTTCCCCACACCATGAAGAACGCGCTCAGGGCGGCGAGAGGTGCCAACCACCTTCCGACCGTCGTATATGTTGCATTGGTGACCGGGTAGAAGCCGACGGCGATCCAACACACCAGACTCAACCCGTACAAGAGTTTCGTCGGTTCCCAACGATCGGCAACGAACACGAGCAAACACCCCAAGCCCAAGGCATAAGCATTGGTAAGAGTCCCCTGGTACGCCCACAGGTCGTTCGGGACCACCAGCCGCCAAACGAGCAAAAGGACTATTGCGGACGCAAGGACACGTAGCTTTCTGACTGCGGGAGCGGTAAGAACCAAGATCGGCCATACAAAATAGAAATGTTCCTCCACGGCAAGCGACCAGGTATGAGCCAGCTCGGAGATCTCTCCGCTGATGATCTGTGCATAGTTTGACACGTATAGCGCAGGCGCCAATGCCTCCTCCCACCCGAAATAAAAACCCGCTGCCAACAAGAAGACCATCAGGGCTGGGAACAGTCTGTAAGCCCGGCGTATATAGAACCGCCTTAGGCTTGTCTCTTCGAGCAGAATTCGAGTAATCAGGAATCCGGACAGGACAAAGAACAGAGTGACTCCGGCCACCCCTCCCATGGCGTAGCGGAATGGGTATGAGTGTCCTAGTACCACCGCGAGGATCGCCAGACCACGAATGCCGTCGAGTCCTCTTAGGCGCCCCATCATGCCCCCTGTATCCGAACATTCGAACAATGATGTCGGACGGAGAGCCTGAATCGGGCTGGTTTGGTGGTCATGCCGATCACCCAAATGAAAGAAGGGGCCCCGCTGTTGCGGGCCCCTTCTTTGCTAATTGGTTAACGGACTGGACTAGCCGGAAAGGCCAGAACCGATCTCGCTGAAGGTGCTTGACACTTCACGGCCGGCGAATGAGACGGCGACGAGAGCGATGATGGCAATCAGGACTACGAGGAGTGCATACTCAACCATTGAGGCACCCTTCTCCGACTGCATCCAGCTTGTTACTTTGGTCCACATAGCGAGCATGTACCCCTCCTTGGGTAGATCTTCTTGGACTTACACCCAGCAATGTAACTGTGGTGTTTCTATGGGCAATGGGTCTTAAGTCCCATCGCTCATGAGATATTTATCGGCGTATCGGCCCGGTACTTAACGGCTGGAACGTAGGCATATAGACCTATTTGGAGGATGGCGATTTGACTGGGGATCGGGCGATCTTGCCTGCGCCGTTCGTGCGAAGTCGGCGTGCGTCGCACGCGCAGATACGGGAATGCGGTGAACGGAGCCGGTCGAGTTCCGGCGGGAGGCTCCCTGGAATGTCGGGGGAGCTGGCTCAGGTGAGCGGAAGCGCCGGCCGGGAGTGGATCAGGGACCGACTGAGACTGCAGAGCTGATGTCGCTGTACATTCTGGAGTTTTCGGTTCCTACGAAGGAGACCGCCAGCAGGGCAACGATTGCGATCATTACGACAAGTAGTGCGTACTCGACCATCGAGGCGCCTTTTTCGCTGTTCAGCCATTGCTTGAATTTGCTCATGTGTTCTCCTTATCGACCAGAGTAAGTCGCACCTTCAGGAATTGAGATGGGTCTATTGGCCCAATCGCGCTCAGAGTGATCGATTGCTACTGCGGGTTGGCAAAACCGAGGCGTATCGCCTCGATGGCGGCCTGGGTTCGGTCAGCAACAGCAAGCTTCTGGAAGATCGAAGCAAGATGGTTCTTCACCGTCTTTTGCGAGATGAAGAGGCGCTCTGCCAGCTCGTCGGTGGCGGACACCCCGCTGGCCAGAAGCTGAAGCAACTCGACTTCGCGTGGGGTCAGAGCCTCAGCTCCGGGGTCGAGCTTCGCCGACATGTAACGGCCCAGCACCTCGTTCTGCTCCGGCTCTTCGTAGTCGATGAGCATCTCGCCTCCGGCCACGGCCCTGATCGCTGCTGCCAGGGTCGCCAGCGGGACACCCTTGGAAAAGAAACCCATGGCGCCCGCTTCTTTTGCCCTGGCCTTCTGCCCGTCGGATGCGTGCATGGAGACGACTATCGAACGAAATCGGGAATCGAGCCCGGCAATTGCTTCTATCCCGTCGCCGCCGGGCATTTCGATATCAACGATGCAAACCTCTGCCGGCTGATTCTCCAATGCTCCGGCGAGGGCATTGCCCGAGTCGACGACTCCGACCACCCTGGTGTCGGGGATGCCGTCGAGGGCGCGCGACAGACCCTCTGCGAACAACTGGTGATCGTCGGCGATCATTACACGTATCATTTGTTTCCCCATTCAACCTTCACGGTGGTTCCCGCGCCTGGTTTGGATTCGAAATCGATTGTTGCCCCTATCTTTTCGGCACGTTCCCGCATGCCTGTAAGGCCAAAATGTCCATGCGGCTCATGTTCCGGGTCAAAGCCGATGCCGTCGTCGATTATCGAACATGAACCGAACGCCCGATCGACCCGGCCGGTCACGATGATTTTCGATGCTTTTGAGTGGCGGTGGGCGTTTCGCATCGCCTCGGTGACCATTGCGGTCAGGTCGCCGATCAGGGCCGGGCGCGGCGGCCTGCGTTCGTCGAGGTCGACGACGATTTCGGGTGTCCCGTCGAGGGTCGTAGTCGCCTGCAATATGCGCGCTGTAAGCGTCGGTCCGGGGGCGCTGCGCAGGTCGGCAACCGTTTCCCGGACGTCGTCGACGAGTTTGGTGACGTTGGAGCGGAGCACCTGGAGATCAGCGACCAAATCGGGTGAGTTGGCCCGTTGCATGGCGGTCAGGTCGAGAGAAAGCCCCAAAGAGGCGAGCGACGGACCGATTTCGTCATGCATCTCCCTGGCCAGCCGGAGGCGTTCCTCGGCTACGGCGGCGCCTACGATCTCCTCGAGGAGCCGAAGATTGGCAAAGGCAATTGACACCGGCCTGATGACGGTCTCCACCAGGCGCTCGTCTTCCCGGGTCATGATCCGGGGAGTGGTCAATTCGAGTTTCCCGACCTGGGTCTCGGCGGTCTCCAGGGGGAAAACCCTGGTGTATCCGTCCATTTCGGGGATTCCACGAGCGGCCAGCACAACCGGGCCCTCCCCGTGGTCAACCACCAGTTTGGCCGAGCCACCCTGGAACCTCTCGAGAAGCCGGTCGAGGGTAGTGGCGCCGACCTCAATCGCGTTGAGCCGGCCTGCGGATATGTCTTCGGAGAGTTTGAGGAGGAGGGTATGGGTCTCCTCGAGTGAGGCGAGCTCCTGTCGTGTGGTCTTCGAAGCGATCTCGAGTTCGGTGGCCTGGGTGGTCATGTCCTGGAGGAGCCGGCGTACGGCGCCTATCAGGAGGACAAACACCAGGTAGAGGCCGGCGCTGGTTGCGATCTGTGATTCGGGTGCGTCCGTGGGGAAACTGATCAGGGCGAGCAGGCCGGCGGCGAGCAGTCCTGTGGTGAGACCGGCCCGAAATCCGCCATGGACTGTGGCCAGGATCGCAGGCCCAATCGACAACAACAGATAGGGACTGTCCGCCGCTCCGGTCAGGGTGAGCACTACGGCAGCAAGAATTGCGCCGGTAAGGGTTATCGCCTCGACCCCGAAACGGATCCTGAACCAGGGGAGAGGGACCGCTGCAGTCCCGACGAGGTAAACGGTGCCAATCGCTGCGGCGAGGAACGATTGAGCACTCGGCCCTTTTGTGCCGAGGTCAGCCACGATTCCGACGACCAGAGCGAGGGCGAGGCCGGCGAGGATTATGCGGTGAACGCGCAGTTCCCAGGGAGCAAAATCGGCCATCTGCAGAGGCTACCGTGATGGCCTGTGAGCGAAGTGCAACCCAACTGGCTTCTTTGTGGTGGTATCGGCAGCGGCAAGAGCGTGGTGCGCAAGCTTTTTGAAGTTCATGGCCTGAGCACCATCGACGCCGACTCCGTCGGACATGAGGTTATTCAGACAGGCGGGGCTGGGGTGGCTGCGGTCTCAAAAGCCTGGCCTGAGGTGGTTGTCGGCGGCGAGATCGATCGCAAGGAGCTCGGGGCGATCGTATTCGCCGACCCTGCCGCGCTCGCCAAGCTGGAGGGAATCACCCATCCCCACATTTTCGCACTGATCGAGGAGCGCCTGTCCAGCCTTGCCCTGCCTGTGGTGGTCGAGATTCCGCTGCTCGTCCAGCCTTTTTCCGGATCCTGGCGCCGCATCGTCGTGGACACGACTGACGACCTGAGGTTGGAGCGGGCAGTTGCCAGAGGCCTGGAAGAAAAAGAGGCGTTGCGCCGGATGGCGAGCCAACCGTCCCGTCAGCAGTGGTTGGCAGCTGCTGACCTGGTGGTCCCCAACAGCGGGAGTATCGAGGACCTCGAAGAGGCAACAGCCGGGATCGTCGAAGTCGTTCGTGGCTCAATCGGGGGCTGAGAATCAGTCACAGCCAGCTTGTACCCTGGTGTTGTGCCCGCCTTCAAAGTCATATCTGAGTTCTCCCCGGCCGGTGACCAACCCAAAGCAATCGAAAAGCTCGCTGCGGGGATCAATCGCGGCGACCGCTTTCAGACATTGCTCGGGATCACCGGGTCGGGCAAGTCGGCAACCATGGCCTGGACCATCGAACAGGTGCAGAAGCCGACCATCGTCATCGCTCCCAACAAGGCACTGGCCGCACAGCTCGCCAACGAATTCAGACAGCTGTTCCCGGAGAACCGGGTCGAGTACTTCGTCTCCTATTACGACTACTACCAGCCCGAGGCGTACATGCCCCAGACCGACACCTTCATCGAGAAGGATGCGACGGTAAACGACGAGATCGACCGCCTCCGACATGCTGCCACGGCGGGGCTACTGGTCCGGGACGACGTGATCATCGTCGCTTCGGTGTCGTGCATCTACGGTCTCGGTTCGCCAGAACAGTACGAAGGTCAGCTGCTCCGTTTGGTGGCCGGCGTCGAGTATCCGATGCAGGATGCCATCAAGCGCCTGGTCGACATCCAGTACGAGCGGAACGAAGTCCAGCTGATCCGGGGCAAGTTCCGGGTACGGGGTGACACCCTCGAGCTTTTCCCGTCTTATGACGAGACCATCGTCAGGATCCAATTCTGGGGCGACGAGGTGGAGCGGATCCTCCGGATCAACCCGGTGACCGGTGAAGTCATCGATGAGCTGAAAGAACTGTTCGTCTTTCCAGCAACCCACTATGTGACCGAACGGGAGCGGCTGCTCAAAGCGATCGACGGAATCGAGGTAGAGCTCAAGGAGCGTCTGGCCGAATTCGAACGCAAAGGAAAGTTGCTCGAAGCACAACGCCTCCGGATGCGGACCAACTATGACATCGAGATGATGCGGGAGGTCGGATTCTGTTCCGGCATCGAAAACTACTCACGCCATCTCGACGGTCGGGCACCGGGAGAAGCCCCCTACACGCTGCTCGACTACTTTCCCGACGACTACCTGACCATCGTCGATGAGTCACACGTCACTGTGCCCCAGATCGGCGGACAGTTCGAAGGCGACCGTTCCCGCAAAGAAGTTCTCATCGAGCACGGATTCCGTCTCCCCTCAGCAGCGGATAATCGTCCTTTGCGCTTCGATGAGTGGCTGGAAAAGGCTAATCAGGTCGTCTTCCTCTCCGCGACGCCGAGCAACTTCGAGATCGGCCACAGCACCCAGATCGTCGAGCAGATCATCAGACCGACCGGCCTCGTCGACCCCGAGGTGATGATCCGGCCGACAAAGGGCCAGATCGACGACCTTCTCGGCGAGATCCGGGAAAGGGCGGTCAGGGAGCAACGGGTGCTGGTCACGACTTTGACCAAGAAGATGGCCGAGGACCTGACCGACTACCTCCTCGAGATGGGAGTCAGGGCCCGCTACATGCATTCGGAGATCGACACCCTGGAGCGCGTCCAGATCATGAGGGAGTTGCGACTCGGCGACTTCGACGTGCTGGTGGGGATCAACCTTCTGCGGGAGGGCCTCGACCTCCCCGAAGTGTCGCTGGTGGCGATCCTCGACGCCGACAAGGAAGGGTTCCTCCGATCGGAGACGTCGCTGATCCAGATCATCGGTCGTGCCGCCCGGAATGTGGACGGTCAGGTGGTTATGTATGCCGACAACATCACCAATTCGATGAAGCGGGCGATCTACGAGACGAACAGGCGCCGGGAGGCGCAGACGCAGTGGAATCTCGACCATGGCATCGACCCGACAACCATCCGCAAACAGGTTTCGGACATCCTCGAACTGGTGCAGAGCGAAGCCCCCGGGCCTGGCCGGAGGCGCCGGGAGAATGAGAAGCGCCGCCCGGTCGATCTCGAAGGCGAAGACCTCACCCGACTCATCCTCAGCCTCGAAGAAGAGATGCACGAAGCCGCCAAAGAACTGCGTTTCGAATACGCGGCCCGCCTGAGAGACGAAGTCAACGAGCTGAAACGGGAGCTACGAGAGGTCGCTGAAGCGGGTTGATTCAAGGACCGGAACTAATCAGTTCCTCAGTGCGGTTCTTCTCCGTCCACACCCTTACCTCGGGCAGGGCGAGGGCCAAGGCTATCGCCATGGCTGCCAACATCAGGGTTGTCCCGTCCGTGGACCAGACCATCACCAACCAAATAAGAAATGCCGACAACAGAGCCCGCTTCCCGCTGAGAGCAAGAACCAGCAGTCCCGGAAATGTGAGAACCAAATACTCCGGCCACGCTAAGGGGCTCACCAGAACTGTGATTATCAGGGTGGTAGGCACGGCAACCCACGGATCGGTCCGATTGCTGGTGAAAAAGATCAAGACAAGTCCGAGGACGGCGATCAGCAAAGCCACGGGGAGTCCGCCTCCGATGTGATACGACACGGACATATTGATAATGCTGTTCCCATATGTGTCTGCAGCGTCAAAGAGTGCAGCCAATGAGCTCTCGAAGCTCAGGCCAGGTAGCAGCAGCCCGACAAGCGAGAGACCCAATACCGTGGCGACCGCCGTCATGACCGTGACCCATCTCCTCTCTTTATAGGCGAGCGCTGCGCCGAATGGGAACACCTTGAGACCTGAGGCGATGCCGACAAAGAACCCCCGCCATGCACCCCGTTTGTGGCCAGACGCCAACATAGAAGCCCCGATTGCGGCGGCGACCAGTGGCATGTGAGTTCCCCAGACCACGCCTTGCAGAAGTGGAGCGGTGACGGCGAAGGGTATCGCCAGCCACTCGTACCCGACTCCCGCCCTCATCCATCGAATTGAAGACTGCACCCAAACGACGAGCGCGCCGGCTGAAAGCGTCATCAGGGCGATGATTATCAACCGTGATGGGATCAAAGCCAGGGGAATGAGCAACAAAACTGCCGAAGGAGGACGAGGATGGGCAGAGTTGGGTCCGACATCGAGCCACCCGAGATGGTCACGAGCCAGGTCCGACACCGGGGCGTAGGAATCCGATCCGGTCGCTGCCTCAACGGTAACCAACCAATCCGCGGTTCCGCCGCGAACCTGGTCGAATATCGTTGTGTTCACGAGGGCTTCGCCCAGCAGGCCAAACCAGATTGCGGCGACTGAAATGGCCAAGACGGAGAACCTCACGATGGTGCTCTGTCTGGCCCAGTTTTTGCCGATATGCCCGTCCACGAGAGTCAGTTGTAGTAGAAACATACGGTGTATCAAGGTCACTCAGTCATCGCCATCGCCCCCGTTTACGATGAGGAAGCGAAGATCGGTGAGGTTGTGCGGCGCGTTCCGCGAGATATCGTCGACGAGGTATTGATCGTCGACGACGGATCGACCGACAGATCGGTCGAGGTGGCAGAAAGCTTCGGGGCTAAAACGATCTCGCTAGGCGCCACCATCGGAGTGGGTGCCGCGATCCGGACCGGTTACGACTACGCAGTTGCGAACGGCTTTGACATTGCGGTGGTTATGGCCGGGAACAACAAGGACCATCCCGAAGAGATACCGCTCCTCCTCGACCCGATCGTGTCCGGAAAGGCCGATCTCGTCCAGGGTTCCAGGTGGCTCGGGAATACAGGAGATCTAGGGGAGATGCCCCTCTACAGGAGGTTCGCGACAAAGCTGCACCCTGCCCTGTTCAACCTCATATCCGGTGCGCAGATGACAGACACGACGAACGGGTTCCGGGCCGCGAGCAAGAAACTCCTGAGTGACCCGCAGCTGAACCTGGACCAGCGATGGCTCGACGAGTACGAACTCGAGGTCTATCTCCTCTACAAGGCTCGAAAAGCCGGATATCGGGTGGTCGAGGCGCATGTGACCAAAACCTACCCGGCGAAAGACTTAGGGCAGACCAAGATGAAGCCGATAGTTGGCTGGTGGTCGATCCTCAGGCCGTTGGTGCTTCTCGGCCTCAGGATAAAGAATTAGATCAAGGAAGTTTCAGCAATGATGACCGGCGTAGCAATAGCGGGAGCAGGCCATTGGGGCCCCCACCTGGTTCGAAACTTTTCGACCATTCATGGGAGCCAAGCTCTCTGGGTGGTTGACACCGACGAGACCCGTCGCAAGATGATCTCGGAGCGCTTTCCCGGCCTTGCAGCAACCGACGATCTTGATGACGCACTGACGGACGACCGCGTCGATGCTGTGGTGGTTGCCACACCGACAAGCACCCATGCCGGCCTCGTAGAGCGATCACTCCGGGCAGGCAAACATGTCCTTGTCGAAAAGCCACTGACGAACGATCTCGATTCGGCGCTCCAACTGTGTGACCTCGCCGAGAAAAGCGGCCTCGTGTTGATGGTCGGGCACGTGTTTCTCTTTAATGCAGCTGTCAACGGTGCTAAGGCATACCTCGACGACGGCAGCCTCGGAAAAGTCAGGTATGTCTCGATGACCCGGACCAACCTCGGGCCTGTTCGTTACGACGTCAACGCAGCATGGGATCTCGCGGCACACGACATCTCGATTGCCAACTACTGGCTCTCGGCCTCTCCGCTGAGGGTGTCAGCTCTCGGTGGCAGTTGGGTGAACGAAGGGGTAGAAGACTCAGTCTTTCTTACCCTGCAGTATCCCGATAGCGTTCTCGTCCACATCGAGGCCTCGTGGATGAACCCCAGCAAACGGCGCCTGATCTCTGTGGTCGGTAGCGAGCAGATGCTGACAGTCGACGACATGGATCTAATGGAACCTCTTCGCATCTACGACAAGGGAATCGACGAGGGTGAAGCGGTCAACATCTCGGACACCTTTGCCGGGTTCCGCGCCCAGATTCGCGAAGGTCAGGTCGTCATCCCGAGAATCACTGCGGGAGAGCCCCTGCGCTCCGAGTGCGAGGAATTCCTGGAGCGAATCCGGGGAGGGGACGGCAGTGTCAGCGATGGCTGGGCCGGCGCAGAGGTAGTCGCGACCCTGGTCGCTGCTGACAGGTCGATCGAGCAGGAGGGACGTCTCGTCGACGTCCCCGGAGTTAGGCGATAGTGGCCGTCAAGATTCACCCGACAGCTCTTGTCGAGTCTGACTCTGTCGGCGACGGGACAATGGTCTGGGCCTTCGTCCACATCATGGACGGGGCGGTAGTCGGTGCCCGATGCAAGATCGGCGACAACACATACATCGAGTCGGGGGCAGTGATCGGCGACGGGGTCACGATCAAGAACAACTCCTTGATCTGGCATGGAGTCCATATTGGCAATGATGTCTTTGTCGGGCCCAACGTCGTCTTCACCAACGACATGAACCCACGTGCCCATATGCCCTCCGGGCCCGAAGACTGGCTTGACACCAACGTCGAACGCGGCGTGAGCATCGGGGCGAACAGCACGATCGTGTGCGGCACCACTCTTGGGGAGAACTGCATGATCGGAGCTGGATCGGTGGTGACCAAGGACGTCGAGAGGCACGAACTCGTTGCCGGCAATCCGTCACGCCGCCTGGGATGGGTCTGTGAATGCGGGAAGCGCCTCGATGATGGACTGGTGTGCTCTGAGTGTGGGAGGAAGTACGTCGAGGGAGACGCAGGTCTCGAGGAGATTGTCGATGCCAGTTAGCCCCCTAAGTGTTCCTCTGGTCGATCTGGGATGGCAACACCAGCAGGTGGAGGAAGAGGTACTCGCCGGATGGTCGGCTGTTTTCGAAAAGACCGCCTTCATCCTCGGCCCTCAGGTAGCTGAGTTCGAATCGGCTTTCGCCTCCTTCAGCGGTGTCGACCACTGCATCGGGGTCGGTAGTGGCACCGATGCTCTCGAAATGGCACTTCGTGCCCTCGATATCGGGCCTGGCGACGAGGTTATTCTTCCGGCGAACACCTTTATCGCCACAGCTTTAGCGGTAACCCGGATCGGAGCCACGCCCGTTCTCGTTGACTGTGACCCTGACTACTACCTGATCCACCCCGAGCAGATCGAAAAGGCAATCACGTCTGAAACGCGAGCGGTCATCCCCGTTCACCTCTACGGTCAGATGGCACCGGTCCAGGAAATCCGCGAAGCCTTTCCCAACCTCAAGATCATCGAAGATGGTGCGCAGTCCCAGGGTGCTTCCCGTCACGGTGCCCCGTCAGGATCGGTGGGTCACATCGCCGCCACCAGCTTCTATCCAGGCAAGAACATCGGCGCCTACGGTGACGGAGGCGCTGTGCTCACCAACGACCCCGACCTGGCTGACCAGGTGAGGAGGCTGCGGAACTGGGGGAGTGACATCAAGTACCACCACCCCGAGAAAGGTTTCAACTCCCGTCTCGACACGATTCAGGCCGTTGTTCTACTGGCAAAACTGTCGCGCCTCGCCGAGTGGAACGAATTACGTGCCAAGGCTGCCGAACGTTACCGCGAACTGATCGATGAGAGCGTGCTGTCGCATCCGGGTGCGATGCCGGGAAACGAGCACGTCTGGCACCTCTATGTCACCCAGGTGGAGGAACGTGACCGGGTTCTGGCGGGACTGAACGGGAAGGGCGTCGGAGCCGGGATCCATTATCCGGTCCCGATCCATCTGCAAGGTGCATATGCCGATCTCGGCAAGGGGGCCGGGTCATTCCCCAACACCGAGCGCCTGGCCAATCATGCGCTGTCCCTGCCGATGTATCCCGGGATCGGCCTAGAGGATCAGGAGTACGTCGCTCATTGCCTACGCGAGGCGTGAGCTGTGGAAATGACGGCCGAACGCACCGTCGAGGGGCAGTCCTTGTGGATATCGCGGCTCATCGGGGCCGTCGGATTCGCATTGACCGCTTACATCGCTCTGGGTCTGGTGGCCGGCGCGGACTGGAATCCGACGATATTCATCAAATTCGACGAACAGAACCCTCCTCTCCAGCAATACGCCGGGGAGAGATTCGACGAGATCGTCTTTGCCGGTGGGGATGGGCATGATGGCAAATACTTCTTCCTCCAGGCCTCGGACCCGTTCTACCTCCAGCCCGACGATCACGCTTTCCTCTTAGACCGCCCAACCTATCGCGCTCAGCGCATGCTCTACCCCACGCTGGCGGGTGGATTCGGGATGTTCCCTCCGGTCGTGACCGCATGGGTCCTCGTCACCCTCAACGTGATCGCGGTCGGCGTTGGTACCTATCTGACCTCACGGGTAGCGGTCCGACTCGGTCTGAGTCCCATGTTCGGGCTGGCCTTTTTCATCAATCCTGCGATCTTCGTTTCAGCCATCATCAACACCGCCGAAGTGTTCGGGATGGTATTCCTGATGGGCGGAATCCTGAAGACGATGGATCGAAAACACACAGCCGCGGCGAGTCTGTTCACTCTCTCGGTCCTGTCCCGAGAGACGATGTTGCTCTGCGTCGTCGGTTGGGTGATATTCGAGGCGGTATCCCGTAAGAAACTGCGCTGGCAGATGTCTCTCCCGTTTGCGGCGGTGGCGGCATGGTGGGTCTACCTCAGATGGCGGATCGGTTACCTGACCGATGATGTGCAGGACGTCCGAGCCCTCGGGCGACCTTTGGATGGGTTCTTGAGCGCTTTTCAGGATTGGGTATCGCAACCGGAACGAGTGGACGACCTGTTAATTGGGTTAGGACTGGTCTTGATCTGCTGCTTCTTCGTCTACCTGGCGGCCGCCCGTCGTTCGCTCATACCTCTGATGGCAGCCGGGTTTGGCCTTGTCGGGCTGCTCATGGTTGAGGAAGTGTGGGCCCACTACTTCGATTCGACCCGCGCGTTGACACCGTTGATAACGTTCTTCTTCTTGTCGCTTCCCTTCGTGACCCGACCACATCCCGAGCACTTCGTCTGATGACGGGCTCCTTGGACCGAACAGCGGTAAGAGTTGGGCAGGTAACGCTGGCTCTCGGATTGCTTTTCGCTGCAAGCCATATCGCACGCAACGACATGAACCCCACGGTCTTCATTGCGGTGGGAGAGGAGAGCGGAGAGATCAGGGAATACGCAGAGGCTTTGCTCGGCGAAGTGGTACTCAGGCCCGAACTGGGCCACGACGGACGATTCTTCTTTGTCCAGGGCAACGATCCATGGATGCTCGAGCCCGCTGACAACGCGTCGATCCTGGACCGGCCGGTGTATCGGGCGCAGAGAATGGCCTATCCGGTACTGGCAAGTCTGGGTGGCATTCTCCCGCCAACAGGGGTGGTTTGGGGAATGGTGGCGGTGAACATCCTTGCCATGGGCGTCGGGGCGTTCGTGTGTGGGTTGCTGGCTGTCCGGTTCGGTGGCTCCGCATGGTGGGGGTTGGCTTTCCCATTCAATATCGGGCTGATCAGTGACTTCAGCATCGGCGGTGCCGGAATCGTTGCGACAGCAGCTGCCTTTGCTGCGGTGCTGTTGCTTCTCGAAGAGAAGGTTATGGGTGCCTCACTCTTGTTCGCGCTTTCCTGTCTGGCCAGGGAAGTGATGCTGATTGCTGTTGCCGGCGCCGTCATCTGGCTGCTGGTGACGAGGAAGCCGCGGATTGCGGCCCGGATCGCAATTTGGCCCGTTGTCGGTGTTGTGGCGTGGGGTGCCTATATACGTGTGGTCCTGCCCGGAGGGGGCGCCGTTGCCGAAGGCAATCTCGGCTTGCCCTTTGTTGGATTCGTCGACAACTTCGAGAATTGGGGCTCTGACCCGTTCGAGCTCCTCATCGGTCTCGTGGTGGTCGTGGTCCTGGTCTTCTATTCCTATCGAACGTTGAGAAACCCATCGCTAACCGCCTGGACGTTCCTTCCCTTCGCTGTGCTTGCGTTCCTGTTGGCCGAGCCGGTCTGGGATGGCTACTTCAATATCACCAGGGCGGTGGCACCGGTGCTGACGGCATACTTCCTGATCACATTTGCCCCATCAGTGGAGTATCAGAAGAGTCTCGTCGAAACAGCACCGCTAAATCCTTTTCGGCTATTCCAGAAAGCCAAGTAGTCCGCTCTAACTCCCTCCACCTTGGGGCTCTCGTTGGATGTAGAACGCACAACTCCAAACGAACAGGTGTTCGGTAGGAATCTGATTACACTGGCGTAACTCAGATACCAGGCGGAGTCGTTGTCAACTGATTCGATACTCATCAGGGGCGCCCGTGAGCACAACCTCAAGAATCTCACGGTCGAGTTACCCCGAGAAAAACTGATCGTATTCACCGGCCTCTCCGGGTCGGGCAAATCGTCCCTCGCGTTCGACACCATCTATGCGGAAGGGCAGCGTCGCTACGTCGAATCGTTGTCTGCCTACGCGCGCCAGTTCCTCGGCCAGATGGACAAACCCGACGTCGACTTCATCGAAGGCCTATCGCCTGCGATCTCGATCGACCAGAAGACATCGTCGCGGAACCCCCGATCGACGGTGGGGACGGTCACCGAAGTCCACGACTACCTCCGGCTCCTCTACGCCCGGATCGGGATCCCGCACTGTCCCAACGATGGGACACCCGTCGCCAGGCAGACTCCCCAGCAGATCGTCGACCGTGTCCTCGAGCTCGAAGAGGGCACCAGATTCCAGATTCTGGCCCCGATGGTGCGAGGCCGTAAAGGTGAGTTCGAAAGCCTGCTCGAAGACCTGGCCAAGCAGGGGTTCTCCCGGGTGAGGGTCGACGGCGAAGTCAGGGACCTCACCGAGGAGATCAGTCTCGACCGCTACTACCAGCACACCATCGAAGTCATCGTTGACCGTCTGGTCAGCAGGGAAGGTATCGAGACCAGGCTGACCCAATCGATGGAGACGGCCCTCGGTCTCGCCGATGGGATCGCCGACATCGACGTCGAAGACGGGCCGACCCTCACGTTCAGCCAGCACCTTGCTTGCCCGAAGTGCGGTCTCAGCTTCGACGATCTCCAGCCCCGGAACTTCTCCTTCAACAGCCCGTACGGGGCGTGCACTGCCTGTTCGGGCATCGGCACCCGGTTCACCGTCGACGCCGAACTGGTGATCGGCGATCCCGAGCTGTCCCTGGACGAGGGTGTGATCCCGATGTGGGCATCGAACCGGATGAGGTATTACCACCGGCTGCTCACCGGGCTGAGCAAGGTATTTGGCTTCTCGATGTCGACGCCGTGGAAAGAGCTCGACGAGGACATCAGAGAGAAGATCCTCTACGGCACCGGCGACGAGAAGATCACGGTCGAGTACGTCAACCGGTTCGGACGGAAGCGGAAGTGGGATGCTCAGTTCGAGGGTGCCATCCCGTTCCTGGAAAGACGCCACGAGCAGGCAGAGTCCGACTCGGCGCGGGACTACTACCAGGAATACATGGCGATCGTCCCCTGCCAGACCTGCGAAGGCGGACGTCTCAACCAGGTGTCCCTGGCAGTCACGATCAACGACACCAACATCGCCGATGTCTCCGATCTCAGCCTGACCGGGGCTTACGAATTCTTCGAGGGCCTCGAACTGGACGAGCGGGAGACGACCATCGCCGAACGCGTGCTCAAGGAGGTGCGGGCCCGGATCAAGTTTCTGCTCGACGTCGGCCTCGACTACCTCACCCTGTCGCGTTCGGCCGCCACCCTCGCTGGCGGAGAGGCGCAACGGATCCGGCTCGCCACCCAGATCGGTTCCGGCCTGGTGGGTGTGCTCTACATCCTCGACGAGCCTTCGATCGGGCTCCACCAGCGCGATAACCAGCGTCTCATCGAAACCCTGCTTCGGCTCCGGGACATGGGTAACACGCTGATCGTGGTCGAGCATGACGAAGACACCATCCGTTCCGCCGACCACATCGTCGACATCGGCCCGGGCGCGGGCGAGCACGGCGGCCACATCGTGGTTGAAGGCAACCTCGATGACGTGATCAAGGCATCCGACTCCCTTACCGGTGACTACTTGAGTGGCCGCCGCCAGATCGAATTGCCGCTGTTCCGCCGTGAAGGAAACGGTGAGTCGATCAAGATTCTCGGGGCCAGGGAGAACAACCTCCTCGGCGTCGACGTCGAGTTCCCCCTCGGAGTGTTTACCGCGGTCACCGGAGTGTCCGGGTCCGGCAAGTCGACGCTGGTCGAGGAGATCCTCTGGAAGTCACTTGCGAACAAAGTGAACCGGGCCCGTCTCGTCCCTGGCCGACACAAGAAGATCGAAGGGGTCGACAACATCGACAAAGTGATCGATATCGACCAGTCGCCCATTGGCAGGACCCCACGTTCCAACCCGGCCACCTATACGAAACTCTTCGACCACATCAGGACGCTATTCACCCAAACCCAGGAGGCCCGCGCTCGGGGGTACAAGCCGGGGCGGTTCTCCTTCAACGTCAAAGGCGGCCGTTGCGAGGCGTGTAAGGGTGACGGGACGATCAAGATCGAGATGCACTTTCTGCCCGACGTCTACGTGCCGTGTGAGATCTGCGGCGGGAAACGGTACAACCGGGAGACCCTCGAGATCCTGTGGAAGGGCCACACCATCGCCGACATCCTGGAGATGCCCGTCGAAGAGGCGTTGACCTTCTTCGAGAACCAGCCGAAGATCGCCCGGATCCTCCAGACGCTGTACGACGTGGGTCTGGGTTATGTCCGGCTCGGCCAGCCCGCCACCACTCTGTCCGGCGGCGAAGCCCAGCGGATCAAGCTGTCCGCCGAGTTGGGCAGGCGTTCCACCGGAAGGACGCTTTACATCCTCGACGAGCCAACGACGGGTCTTCACTTTGAGGACATCAGGAAGCTGCTCCAGGTGCTCCAGCGGCTGGTCGACTCGGGCAACACGGTCGTGGTCATCGAACACAACCTCGACGTGATCAAGTCGGTAGACCATGTCATCGACCTCGGCCCGGAGGGCGGGAGCGGGGGAGGAAGGGTCATCGCCACCGGCACTCCCGAAGAGGTGGCAATGGTCGGGGAGAGCTACACCGGGAAGTTCCTGAGGGAAATCGTCGGATCGCCCGGTTAAAGGCCACTTCCACCCTAAACATCCGAAGCGGCCCTGCCGATGTAGCCTGTGACTACTTTGGAGAATCAAGACATGTTTGACATGCGTCGGTCCGCGTTCGGTGGATTCCGCGAATTAGAGGGAAAACACGCCGTGGTCATGGGCGGTGCCGGCTTTCTCGGCTCTCACCTCTGCACCTGGCTCGTCTACTCGGGGGCGAAGGTCACCTGTATCGACAACCTCATCACAGGTAACGCGGCAAACGTCGCCCACCTCATGGGTGACAAGAAGTTCCGGCTGATCGATTACGACGTCACCGACTTCCTCCATGTCGAAGGTGACGTCGACTACGTCCTCAACTTCGCTTCGCCGGCCTCACCGGTCGATTACCTGCAGTGGCCGATCCACACTCTGAAGGTGGGAGCGTTCGGCACCCACAAGGGCCTCGGCCTCGCCATGTCCAAGGGCGCCACATTCTTCCTTGCCTCCACCTCGGAGGTTTACGGCGACCCTCTGGTCAACCCCCAGCCAGAGAGCTACTGGGGCAACGTGAACCCGATCGGGCCCCGGGGTGTGTACGACGAGGCAAAGCGGTTCGCAGAGGCCCTCACCCTCGCCTACAACCGCGAGCATGGCCTCGACACCCGCATCGTCCGGATCTTCAATACTTATGGACCGAAGATGCGGCCCAACGATGGCCGCGCCATTCCGGCGTTCTACAAGGCCGCGCTGGCGAACGAACCGCTGCCGGTATTCGGGGACGGGTCGCAGACCCGTTCGCTTTGTTATGTGGATGACGAGATCGAGGGAATTCTCCGCCTCCTGCTCTCCGAGGAGACAGCCCCGGTGAACATCGGCAACCCCGAAGAGGTCTCGATGCTCGAGCTTGCCGAAGCCGTTCAGGACGTCGTCGGCAACCATCCCGGCGTCGAATTTCATCCGATTCCCGTGGACGACCCCAAGGTCCGCAGGCCTGACACCACCAGGGCCGAAGAAGTTCTCGGCTGGAAGGCCCAGATCAGCCTGCGTGAAGGTCTCGAACGAACCACCCCGTGGTTCAGGGACGTCCTCGGCTACTGAAACAACGTCCGGGATCGGCTTCAATGAGAGGCGATGTCCTGGACCCAACTCGGAGAATGGTGGAGCGCTGAACTGGCCAGCGACGGTGCCTATGAGGAAGTGGTGACACCGCTCCTCCTCGAAGTGCTCCAGCCCCAACCGGGCTCGGTATACCTCGATCTCGGTTGCGGGGATGGCCGGGTAATGGTCCCAGTCAGCACCGCCGGTGCCTCTCCCGTCGGCGTTGAACTCGCGCCAGATCTGGCCCGGCTCGCTTCGACAAGAGCGCCGACAGTCATCGACAGCTTGCCCGGCTTGAACTCCATACGAGCTCAAGCCGTCGATGGCGCTTATTCGGTGTTGGTGCTCGAACACCTCCCCGAGACTGCCTCCTTTTTCGCAGGAGCTGCCCGGGTGGTCCGTCCCGGGGGGGTCTTCGGTCTGGTCATCAACCATCCGGCGTGGACGGCGCCAGGATCGACGCCGATCACCGACGAGGACGGCGAGACCCTGTGGAGGCCAGGTGAATACTTCGAACCGGGTGGCTCCAGCGAAGAGCCTGCCGGAGACAGCACCGTGACCTTCTACCACCGGACCACCGCCGAACTGCTCAATGCTGCCGCCGCGGCAGGGTGGAGCCTGGAGCGGATGATCGAACGGCCCCACCACGAACTCGAAGACCAGTCGGGTATCCCACGATTGATGGCGTGTCGGTGGCAGCTCTTACCCTGAGGCACAATGTTCGACCGGCCTAAGCCCTCCGAGATCCCGGACCATCCCGGTGCCTACCTGTTCCGTGACCGGAACGGCAAGGTGATCTATGTAGGTAAGGCGAAGAGCCTCCGCAGCCGGGTCTCCTCGTACTTCGGGATCGGCCTGCATCCGCGCACTCAGACGATGGTCGACAACGCCCGCGCCGTCGAGTGGATCATCACCGAGTCCGAAGTGGCAGCGCTGATGCTCGAGTACACGCTGATCAAGAAGCATCGTCCCCGTTTCAATGTGAAACTGGTCGATGACAAGTCGTACCCGTATCTGGCGATCACACGCAGCCACGAGTGGCCACGCGCCCAGGTGATGCGGGGGAAGAAGCGGAAGGGAAACCAGTATTTCGGGCCCTACGCCCATACATATGCGATCAGGAAGACTCTCGACCAGTTGTTGCGCACATTCCCGGTGCGCACTTGCTCCAACGCGATGTTCGAGCGCCAGAAAGCCCAGAATCGCCCTTGCCTTCTCTTCCACATCGAGAAGTGCTCCGGCCCGTGCATCGGCGAGGTGGCGCCGGGCGACTATCAGGAATTGGTCGACGGTTTGGCCACCTTCCTCGGAGGCGACACCGAGGCGGTACTGGAAGCACTCGACGAGGAGATGTGGGGAGCCTCGAACCGTCAGGAGTTCGAGCTGGCGGCGCGTCATCGCGACCGTATCGACGATGTCCGCCGGGCGATGCTCCGCCAGGAGGTCGTCACCGAGAAGCCGGAGAACTTCGACCTGATCTCATTCCACGGCGACGAATTGGAGTCGGCATTTCAGATTCTCTATGTGCGCCAGGGGAGGGTCGTCGGCCGGAAAGGGACCGTCGTCGACCGGGTCGAGGAGCTGACCGATAACGAGCTGGTGGCACGGGTGATTCGGGAGCTCTACGGCGACGAGGAGCCACCTCGGGAGGTGCTGGTGTCGATCGAACCTGCCGAAATCGACCTGATCACTGCCTGGCTTGTCGAGCGACGGGGCGCCAACGTCGACCTCAGGGTTCCCCAACGCGGGTCGAAGCGGCGGCTGTTGGAGACTACGACGATGAATGCTGCCGAAGCGTTCGCACGGCACCGGCTCAGGCGACAGAAAGACCACAACGCCCGGGCAAGAGCGCTGCGGTCGCTCCAGGAAGAGCTCGACCTGCCCGAAGCCCCGCTCCGCATCGAGGCCTACGACATCTCCACTCTCCAGGGGACCAACACCGTTGCCTCTATGGTGGTTCTCGAAGACGGTATGCCCAGGCCGTCCGAATATCGCCGATTCAAGATCAAGTCCGTAAAGGGCCAGGACGACTTCGCCTCAATGGAGGAGACCGTTCGTCGGCGCTTCAGGGCCTACCTGGCCGATAGAGACAAGCCTTTGGGTGAACAGGGGAGGTTCTCCTACCCGCCCTCGCTGATCGTTATTGACGGAGGGCCGGGACAGTTGGGACGGGCGACCAAGGTCCTCGATGAGCTCGACCTCGAGATCCCGGTCGTCGGCCTCGCGAAGCGAATGGAAGAGGTCTACCTGCCCGGCAAGCCCGAGCCGGTGCGGATCGCCAGGGACGCCGAAGCGCTCTATCTCCTGCAGCAGGTTCGCGACGAGGCGCATCGCTTCGCCATCACCTACCACCGCCAGCTCCGGTCTAAATCGATGATCGACTCCATCCTCGACGAGGTTCCGGGGATTGGGGCCAAGCGCAAAGGTGACCTGCTGCGCAGGTTCGGTTCGCTGAAGAAAATCCGCGAGGCTACTGCGGACGAACTCGCCGGGGTTGTGCCCAGGGGAGTGGCCAACCATCTGTACGCTGTGCTGCACAATTAGGATCGGCAATGGAAATCGGCTCAATCGAACACCCCCACGTCCTGTTGGTCAGCGGTATGTCCGGCGCCGGGCGCAGCACGGCGGCGAATGTCATCGAGGACCTCGGATACAGCGTCATCGACAACCTCCCGCCGAGCCTGCTGGTCCAGGCGGTAGAAGCCCACGACATCCCCGAGCACCACAAGCATCTGGCTGTCGTCATCGACTCCCGGAGCGGTCTTCCCATCGAGGAGCTGAAAACTGCAATCGTGGAGCTGGCCCGAGACGGGGTCCAGACCCGCACGGTCTTCCTCGATGCCGAAGACGATGTAATCGTTCGCCGTTATGAGGAGAATCGCCGGCCCCACCCCCTCGGAGAGCCGACCATCTCCGCGGCAATCGGCGCCGAGCGAGAGATGCTCGCCGAGTTGCGAGAGATGTCCGACTACTACATCGACACCTCGAATCTGAATATCCATCAGTTGCGCGAGCAGCTGACAACCCTGTTCGCAGATGAGGACATGACCGCTCCGATGCGGGTGTCAGTGCGCTCCTTCGGTTTCAAACACGGGAGCCCTCGAGATGCCGACCTCCTCTTCGACGTCCGTTTCCTCCCCAACCCGCACTGGGTGCCCGAACTGCGCGAGAAGAGGGGGAACGAGGCGGAGGTCAGTGAATATGTGTTGGAACAGCCCGGCGCAGTCGAATTCGTCGACCAGGTCGAGCAAATGCTGACTTTTCTCATACCCCTGTTTGAGACCGAGGGCAAGTCGTACCTCTCCATCGGTATCGGATGTACGGGAGGCCACCACCGTTCTGTGGCAATTGCCGAGGAGATCGGCAAGAGACTCAATGATCGCGATATCAGGGCAGTTGTTCGTCACCGGGACATCGACAATTGAAACCGCAGACCGATATCGCGATGCAGCCTTTCCTGCTCGACCCGAACGGGCCGAGTGTGGTCGCGATTGGAGGGGGGCACGGCCAGGCAGCGGCCCTCGAGGCGATCCAATGTTATGCCTCCAACATCACCGCACTGGTAACCGTGGTCGACGATGGCGGGTCTTCGGGACGTCTGACCGGGCTCGGCATCCCACCCCCTGGTGACCTCCGCCGCTGTTTGCTAGCGCTCACGCCCGAGCCGTCGCTGTGGTCGGAGCTATTTGCGCACCGCTTCGCCGAAGGCGACGTCATCGACCACTCGCTGGGAAACCTGATCCTCGCCGGCCTCGCTCATATGTTCGGCGACTTCGAGACCGCAGTAGCTACCGCGGGAAGGATGCTCGGGGCAGTGGGCGATGTGATTCCGGTGGCGGCAGATCCTTTGGTGCTCCACGCCCGAATCGACGGGACCCATGTAACGGGTCAGAAAAAGATCACCTCGACCAGCGGGACCTTCGAGGACCTGTGGATCGAACCTGCCGATGTTGTCGCGTCCCGCAGCGCCCTCGCAGCAGTGGCGGCGGCAGATCAGATCGTAATCGGCCCCGGGAGTCTCTACACATCGGTGATCTCGGCACTCAAGGTCAACATGCTCGCCGACGCGGTGATGCGCGCCCGGGCACAGCGGGTGTTTGTCCTCAACCTCGTCACCCAGGACGGTGAGACCCTCGGGATGAATGGTGCCGAGCACCTGGCCGCCCTCCACGACCATGTCGGCATCGAAGGGCCTGCGGTCGTCGTCGCCCACACCGGGGAGTTGACTGTTCCTGACGGCCATCGCGAGGTGACGATCGACACCGAGGTTGCCGCGACCCACGGATGGAGAGTGGTGTTCGCCGACGTGGCCGATCAGGATGCTCATTGGCCGACACACGACCCGCTAAAACTGGGACGTATCCTTGAAGATCTAGCCATGGGGAACCAGATATGAAGAAATACCTGACATTGGACGACGTCGACGTTTCCGGGGCACGGGTCCTGGTGCGCTCAGACCTGAACGTGCCGCTTGACGAAGACGGCGTGATCACAGACGACTTCCGTATCAAGTCGGCTTTGCCCACTCTTGAGCGGTTGTTGGCCGAAGGGGCGAAAGTGACGGTCTGCTCCCACCTCGGGAGGCCCCGCGGGCCGAACCCGCACTATTCGATGAAGGTGGTCGCGCAGCGATTGGCGGAACTGACCGGCTATGAGGTGACCATGGGCCGTCATGCCGACAGCGACATCAAAGTCCTCGAAAACACCAGGTTCGATGAGGGTGAGACATCCAACGATCCGATCCTCGCTGCAAGACTGGCCGACGGGATGGACCTTTTTGTCCAGGATGCCTTTGGCTCTGTGCACCGTGCTCATGCTTCGACCGTCGGAGTGGCTTCGCTGGTGAAGAGCGTTGCCGGCCCGCTGTTGGATCGAGAATTGTCCGCCTTCAAGAACTTCACCGACGACCCGCAGTCTCCGTACACGATCGTTTTGGGAGGGGCCAAAGTATCGGACAAGCTCGGCCTGATCGAGAACCTGTTGCCCAAAGTCGACCAGATGCTGATCGGCGGCGGAATGTGCTTCACGTTCCTCAAAGCCAGGGGGGAGTCGGTCGGGGCATCGGTGGTCCAGGAGGACATGATCGAAGCAGCTGGCGAGCTCCTCGAGGGCGAGTTCGGCGACAAGATCATGCTCCCCCTCGACGTGGTCGCCTCAACTTCGTTCACCAGGTCGGGAGCAAACCGGATCGTCGATGTCCACTCGCTCAGCGAGCATGAGATCGGCCTCGACATCGGGCCATCCACCTACAACCTGTTCGCTGACACCATCCGAAGGTCGAAGACGATCTTCTGGAACGGGCCGATGGGGGTCTTCGAATGGGAGTCTTACCGGATGGGGACCGAACGCGTCGCCAGTGCGATGGCGGCTACAGACGGTTACACGGGTGTGGGAGGCGGTGACTCCGCAGCGGCGGTTCGCATGCTCGGCTACGAGGAGCAGATCGATCATCTTTCGACGGGCGGGGGAGCGGGACTCGAGTTGCTCGAGGGAAGGGCTCTCCCCGGGGTTGAAGTCCTGGAGAGATGGGCACAGGAAGCAGAGTGACAGAACGCAAAGACCTGATCGTCGGGAACTGGAAGATGAACGCCACCCATCTCGACGCCATCCAGATGATCCAGAAGCTGTCCTACCGCCTCGACCCCGATGACTACGACCGGGTCGATGTGGTGGTGGCTCCTCCTTTCACCGCACTGCGGTCGGCGCAAACGGTCATCGAGGCCGACCGGATGCTGATCGAGCTCGCTGCCCAGCACGTCCATTGGGAAGATGCCGGGGCGTACACGGGCGAGATCTCGGCACCTATGCTCGCCCGCCTGGCGGTCAAGTATGTGATCGTCGGCCACTCCGAGCGGCGACAGCACTTCGGGGAGACCGACCAGGACGTCAACAAACGCATCCGTGCGATTCTCAAGAGCGCGATGACGCCAATCGTCTGCGTCGGGGAGTCGCTGGAACAGCGGGAGGCAGGCGAGGAAGAGAACGTGGTTCGGAACCAGCTCGGCGGGGCGCTGGCCCGTCTCTCTTCTGAGCAACTGGCGACTCTTGTTGTCGCCTATGAGCCGGTCTGGGCAATCGGTACCGGGCGGCACGCAGCTCCTGACGATGCTGGCACGATGGCCGAATTCATCAGGGAGTCGCTGATCGAGATCGGGAACAGTGAGGTCGCCGAGGGCATCCGCATCCTCTATGGGGGTTCGGTGAACGCCGGTAACGTAAGAGACCTGATGGCGAAACGACACATCGATGGAGCGCTGGTTGGTGGCGCTTCGCTTGACCCCGACCAGTTTGCAGCGATCGTGAGGTACCGGCTGTGACCCACACCATGATCCTGCTGAGGCACGGCCAATCAGAGTGGAATCTCGAAAACCTCTTCACCGGATGGACCGATGTCGGGCTCACCGATCTGGGCCGAGAGGAAGCCGTGACCGCAGGGGTGTTGCTCCGGGAAGAGGGACTCACCCCCACCCATCTCCACACCTCGGTCCTGATACGGGCAATTCACACCGCTGAGCTGACTCTGTCCACAATGGGCCTTTCCTATCTGCCGGTGCAACGGTCCTGGAGGCTGAACGAACGTCATTACGGGGCGCTGCAAGGCCTGAACAAGAAAGAGATGGCGGAGCAGCATGGGGCCGAACAAGTTCTTGTCTGGCGCCGGTCGTACGACATCCTGCCGCCTGCCCTCGAACCGGGCGACGATCGTCACCCGTCCCACGATCCCCGTTACGCCAACCTCCCCCCGGACCTGATTCCTTCCACCGAAGCGCTGGCCAACGTGGTGGAGCGGATGCTGCCCTACTGGTACGACTCGATCGTCCCCGACCTGTTGATGGGGAGGGTGCCCCTCATCGCCGCTCATGGGAACTCGCTCCGGGCCCTGGTCAAACACCTCGACGGGATATCCGAGGAGGAGATCGTCGACCTGAACATCCCCACCGGCATTCCCCTGGTCTACGAGCTCGACGAGTCGTTCCGGCCGGTGAGCTCCCGGTATCTGGGCGACCAGGCGGCGGCGGAGGCAGCCGCAGCGGCGGTTGCTGCCCAGGCCGGCGGTGGTTCCGGCTAGTTGAAACCACGGGACGCTGGTAGACTGGTCTGAGCCGTCCTGACTGGACGGTTTCTCTAGGTAACAAGAGTTATGTCAATTGTCGAAGCACTTCTCGTAATCGTCCATGTCCTCCTCAGCCTGGCTGTAATCGCACTCGTGCTGCTCCACTCGGGCAAGGGCGGGGGTCTTTCCGATGTCTTCGGAGGCGGAATGAGCACGTCGAGTCTCGGCGGCTCGACAGTCGTCGAGCGCAACCTCGACCGTCTCACCTGGATCACGAGTGTGGCGTTCGGCATCAGCACGTTTGTCCTTACCTTCGTCTTGAGTTAGACGGGCGATAAACTCGCTGACAATCACTCTGTCGGAGTGGCGGAATTGGTAGACGCGCCAGGCTAAGGACCTGGTCGGGAGTTTTCCTGGTGGAGGTTCGAGTCCTCTCTCCGACACTCGACTCAACTACACGCGGCCGGGATTCGACGACGACCCGGCCGTCTTGGTGGTAGGTGATGTCGACCCCTATCTCCGCGTAGACCATGGCTTTGTCTGCCGGGTCGGCTGCGGCCAGCGTGGCGGTGATGTCCTGCAAGCTGGCGACGAGCGCCTTGATGTCGTTTGCCGTGAGCCTTGTGGTGGGAGCTCTCCCGAGTTGGGCCTCGAGCCGGCGCCGCTCCTGGTTGGTCTCGGCGATCCACTTGCCGACGGTCAGCGCGGCTTCGGGTTCGGTGCGGACGATGGTGCGGTAGCTGTCGAGCTCTTGATCGAGCTTTCGGATTCGCTCACGAGTCTGCCGCTCCTGTGCTTCTTGGTCGGAGTCAGGTTGGGCGGCATCGGCGAGCTTGGCGCAGGTGTCGTCGAGGTGCTCGTCGGTGAACAGTTCGGCCACCCAGTCATCGAGGCGGGGCACGATGCTGTCCTCCCGGACGTAGATCGTCGCGGGGTGTTCGGGATGGTTGGCGGGGTCGTCCCGGTGGATCTGGCAGCGGTAGTAGGGCCGGTCGTGATTCCAGGTGCCCTCCATGCGGCGTCCGCATCTGCCACAGGAGAGTCGGCCGGCTAGGCCGTAGCGGCGGCCATCCTTTGGGGTGCGGGTGTAGCGGCGTTTGTTGCTCCGGAATCGTGCCTGGACGGCTTCCCACTCCTCACGGGTGACCAGGGCTTCGTGGCTGGGTTCTCCGGACCAGATCCAGTCGCCGCGGTCGTTCCAGCGCATCCGGGTTTCGTGGCCGAGGCCGACGTCATGGACATCGATGAGGATCTCGTGGCGGCTTTGCCGGTTCCACACCTGGTATCCGGTGTAGCGGGGATTGTCCAGAATGGCTCGCACTGCGGTGTGCTTCCATGCTGGGCCGTTGGCGAGGCGATGTCGGTTGCGTGCCGGATCGGCGGCCGACGGGCACAAGATGCCGTCCGCGGTGAGCTCTTGAGCGATGGCGTGCATGCCCTTACCGGCGAGGAACTCGCTGAAGATCCGACGCACGACCGAAGCGGTCGTCGGGTTCGGTTCAAGGCGCTTGGCACGAATGCCGGCGGCGGCCTTGGCAGGGTTGGGATGCGGGCCGGCATCGGCGAGCTGGTAGCCGTAGGGTGGTCGGCCACCGAGGAAGCGGCCCTCGATGGCTGCCTGGGCGGCCATGGCGGATCGGACCCGGGTCTTGATCCGGTTCCGTTCACCCTTGCTCATCCCTCCGTAGAGGCTCATGACGATCTCGTGGGCGTCTGAGCCTGGGTCGATGGCGCCTCCAACTTCCGGGACCCACAGCTCCACCCCGTAATGGACGAACACTGGGAAGGTGAGACCGAACTGGTTGCCGTAGAAGGCCCGCTATGGTTCGCCGATCACCACCGCATCGAAGTCACGATCGGGGCCTCCGAGTGCCTCGAGGAGCATCGCCGCTTCCGGCCGTCGCGACCAGGGCAGCGACCGGGACTGGCCCACATCGAAGAACTCGGCGACGATCTCCCCGCCGGCCGGTTCGATGAGCTGTTGGGATCTGGTGAGCTGCCAGTTGCGTGATGACTTGGGATCCTGCTGGTCCTCGGTGCTGACCCGGCCGTAGAACGCGAACTGCATGCTGTTCACGACTGTACCGATGCGTCGGCGGCTTCGATGGCGAGACCGTTGTGGTCGGCGGCCTGAAGCAGGATCCGCAGCAGCGTCGCCGCGGCTGCCTGGTTGAGGATGGGTGGCTGTTCAGCCTTCACGACGACACCCGCTTCGCGGCTTCTCCGAATCTGGAAGTGCTGCTCAGACCGATCCATCCATCCACCGTCGATCCAGACCCTGTCAGCGGGATGCCATTTCAATGCCGCCCTCGGACCGACACGTCCGTTGGCTCGTCGTTGGAGGACGGAGTCGAGAGCTCCGTCGCGGGCGCGGATCACTGGTCGGCTGCGGTGGGCGCGAGAGCGGCTGACAGGGCTACGGACACTCAAATAACACTCGAATAACAGGGTGGGAGGGCGTGGGCTCGTTTATTGACCGCGAAATTGGAGGGTTCCTGACATCGAAATGAGAGGGTCACCGACGAGATTCCCTGCGTGTCCCCGACCATCCGATTCAACCCGTCACCCGAACGATCAAACAGCGGAACCCGAGCCTTCCGGCTTTGCCGCTGTATCCACGTGCAAAGCCCGCTCAGACTCCAGGAGAAGCCACCCCAGAGTCTGTGCTGCCAGACGTGCTGTCCGCCGGGTAGGAGCAGCACACGGGCCCCGTACCGGGTGCTCACTTGGATCCAGGTCGCTCTCCACCGGCGGATCAGGCACTGGGGGGATCCGAACCGCAACCCCGAGGTCCCAGACACCGTCTCGGAAAGCCCCCGGGTTGCGTCACGAGGGAACCGACAGAACCGAAGCCCTAAGCGAAAGGACGATCCGATACACCACCCACGACCGATCCTCAATCAGGAGCCCCATCAACCATGTCGCCGAGCCCATCACGCGTTTCGCGCCGAGAACCCTCCAACACCACACGCACATGCAACAAGTTGCCCGATGTACACATGTGCACATCGCAGGTGGCGTTGATGGACATGGACAGGGGCACCTTGGCGAGGATCGACCGCAAGCTGCTTGCTGGTCTCGGTGACGACGAGGCCTACCGGACGGTGAGAGTGCCAGCGACCGGAGCGAAGTGGTCGACATGGAAACGGTACTGTGACTCTGTGGGGACCTCGATGGGTCGAGCCGTCACGATGCTCATCGATCGAGAACTCATCACCGTGTTCGGTGACGTCACCGGTGATGAGCAGCCTGTATTCGCTCAACGCGCCACAGGAACGCTCACGATCCGAGAGACCAAGATCGTCGCGCGAGAGCGTGAGGTCGATACGGATGAAGCACGTATGCGCGAGTGGAGTGAGCGACTGCGACGTTGGGAGTATGCACTAGAGGTCCGAGAGTTGCGCGCTGAATCTGCGTCGAAGCTCGCATCGCGTCACTCGATGGTTCACGCCAAGATTGGGCGCAACGAACGGTGCCCCTGCGGGTCAGGCCTCAAGTGCAAGCGTTGCCATGGCCTGTCTGGCCCCCGAACATAATGCCGGTTGTGGGCGGCCCCACTTGGCGATGGGACAGGTTGAAGAGTGTGAGGTTGGCTGGTCGTCTAGGACCAGCGAACCCGCTTGTTGTCGTGCCAGAGGTCGAGGAGTTCGCGATCGCCATCCACGGTGACGGTCGAGTCCCTGCCCCGGTTCCATAGCGATAGGTAGAGGTCGGATGCGGCTCCCGTCAGTGTGACATCTGCGCGTCCGTTGCCGCGGACTGTGGTGATGCCGTCGGGTGTGAGAGTGAGGTGCCAGCGATCGTCGGTGTCCTCCGCGTGAACAACCATGGTCCGGGTGCTCGTCGTGGGGAACTCGTTGGCACGCGGGGCGAATCCGCTGACCATTTCGTCGATTCCGTCGGAGGCGAATACTGGATCGAACCCGGATCCGACACCTGTCGCGTTCTGGGCATCGAATCGATGCACGGCCGTCTCGTGGGCTTGACGCCGAGCCCACATTGCGAGTGGCGATGGTGCCGGTAGAAATGTGGGAAGGTCGTCAGCCGGGGAGGCTGCTTCGAGCGCCTGAACGAGGTTGGCGTTCGTCTTGAGATACCAGTCGACCAACTTGCTGTCGTCGGGCCAGAAGACGGCGAGTTCAGGCCACGACTCGGTGTGTTCTGAGATGTCATCGGGCCAGAGCTTCGATGTGCGTTTCGCTACGCGTGCCGCTGCCCACAAGTGGATCTCGCTCAGGTGTCGGACCAGGGCCCGCATGTTCCACCCTGGGCAGGTATCGATCTCTGCTTCGAGTCCGCCCTGTCGGGCTGCCTCCGCGAACAGCTTGGCTTCCTGTCCAACGGCTGTGATGTGTTCGGCAATCTCCACAATGTTCTCTATTCGGTCTGGGTGGGGGTCCTGCTACCTCCGAGAGCCGGAATCTCGTGCCCCGATCGGGCTCTCTCCTACAGCTTGCCAACGACGTGGGCGAGTACCTCCGACATCTGGTCGTGGGGGCTGAACTCGACCATTCTGACCGCTTCCTCGACCACAACGGTGTGACCGGAGGGCCAGTAGTAGATCTCGCCTGCGCCAACGACCTCTTCGGTGCCGTCTTCATAGTTGACGCGAATGCTGCCCTTGATAACGTACCCCCAGTGTGGGCACTGGCAATGATCCCTCTCGAGACCTTCAAGGAGAGGACCCAAGTCGAGACCGGTCGGGTACTGCATATACGCTCCGGTCATCCCACCGAAGTCCTGCCCGCGGATCATCTCTCCGAGGGCCTCGTGGGCGATTGGAAGGTCTTTGACGTTGCTCTTCATCTTCACTGTCTCCTCATGGCTCATTCAGACGTCTTCGCGAATCACCTGTACTGCAAGTTGCAGTACACTCTATACTGTATGTTGCAGTAGAGTCAAGGGCATGCCTCCAAGAATGACAACATCATCGTATGCCGTCCTCGCCCTCCTCGATCTCAAACCCTGGTCGGGCTACGAACTCACACACCAGGCCCAACGAAGCCTCCGCTACGCCTGGCCCAAGTCGGAACGTCTCCTCTACTCCGAACCAAAGAAGCTCGTCGAACTCGGGTACGCCACCTCCCACCAGGAGCGCAGCGGCGGTCGAACCCGCAACGCCTACACCATCAACGCCAAGGGACGCGAGGCGCTCGGCGAGTGGACAAGAACCCGAACCCAGCCGCCACGACTCGAGATCGAAGCCCTACTGAGACTGCTCTTCGCCGATCACGGATCGCTAGAAGACCTGCTCGGAGCCCTCGACGAACTCGAAAACGACATCGGCGAAAACCACCAAGCCATCGTCGAACTCATGGCCTCGTACCTCGACGATGGACATCCATTCCCACAACGAGCGCACCTCTCCGTGCTGTTCGCGACGTTCCAGATAGAGATCTTCAAGACAATCGAACGCTGGATCGATTTCGCCCGCGACGAGATCGATGAATGGCCAACCACCCAAGACCTCGGAATGACCCCACACACCGAGACCCTCACACGCCTGCTCGCCAAAGATCAATCACCACTGAACCCATAGAGGTGCCCAATAACACCTCACGAGCGCGAAGCCACCCGCCCATATCCTCACCTATATGCGCTCCTCAACGAGCCGTCCACAGTGGCGATTCTGGGAGGTTCGTCCACTGTGCCGGGCTCGGCAGGTTTGGGCCCGCGACCACACCGCGTCCACATGACAGTGAAAAGCACTGAGAGCTGGCGCGAAACAATGAGACATCAAAAGGGTCTCTGACCGGGCACCTCACCGCGATCGCCCTGGTCGTGTGGGCGCGCGAAAAGGGTCTCAGAAACCTTCACACGGCAGAGGTCGTCTCACGGAATATCGAACGACGTTGTCAGCACCGGCTTTCGTGTAGTCGAGACCCGGAACGCTTCTCCGACAC
>JBBDMR010000152.1:0-11060 GCA_040878225.1 Acidimicrobiia bacterium
CGCCGCCGCCGCATAACCCCTATACGTGACCGAACTTATGACCCAGAGCACTAAGTGCCCAGGCTCAGACCTCGATGTCTGCGAGCCACCTCTCCGTGCTCTCGATGTCGGTGAGGTTGGAGTTCCACAACGGGGCCCGCTCCGGGTGGTAACGGGAGCCGATCGGAATCGAGTACTCACCGGTGTCGTCGTATGTCCGGTCTCGTTTCAGTAGTTCACGGAAGACCTTGACTGCTTTGTCCCGGTCGAGGACAGGCATCCCGTCATAGACGCGGCCGGCGAACATGTCGAGTACCGGCTGGCGGAACTTGCGGTGCACCATGTAGGCGAAAGCCAGCGGATTCTCCCAGAAGGTGTCGACCATGTCTTCCAGCATGTCGATCGCTCTCTCCGTGTGGGTCATGTAGTCGTTGAAGGGATTGTCCGAATCACGGCCCTTCCCCTCGAGCCACCCCATGATCTCCGGAGTGGCAAGAGTTGCCTCCTTCATCGCGACGTAGAGCCCGAACGAGAAGATCGGGTCGACAAAGCGGTGCGAGTCCCCGATGCACATGTAGCCGGGCCCGGCAAACTTGCGCACCTGGAACGAGTAGTTCGGCACCACGTGTGGCTGCTCCACCAATTCGACTTCGTCAGGCACGCGCGCCGCCAGCCCCTTGTTCAGGTGTTTCAGCTCATGTCTTATGAACTCGGCCTGGCTCAATCCGCTCTCCCGGAAGTATTGGGCCGGCACCACGATCCCGACACTCGTGATCTCCGGGTCTAGAGGAATTGCCCAAGCCCAGTGGTACTTCTCTTTGTAGTAGATATGGGTGTTCCCCTCGCCGTTGAGACGGTCGCTGTGGTCGTTGCGTTCATAGTTCGCAATTTGGGAGAACAGGGCAATCTGCTTGTCGTAGGAGCCCTTGTACTTCGGGCCGGTCGCCTTTCGGTTCGCCAGGAACGTCGCTTGCCCGGTGCAGTCGAGGGTCATCTGGGCATGGAGGTCGATCTCCTTGGTGCTCCCATTGGAGCCGACCGCCACTTTGACTCCTTTTACCGTCCCATCGCCGTCGATTATGGGCTCCGTCGCTTTCCCGTCGAGCAACTCAGCGCCGCGGCTCAACGCCTCGTTGAGCAGGACCTTGTCAAAAACGGCCCGCTTCACCGAGTAGGTGTTTACCTCGTGGAGTTCCTTGTCCTCGGTGCGTTGCATCACCGGGACCCACCAGTCCATGTTGCCCTTGCTGCCGAAAACATTCACGCCATACTTGATGGTGTGCCATTCCTCGGTGAACTTCTGGTCGATGCCGAGGTCGCGGACAATGGCCCCACCCTCTCCGGTCATGGCCTCTCCCACGTGATAACGCGGAAATAGCTCGCGCTCGACGATCACGGGCTTTACCCCGCGCTCGAGCAGCCTCAATGCCGCAGTAGCGCCTGCCGGGCCCCCGCCAATGATCAATACGTCCTGTTCAGCCAACCCCATTGTTCCCCTCCACATTAAAAGGCGTCATCACTGTCGCCCCACTGACATCTCCACGCGCAGTATAGATCGTGAGAAACATCAGTGAAACTGGTAAATCCCGGAACTAATCTCTAGCGGCAACATCAGGAGGGGAACAATCGAAATTCTCAGCTCGAGCCAGGTCGTCACCTACGTCCTCCTCGGTATCGGATTGATAATTCTTGCAGCACGCGTCGTTGGCGGCCTTTTTGTCCGCATCGGCCAGCCGCGGGTGGTCGGCGAGATCATTGCGGGTATCCTTCTCGGGCCGACCGTGCTCGGGTCGTTTTCGGCCGACCTGTTCCCCGCCCAGTCGCTCGAGGTGCTCGTGGCCGTGGGACAGATCGGTCTGCTTCTCTTCTCATTCCTGATTGGGCTCGAGCTGGAAATTGTCGCCCTCAAACACAACCTCCGCACCGTGCTCCTGGTCGGGGTGGGGGTGGTGGGAGTCCCCTTTGCTTCCGCGTTCGCCATCGCCCCTGCGTTGGAGAACGAAACCTTTCAGGTGCCGGGGACTAGCAGCACCGGATTCATCCTCTTCGTCGGGGCGATGCTCGCAGTGACCGCGCTCCCGGTGATGGTGCGAATTCTCCAGGAGAAAGGGCTGACCCTCTCCCGGCTCGGCGCCGTGGGGATCGCCGCCGCTGCAGTAACCACGGTTGCAATGTTTGTCACGGCTTCGGTCGCCGCATCGGTGTCGACCGGAGCGACGACCGGTTCGATTCTCCTCAAGGTGGGGCTTATCGCGCTCTACCTGATCGGGATGCTCACCATCGGGCGGGCGCTCCTGCGCCAGGTTGCCGTTGTGTTCCGGCGGACTGCCCAAATGAGCACCGATCTCAACGTGACCCAAATGAGCACCGGTCTCAACGGGATCCAAATGAGCACCGGTCTCTACGTGACGATCTTCCTGGTGATCGTGGCCTCGGGGTTGGCGGCACACATGCTCGGACTCACCGTGATTGTCGGAGGTTTCATGGCGGGTGTCGTCCTCCCGATCCGCAAGCCGCTTTTCGCCATCTTCGACTCACGTCTTGGCGACCTCACGGCAGCGGTCCTTTTGCCCATTTTCCTTGCCGTATCCGGGCTCGCCACCGACTTCAGGCAGTTGACCGCAGAGGCTATCCCCGGTCTCCTCCTCCTGGTGGTGGCCGGCATCGCCAGCAAGTGGATCGGAGGAGCAGTGATGGCACGCGCCGGGGGACTCACCTGGCCGGAAGGAAACGTGATCGGGGTGCTGATGAGTTGCCGCGGACTGCTGGTACTGGTGGTAGCGCTGGTTGGCCTGCGCGCCGGGATCATCACGCCGGTAATGCAGTTAGGTGCGGTGCTCATGGCCTTGATCACAACGGCGATGACCGGACCGCTATTCGATGCCACCCTTCGCAAAGTCCCTGATCGCGTCGACCATTAGCCTGCAGACGTGAGCCCCTCCAACATCGACGATCCGACCCCATGTCGCATCGGGATCATGTGCCTCGGCCGGACGTTTCCGGCATGGCAGGCCGAGACAATCAGGTCGGTACTGGAGATTCCTGGAGTCTCGATCGACCTACTCGTAATCCAGGAACGGGCTCCCGAGGCAGAAGGCAAGTTTGCCCGGATCTTCCGAGACCCCAAACACCTCCTCTGGAATCTCTATAACAAAGGGCTTGTCCAACGCCGGTCGGCGGCCTCCCGCCCGGTCGACCTCACCGACGAGCTGGCTGAAACCCCCGAGGTCAGGTGTACACCGATCAGAGTTGGCAAGTACGGCGAGCGGCTAGCTGAGGGGGATGTCGACGCTATCAAAGACCGCAACCTCGATCTCCTCCTCCGCTTCGGCTTCGGAATCCTGAAAGGGTCAGTATTGGAGAGCGCCCGGTATGGGATTTGGTCTTTTCACCATGGAGACGAGCGGACGTACCGAGGCCAGCCCCCCGCCTTCTGGGAGATGGTCGACGGGGCGCCCGTTGTAGGAGCAATCCTGCAACGTATCACCGAACGCCTCGACGCCGGTGTCGTCCTCCACCGTGGCCACTTCGGCATCGTCGACCACTCCTACCGTCGGACCCGCGATCAACTGTTTCTGGCCGCAACCGACTTCCCATCCATAGCGATTCGCCGGATCCTCGACGGTGACACCTCGATCGTTGCGGCCGCGCCGTCCGAGTCGAAGTCCCCAGTGCGCCGGACACCAGGCAACTTGACGATGCTGAGGTTCCTTGTGACCATGGCAAGGTCCTTCCTGAAAGCACAATGGAATGGTGTAGCCAGCGCTTCGAAATGGACAATCGGTGTGGCTCACGTTCCGATCACGACCCTGATCGACCACGAATTGCCGCCAATAGAATGGGTTCCCGAGCAGGGCTCAAACCGATACTTCGCAGATCCCTTCCCCGACCCCACAGGCGCAACGTCGGTGGTGCTCGTCGAAGACTACGACCATGCGTCACACCGTGGCGTGATCTCTTCGATTGACGTCGATGGTGACCGAAAGGCCCGGGTGGTCCTCGATGCTGGTGTGCACGCCTCTTATCCGTATCTGTTCGAGGATGACGGCGTCACCTATTGCGTCCCCGAGACTTACCAGGCGCTCGAGGTTCGGATCTATCGATCGAAGAGCTTTCCGAATGAATGGGAGCTGGCAGGAACCATCCTCGACGGATTGTCCGCATTGGACCCCACAATCATCCGACACGATTCACGGTGGTGGCTGTTTTGCACGCTCGCAGGCACCAATTCAAACACCAAGCTCTATGCCTTCCACTCGAAGGATCTTCTCAGCGGTTGGGAGCCGCATAGCCTCAACCCGATTAAGTCAGACATATCGTCAAGCAGGCCCGGGGGCCGACCTTTCCGACACGAAGGGCATCTCTACCGACCGGCCCAGGACTCTTCTTCCAGCTACGGCGGGGCGATCGCACTCAACAGGGTCGACGACCTTACACCAACTACCTTCCATGAAACCATCGTGAAGCGGATCCGACCGCCGGTGACCGGACCCTATCGAGCCGGGATCCACACCGCGTCCGGGCAAGGAGACCTGACCGTGATCGATGGTCGGCGTGATGTTTTTCTCTTCTCAGCCTTCCGCCGGGAGATAGCTGCCCGCCTGAAACGCCTGTTTTAGCTGAGCTACACCTACCTAGCGACGGACTCTCAACGTCCTTAGTTTTCGCAAGATAGTCCTGTCAATCCTTCTGTCACGATGGCTGTTTGAATGGGGGAATTCGGATGCAGGCTCTTCTAACCCGAGGAACGGGCAGAGTTGTGCCCAGCCTGCACCTTCCGTGATTGGCAAAACAAGCAGGTCGTTCTGGCGATTCTCGAAGTACTCGAGTACTTCCCGATTGTGCTCTTCGTAGCGTTTCTTGTAAATCGCCTCGTTGCTCACAGGGTCACCTACCCCATAGATCCATTCTCGCATTGGCGTCGATTCGCCGCCGAAATGTCGAACTACGCTGGCAAGCCACTCGTCGCTATCGCGTGTTGTCAAGATGAATTTAGAGTGGGGATAAGCGCGATCCAGGTCTTGATAGACGATCGGCCACGGATTGTCCTGAGCCGCGTCCCAGTCCCGCGCAATTCGTAAGGCTTGTTTGCTCGCGGTAAGGCCGATATCGGCGTCGTCTATCCCGAATGTACCTGTCACGCGATACCCGAGTATTCGAAGGGCCGATGCGAGGGTTGACGTTCCGGTCTTATGAAAACCTATGCCGAACACTTTGGTGGATTTCATGCTATTCCTTGTCCATCGTTGGGAAGGACCTTGAATGGTTGGTCAGAAGATCATGGATGATAGGACCGGAAGACTAGTTCTCAATCTCGAGGACACTCACACGTCTTCGGCATGGGCCGTAAGACCGATCAGGTGTTCGGCGAGCCGGTAGGCCAGAGCACACACCGTGAGAGTCGGATTGGCATAACCCACAGTGGGGAAGACCGACGATCCCGCCACGAACAGGTTGTTCGCATCATGAACCCGGAGGTCAGGGTCGACGACACCCTTGCGAGGGCTGGCATGCATTGTTGTAGTCCCCATGTGATGAAAACCGCCCCTGAGCCCCGGTGGCAGGCCCTCTTCCCGAAGACGACTACCGATTCTCGAAGGACCCAACTGCTTCAACCTGTCAGAGATCAAGCCGTGAGTGGCGCGAACCGTCGCCACATCGACATCGTTTACGCGCCAGTCCATGACCAGTTTCCGACAGTTCGGATCGAGGAGCCTCATGCCGAGCTCGTCCACCTCGTCAGCGAGATACACCCGGCTGTCCCGATTCGGGCTCTGCTCAGCAAATACATAGATCTCGAGTAACTGACCGCCCCGCTCATGCCGCGACCTGCTTGCTCGCCTCCCGTAGAGCTCCCAGGTGGCTTTTCGCTTTGCCCAACCGGCCGCGTTCCGCCAATCGGACCTGGCGACCTCCAACCTGTGATTCCGATCGGCCTCGGCCCCGATCCGGTCGACAAGGGCTGAGACCCGACCCTGATGGGCCAGGTATCCGGCCGCCTCCGCCCAGGGTCTCTCGGTCAGCATTGCCGCGGCGCTCAGGATTCCGAGACGTTCCTGTGTCTCCGGCGTCACCGCAAACTTGTTCTTGATCCATGCCGATCCCGACCGGGTGAAATCCGTAGACGGGGCCCTGGCCAGCGTCTGGCGGCTCTCGACCACTCCGGTCCAGAGGTGGAGATGCTCCATGAAGAATCTGCCCACGAGATCGTGTGAATTCCCAATCGGGGTGCTCTCCCCCGGTGGATGCGACATGAGGAGCAGCTTCGCATTCTCCAGTCCGCCGCACGCAAGGACAAAGATCTCGGCCTCGACCGTGAAGACCCGCCCGGTGAGAGTCCCCACCGTAAGGCCTTCTATCGACGACTCCGACCGGGTCCTGACCAACTGGGTGGCGGTCGCCCCGTAGATCACGCGTCGGAAACGCCCATCGAGTGGCCCGCTCTGGGTGAAGGCAGATTGTGGCCCGAAATGGAATTCAGAAGGGGACAGCTCTCCGCTGGAGAGAACCTTGGACCCGGCATCGAGATCGGTCTCCTCAGCTTCCCCCAGGCCACATCGGTCGCGCGCCCGTTCATAGAATCGGTCCAGATCGGACCTTCCAAAAGGCCAGCTGATGCCTCTCAGTCCTCCGGTGTCGACAAAATCTTCGGTATTCAGAGACCTGTACCTCGCTCCGGGCACACCGCCAACCTCCATGTCCCAGGCGAGTGCCGAACCGCCGAATCCCCGAGCCCGACTTTCCCGGATGGGATACGGAAGTCCTGTCACCTCACCGTCATTGAGACGCCAGATATCGACATCGAGCCCCGGCAGGCCGGACTCCACGACTATGTGGTGAACTCCAGCCGCAGAGAGCTCTTCGGAGAGGATCTGACCGGCCGGGCCAAAGCCCAGAATGCAGACCCTGGTTATAAAAGTCGTGTCGGACGGCACCTCTCGCCCATCGACGAGCGTCGGGCTCAAAGGTACAAACTCCTCTCACGGAGACTGCCCTTGAGCCTTCCGAACCGCATTCCAAAGCGGGTGATCCAATGACCTTTGGGACCGGGGCCCCGAGCAAGGTCGGGGAGGTGGACGAGGATCCATAGCCAGTCCTTAACGGCATTGATCAGGCGGCTTCGAGGGATCCCCTGGTTCTTGAATCGACGGTAGAGGTACGGGTGTGTCTCCGCATACTGGATCGACTTCTTGAGCAACGCCCGCGGCTCCGCCCGGTATCGAAAGCTCACCTGTGCCTTTGGAGCGAAGCCGAACTCAAGACCGCTGAGCTGGACCGACCAGCTCAGGAACAAGTCCTCGCCGCCACACCGCAAGTCCTCGTTCCAACGCCCGTGCGATTCGAAAACATCTCTCCAGATCCCCAGGTTTGTCCCGATTGCGTAGGGAAGAAATCCCATCGCACCGTGAGGCTCTGTGTCGACTGGCCCGTGTGTGGGGAACCACTCGAGGGCTTCAGCGGAGTTGACCGTTGCATATTCCATCGCGCCGCCGACCAAATCGCAAGACCTGGCCATCTCGACCATCGCCGCGATCCATGTGGGCGACACCACATCGTCCTGGCCGGTGAACATGAGAAAGTCGCCGAGAGCCGCATCAACGGCCTGGTTGCATGAGGCGCTGAACCCGCCCCGCTGCGAAGAGTCGATGAGGCGAAACGAGGGAAAGCGGTGGGCGTGGGCGCGGACGATCGCTTCGCTGTCGTCAGTCGAGCCATTCTCGGAGACGACCAACTCCCAGGGCGAGTTATAAGTCTGGTTGGCGAGGGCGTCCAGTTGTTGTTCCAGGGTATCGGCACCATTGAAGACTGGAAGGATGACGCTCACCAGGTCAGGTACCCGCTTGCCTTTCTCGCCTGTGCTCATTTCGCCTGCACCACCTGAGCCAGGAGATCCCGGAACTGGCCGGCCACTATCTCTGGCGTTCTCAACGCGGCATGCGCCATGACCCCGGCCTCGTGTGTTCGGTACTCCTCCGTTGACATCTCGGCAGCACCTCTCAGGGCAGCTTCCAGCCCTCCCGGTCGGATGTGATACCAGAGGACCCCGGGCCGGTCGGGAGACAATGTCGACCGAAAGGCCGCAGTGTCGGGGAGGATCATCGGTTGGCTCATCGTCAACGCGAGATGGAGCACGCCGCTGTTCAAGGTGTTGTGATAGGGCAAAACGAGCCAATCCGCAGCCGAGAACCAGGCTGATACTGCCGGATCATCGACACGCTCCAACCTCAAGATGATGTTGGGGTCCGACCCTGCCAGGTCGGCAATCAGTGAGCCATATTCGTCAGATTCGGCTTGCCCGACGACGGCCAGTTTCGCATCGGCCAGGTCGAGCGAGGTGAAGGTCTTGAGCAGGCTGGGTACTTGCTTGTACCGGTTGACCCGGCCGAAGAACAGGAAGTGAACACCGGATCGCTCCAACCCCAAATTGGCAAACGCTTCCGCTTTGTCAACACGGGTTCCATAGAAGTCGCCATATGTTGGATGGGGGATAATCGCGCACTTCGCAGCGATCGAGTCTCCAAACGACCGCTCAATCCTCTGAGCTCCGTACTCGGTGAGACAAACCACCCGGTCGACCAGGCGAACCAGAACCCATTGAGCCATCTTTTCCAATCGGGGATGGTTCTGTTCATGGCTGTGGGCGTTGTGGAAGGTCCAGATGACCCGCGCCCCTCTCAACTTCAGTGCGAGGACCAGCGAGAGATAAGCGAAGGTGGACCAGGCAGCAACGATTGGCGATTTGGGCCTGAACAGGTGCGACAGCCAATGCAAGGAGATGACAACCCGTTTTCGGTCAGGGGAGCGCAACCATCCTGTCAGTGGTTTCTCGCTGATCTCCACACCAAGCCGCTCGAGTTCGGCATTGAGTAGCCGGGGATATGGGTTGTCGGCGTTCCACGCCGTTGCACCCACCAGCAACCCTTGTGCTGGGCGGGCGGTTCCTCCCGATGGCTGATGCTCAGACAACATCGAATGTCGGACGATAACAAGACCAATTCAAGGCCACCCATTCCACTGTCCCTCGCCCGATTGATTCTGGCACTTGGTGTAGACATTTCATTTGCCAGGGCGCCGCAACGCTTGGGGTCAGCTGCCCGGCCTGGGACGCAGCCTCCAGATGAGGACGGCGGCGACCATCGACACTGCGGCTGCGGTCAACGTGACCGGCTTCGCCCAGGAGCGGCTGACTGCCAGATCGCCTTCTAGCGAGGACATCACCCTCCACTCGAGGTCACGGGGTGCCGGAGTCTTTTCGGTCGCCATCGCCTTGAGGTGCCGTCCCGCTTTGGCCATAGCCGCCTGGCGCGCCTGACACTTGAGACAGGACGTGGTGTGGCTGCGCAGCGGCCAGATGACATCGGAGTCCTCTACCGCGCTGTTGGCGACGAACGGGGCGGCGATTTCACACACAATTGCCATCACTCGTCCTCCAGCATCCTGGCGAGGCGGGCACGGGCGCGATGCAGCCTGACCTTCGCCGCGGTCACGGAGATCCCGACCGATTCGCTGATTTCGGCATGAGACCACCCGTAGATGTCCTTCATCACGACTACCTGTCGTTGTGCTTCGGGTAGGGAGTCCAGCGCGTCCTGGAGGTGACCCCTCAGCTCGACGATCTCCCCGGCGACCTCGGGATGGTCGGAGTCGTAAGGAGCAGCGATCTCGCCGATCTCGTCGAGATGCGCCCCCTGGTGGCGTCCCGCCTTCCTCTTCTGGGTCCACGCTGCGTTGACCGTGATCCGATGCAACCACGTGGAAAACTTGGCGTCCCCACGGAACCCGGGCAATGCTTTCCAGGCCCGGATCAGGGCCTCCTGGGATATGTCGGCGGCGAGATGGGGGTCTCCGACGAGTTTCCGGGCCAGTGTGTAAACCATGTCGCTGTGCTCCCTGACCAGAGCTGCAAAGGCGGCGCGGTCACCGTCCTGAGCCCGGGCAATCAGTTCTTGCTCTCTTGCATGTTCGACCGATTTCGGCTCCATCTGGTTACCCGTCCGTCAATGTCATCTTGGCGGTCATGAAGACAGTTTCGCCCTGTGCCACACTAATCTCCCGGTGGAGTCCGTCGGGTTCGACCACCACATCGACAGCTGTCGCCGGTGGCAGAGGGTTCTTGAAACGGAACTTCGCCGTCGCGACCGGGGATTGCCCCGCTGAGTCGCTTGAGCCGGCTTGCAGCGCCCACGCCGCTTGGAGCAGCCCGTGGACGACGACACCATCGAGCCCGGCGCCAACCGCCGCTCCGTGATCCCAGTGGATCGGGTTCCAGTCCCGGGTCGCCGCGGCGTACTTCACCAGGTCGGCCCGCGACGCCCCTCTCTGATCCTGTGCAGGCGAACCGTTGTCATCCACGGCCGTCGGTCCATCGCCCGGAGTGGTGGGATCAGGGATTGTCCTCGAAACCAGGAAGAGAGATTCGCCCGAGGCGAGCACACCACCGTCACCATCGATGACTTCGAGGGAAAAAGTGACAAAGGAGGTGTCACCGCGCTCGCGGACCCGGGCCACCGTCCCGGTGACAGTGACGTCGCGCTCCATCATCAGAGGCCCACTCCAGCTGAAGCTCTGGTCGCCATGAAGAACTCCGTACCCATCGAGCAACTCGAGGAGATCCGGAGCGACGACGAAGAGAGCAGCCGCGACAAAACCCGGCGGGGCAGACTCAGACCACCGCCGACGGTCGTCGCCGGTAGCGTCGACAAAGTCGTGAACCTTCTCGACGCAGATCCTGAACTCTTTAGGGCCGAAGGAGCGGCCTTCGAGGCTTGGTAAATCCATCGTGTCCAGCCTACGACAAAGGGACCCTTGCGGGCCCCTTTGACGTTACAGGCACTGACTTCAGCGGGTTTCGCGATGAGCTGTGTGAGAACGGCACCAACGGCAGTACTTCTTCAGCTCGAGCCGGTCCTGGGTATTCGACTTGCTCTTGGTTGTTACATAATTGCGTCTCTTGCACTCCGTACAGGCGAGTGTGAGCGGCGGACGTTTATCAGATGGCATTGAATCCCTACTTGTTGATCCCTATTTGTTGATCTTTGTGACTCTGCCGGCGCCCACAGTCCGACCACCCTCACGGATAG
>JBBDMR010000153.1:0-1977 GCA_040878225.1 Acidimicrobiia bacterium
TGCAAGTCCCATTACATCTCGTCGGTCTTCCCCACCTGGACCACGCGGCCATTGACCATGGTCCGTATCTCCTTGGAGGTGAAGTCCCAATCGGTGACGAGTCCGGGCCCGAGCGGGCAGAGTGTGTCCGACCCCTTCACCCTGAGCATCGATCCGGCGTCGGTGTCCCTGAAGTCGTGAAGCCCGTAGTCGTTGGCAATTGTGTATCCGGCGATGACCGACCCGGCGTCTTCCGGGTCGACGTTGCGGGCCGTCTCGCCAATCACGACGGCAATCTCACCTTCGAAGTTGAGGTACTTGCAGCGCTCCGGTCTGACCACATTGCCGCCGTGCGAGTTGAGGGCGGTCGTGGGCTTTTGAAAGTAGGTGGGTGCCGGTGGCAGTTTCGTCATGAATTCCTCCACCCGGCTCCGGTAGTTGAGGTGGCAGGCGATGATCTTCGACGGTTCGACCGGGGCGAGGTGCACTGCATCGTCGACGGGGACGGTCCTCCCATCGGGGGAATGAAGCGTGTCGCCCTCGCGGCGCACTCTGGTTACGACCCCGTCGAGCAGGATCCTCCGGTACTCGGTCAATTTCTGGCTTTCCGCATCAGTCGCAAATTGCGATTATGTTCGCTTCCTAACGATTTCATGGCAACCAACGTACTCCACGAAGACCACGGCGACCCTCACGCCGACATCACTTCCCATGACACCTACCTCAACGGCTTTCCTCACGCAGCCTTCGAACGGCTGCGAACGGAAGATCCGGTGGCGTGGGTGACCGAAGCCGACGGGTCCGGATTCTGGGCGGTTACGAAACATGCCGACGTGGTTGAGGTCAGCCGCGATTTCAAGAGGTTCTCGGCCGGAAGAGGAATCCGGATCGAAGAGATGTCCGACGACGAGCTCGAGGCGCGGCGGTCGATGATGGAACACGACCCGCCCGAGCACACCCGTCTCCGCCGTCTGGTTTCACCCGGGTTCACCCCCAAAGTGGTCGCCACCTACGAGAACGCCTTCCGCAAGCTTGCCGGCAATGTGCTCGACACGGTTCTCCCTAAAGGCGAGTTCGACTTCGTCACCGAGATTGCCCGCGAGCTTCCGATCCGCCTTCTCTGCCGTCTGCTGGGTGTGCCCGAGACAGATGCCGACAAACTCGTCTCCTGGGGCGATCAGATGATCTCCAACGCCGACCCCGAGTACACCCCGGTCATCATCGACAAGGTGGACACCGAGGAGTGGCGCCTTCTGCCCTTCCGCTCCCCGGCCGCTTTGGAAGTGTTCCGCTACGCCGAACAGGCCGCCCTCGAACGCCGGGACAACCCCCGCGACGACATCATCACCGACCTGCTCACAGCAGAGCCCGACGGCCAGCCCCTCACCGACCTGCTCACAGCAGAGCCCGACGGCCAGCCCCTCACCGACCTCGAGTTCAAGAACTTCTTCACGCTGATGATGGTGGCCGGCAACGAGACGACCAGGCACACCATCAGCCATGCCCTGGTGTATCTAGCCAATCATCCCGACCAGTTCGCCGAATGGCACGCCGACCCGCCGGCGATGTCTGTGGCCGCAACCGAGGAGATCCTGCGGGCGTCGGCCGTCACCATGCACTTCCGTCGGACCGTCGTCGATGACACCGAGATCAGGGGAATGCCGGTGAAGGCCGGCGACCGCGTGGTTCTCTGGTACACCTCGGCCAACTACGACGAGGACGTCTTCGCCGACCCGTTCACCTTCGACTTGAAGCGCTCGCCGAACAACCACGTCACCTTTGGCACCGGCCGCCATGTTTGTCTCGGGGCTGCTCTCGCCCGGCTCGAGGTGAGGGTGGTCTTCGAGGAGCTTCTCTCCCGGATCAGCGGATTCGAGATCGTCGGGGAACCCGATCGCCTCCGCAGCAATTTCATCTCGGGCATCAAGCACCTACCGGTGCGATTCGACCTGGCCTGAGCTAGGAGCCCGTTGAACAATGCATGTCACCCATCTTGAC
>JBBDMR010000154.1:0-1928 GCA_040878225.1 Acidimicrobiia bacterium
AGCTAGCCCAGGCCAACGACGGGACCGTGACCCTCGTCAGCATGGGCCCGGCGGGCAACAATCAGGGTGTCCGCCAGGCTCTGGCAATGGGTGCCGACAAGGCGGTCCTCATCGACGACAGCGACTTGCGCGGCTCCGACGCCCTCACCACGGCCCGGGTTCTTGCCGCAGCGATCAAGGGAGAAGGTTTCGATCTGGTGATCGCCGGGACCGAGTCCACCGACGGGTATGCAGGAGTCGTTCCGCAGATGATCTCTGAGTTGTTGGATGCACCCACCCTCACTTTCGCCACCCACGTCGAAGTCGGCGATGGGAAGGTGACGATCCACCGTCAGACTGCTTCGGGGTACGACGTGGTCGAGGCACCGCTGCCCGCAGTTGTCGCGGTGACCGCTGGAGCGGTCGAGCCCCGCTACCCCACCTTCAAAGGGATCATGGACGCCAAGAAAAAGACGGTCGAGAACAAGACTCTCGCTGAACTCGGCGTCGCCCCGGAAACGACCCAGACGGTCGCCAGCATCAAGGACGCTCCGGAACGGGCCGGCGGCAAGAAGATCGAAGACGAGGGCGAGGCCCACCTCGAGATCATCGCTCTTCTCGAAGAGAGGAAGGTGATTTGATGGCTTCCGTATGGGTGTTCATCCAGGAGGATGACGGAGCGCCTTCGGCTCTCGGTCTCGAACTGTTGACCAAAGCCAGGAGCATGGGCGACGTCACCGCCGTCTATCTCGGGGCGGGCGGCGACGAAGCCTTCGCCATGCTGGGCAAGTACGGGGCGACCAAGGTCCTCCACGCCGATGCCGGAGATTCGCTTCCATCTGCCCCGGTGGCAGCAGCCCTGGCCAGCAGGGTCGAGTCCGACAAGCCGGATCTCATCCTGCTCGGACAGGCTTACACCGACCGCGACGTCGCCGGTCGTCTGGCGGCGCGTCTCGGGGTCGGTATCCTCTCCAACACCTCCGAAGTCAGGCTCGTCGACGACGGTGTCGAGACCGAGCACGAGATCTTCGGTGGGGCCCAGGTCGCGATGGCCACGGCTCCCGGCAGCCCTTCGATCGTGCTGGTGCGCCCCAAGTCGTTCCCCGCAGAGTCAGGTGATGGCGGCGCACCCGACGTCGAAGTGCTCGACCTGCCCGATGCCGGCGCCTCGTCGGCGAAGGTCGTCGCGTCTCATGTCGAAGAACGCGAAGGCCCGCAACTCAGCGAAGCGCCGATCGTGGTGTCGGGGGGCCGGGGCCTCGGCTCGGCAGAGGCCTACGACCTCATCGAACAGCTCGGCAAAAAACTCGGAGCCGCAACCGGCGCCACCCGGGCCATCGTCGACTCGGGATGGGTCCCCTACGCCAAACAGGTGGGCCAGACCGGGAAGACCGTCAAACCCGACATCTACATCGCGGCCGGTATCTCCGGGGCGATGCAGCACCTCGTGGGTATGAAGGACTCGAAGACGATCATCGCAATCAACAAAGACCCCGACGCGCCCATCTTCTCGGTGGCCGACCTCGGGATCGTCGGCGACGTCCACAAAGTCCTGCCGAAGCTGATCGAGGCCCTGAACAACCGGTGACCGAAGCTCCCGAAATCGAGCGGTGGTCGGGCTTCAAGGCCTGGGCGTATTCCGTGATCCAGGGCAAGCCCAAAAACAACAATGCCCTCGTCGAGTTTGCGGGGGTCGGCCCCGGTGACCGGGTCCTGGACATCGGCTGCGGGCCTGGTGCCGCTCTGGAAGGGGCGGTAGCTGCAGGGGCTGACGAGGTCTCGGGAGTCGATCCCAGCCCGGCGATAGTGAAACGAGCCGCCAAACGCGTGCCCAAGGCGAAGGTGCAAGAGGCCTCGGCGGAGTCGCTGCCTTTCGACGACGGAGCCTTCACCGCGGTGTGGACGATCTCGACGTTCCACCATTGGGCGGACCGCAGCGGCGGCCTGGC
>JBBDMR010000155.1:0-10450 GCA_040878225.1 Acidimicrobiia bacterium
AACGGGGGAAAGGTCCCTGTCGGCCCGGAAGGGCCGAGAGGTAAGGGGGACTGAGACTCTCCGAGTTGAGAGCGGACGCGCCACAAGCACCGTTGGTGGGAACGCCCCACCCTCCCCGGCTCCTACGTCGCCGGTACTCCCTCCGCAAGCGGAGGGAGAGATTGGGTCCGTCGCCGGTACTTCCTCCGTAAACGGAGGGAGAGACGCGTGTCGAGGTACTCCCACCGGCAGCGGAGGGAGAGATTGGCTGGGAGATGACGGCACGTTCAGTTGACCGAGGCGGCCAGTCTGGCAACAGCCTCCGTGTCGAGATCCGGAGCGACCTCTTCGAGGACGTCGGGAGTCACCCCGTCCCCACCGAAGTCGTGCAGCTCGGGCGTCACCCATCGAGCGATGGTGAGCTTGAAGGCGCCGCCGTTGGAGAGGGTAAACTGCTGTTGGACGGTGTTCTTACCGAAGGAGCTCTCGCCGATGAGAGTGGCGCGGCCCCGCTCCTGAAGAACGGCCGAGACCACCTCGGAGGCCGAAGCACTTCCCTTGTTGATGATCACGACCACCGGTATGGCCTCAGGCACCAGGAGGTCACCTGTCACGGCGAAGGACCTGTCACCATCGGGATTCTGGGTGACCACTACTTCGCCATCGGGGAGGAAGAGGGAGGTCACCTCGATTGCGGTGTCGAGAAGGCCTCCCGGGTTGTCTCTCATGTCGAAGACCAGCTCGCTGATACCTCCGGCGAGCAGCTCGATGATGGCCGAAGCGAGTTGCTCGTCGGCGTTGTCTGAGAACACATTGAGCCGCACGTAACCGATGTCGTCGAATTGATCGCTGGTGACGACCGGGATCACCACCGCAGCCCGGGTTATGGTGACATCGTAGGTTGAGCTTTCACGTTCGAAAGTGAGGTCGACGTCGGTGCCGGCCGGGCCACGGACTCGCGCTGTGACCTCGTCCAGCGTCCAGCCCTCAACCGGCTCGCCGTTGACTCCGACGATGAAGTCTCCGCTTTCGACCCCGGCCGCCTCGGCGGGACTGCCCTCGATTATCGCGACGATGAACATCCGGCACGTTTCTGTGATCGTCGAACATTGCGAGTTGCCTTCGGTGATCTCCGAGTCCTCGGCGGTGACCAGGGCGCCGATGCCTTCGATCTGGCCCTCCTGCTCTTCTTCGATGAGTTCGACCGCATCCGCATCCAGATAGATCGAGTTGGGGTCGAGGGCCGCCGCCATGCCCCGCACGATGGTCTCGGCGCCTTCGACGCTGTCCTCGGCCCGGTCGGGGAGGGCGTTGCAGGCGTCGTTGAAGGCCACGGACGGCAACGGGCAGGTCAGGGCACTATCGGAAGTGGTCCCGTCGAGATCGCTGACTGCAGCGACCGCGAACTCGGCGAGGGTGGCGTCGGACACTTCGTCGACATAGTTCCTCTCGATGATGTCGTATGCCTCGCAGACGATCGAGACCTCGTCGTGGGCGTCGGCACAACCGACGGTTTCGAGAATTCTCCCGTTCTCGCCCACCGTGGAGCCGCTGTCGATGGCTGCTTTCGATGTGGTTGTGGTTGCATCACCTGCAGTGCTCGTCGATGATCCCCCGCTGGTGCAGGCGGTGAGCAACAGAGCGAGCAGCACGACAAATGCGAAGGTTTTTCTCATCAGGAATTCTCGATTGCGAATCTGGTCAGCTGTTCTGTGTCTGCGCCGGCCGGAAAGTCGACGATCCTGTCGGGGATGAGGCCATTGTCGCCAACTGACTGGCCGGACGGAGTCGTCCAGCGGGCAATTGCAACGTGGAACTCACCACCGTTTCTCAACTCGAATGGTATCTGCAGGGCGTTCTTACCGTAGGTTGGCTGGCCGATGATTGTGGCTCCCCGCATGTCACGGAGGGCTCCTGCCAGGATCTCGGCCGCCGATGCAGTTCCCTCGTTGACCAGGACAATTAGTCGGGACGCCGTTGCGGTGGCTCCCCCCGAGACCTCGTAGGAAGAAGAGCCACCCGGAAACTCATAGTTGAGCACGGTGCCCTCGGCGATGAATTGGGAAGCCACGGACACAACCGCCTCAACCAGGCCGCCCGGATTGTCGCGCAGGTCGACGACGATGGTCCCTGGCCCCGCGGCGAGCAAGGCGCCGATCGAGGCGTCAACGAGGAACGGGACCTGGAACGAGAAATCGGGTATGCGCAGGTATCCGACGCCATCGAGCGGAACGTCGACCGTAGTCTCGGGGAACTCCAGCTCCTGTCTCTCCACGGTGATTTCGAGTGGGGTGCCGCTGCGCACGATCCCGAGCACGACGGTCCCGGTCTGGTCGCCACCGATCAGCGTCGCCACGTCGACCAGGCCCCGGTCGTTCACAGACTCACCGTCGATGGTGCTGATCACATCCCCTGCCAGCAGCCCGGCCTCCTCGCCGGGGTTGTCTTCGAGGACGAACACGATGCGGAGGGGGCAGACCGCGGCTACCCGGGTGCATTTCGACCCTGCAGCGTCGGTCGCGTCGAGAAGGATGCCGACACCGCCGACCACCCCATCGGATCTGAAACCGCCTGCCAGTTCCGGCGGGACGTACCAGGTGAAGGGATCGAGGCCGAGATCGATCATTGCGGTGACCGCGACCTCCAGTGCATCGGCGACCGGGAGATGCTCGTTTTGGACCCTCTGCCGCATCAGGTCACACAGCGTCACGAAAGCTCCATCGGGTATAGCGCAGAAGAAGGTGCGCGGTGGATCCTCTGAATCTTCTGTCTCATACTCCGCCGCCGCCTCTGTGGCGATCGTGGCGAGGCCGGAGTAGTCGACCGGGCGGTCGACGTACCACTCGTCGAGTAATTCGATGGTCTCGCACAGTGTGGAGAACGTCACCGGTGGTGTTTCACAGTCCTGGATTTCGATGCTCAGGGGTGTCGTCGTTGTCGTTGTGCTGGCAGGCACGGTTGGCGGAGCGGTGGAGGGAGTCGATATTGTCCCGGTCTGCGTCGAGCATGCAGCAGCTGTCAGGAGCAAGAGGAACAGGAGCCGTCGCATTGAGGATCATTATGCGTGTGCGATGCGGTTAGCGTCCGTATTGTGAAAATTCGCGTTCACCTGAGGTCACCGGCCGGGGAACCCGTGGTCAGGGACATAGTGGATGGGCTCTGGGCCGACCCGACCGGGGAGCCCGACGAGACCATCGGCCAGAGTTCTTATGCCCTCCCCGGCCTGGTCGATGCCCATGCCCACTTCGCCGCCCCTATCGGCAAAGACTGGAAGACGGATCCCTACGAGAACGCTGTCGACCGGGCGAAACAGGCCCTCGCCTCCGGGGTGCTCCTGGCGCTCGACAAGGGCTGGTCGAATCTCAACACAATAGAGCTGATCGAAGCGGTCGAACCGGCCTTGCGACCCGAGATCGAGGCTGCCGGGATCATCAACGCGGTTGAGGGCGGCTACTGGCCGGATTTCGCCAGGGAGCTGACCCGGGCCACCTTCGACGAAGGCATTCGACAGTCGGTCGAGGAGGGCAGCGGCTGGGTGAAGCTGGTGGGGGACTGGCCGCGCCGGGGCCAGGGCCCTGTCGCAAACTTCGACGAAGATGAGCTTCGGCGTGCGGTCGAGCTTGCCGCAGAAGGCGGAGCCAGGGTTGCCATCCACACGATGGCACGCGAAGCGCCGGGAATGGCGGTGCGGGCCGGCGTCCACTCGATCGAGCACGGGCTGTTCCTCAGTGAGGAAGATCTCGCCATGCTCGGTGCCAGGGGAGGCATGTGGGTTCCCACCATCATCAGGATGGAAGCGGTGGTAGCCCAGCTCGGGGAGGACTCCTCGGGGGGAAAGCTCCTTGTCGAGGGCCTCGACAACGTCAGGAGACTGATGCCGGTCGCCGCCGAGGCCGGAGTGCACCTCCTCGCCGGCACCGACGTCACGGTCGGAGCCCACGATGTCGCTCTCGAAGCCTTGAAAATGACAGAGTACGGTTTACCGGTCGACCGGGCCCTCGCCGCGGTCTCGGTGAGCGGGTATGAGGCGACCGGAAGGTCGGCGGGGTTCGATATCGGCGATCCAGCAAATGCGGTCCTATTTGGCGACGACCCGCTCCGTGACATCTCGGTTCTGAGCAGGCCCGAACACGTGATCCGGCTCGGTGAGGTGCGCAGGTGAAACTGGTCCTTGCCTCGAGCTCGCCCCGGAGGCGGGAGTTGCTGGAGTCCCTCAACCTCCGGTTCGAGGTTCGGTCCCCTGAGGTCGACGAGACCCGTTTTCCCGACGAGACCCCGGGCGTCTATGTCGAACGGATCGCCCGGGCCAAAGCGATCGCCGTTTCGCGGAGCGACGAGGTCACCGTGGCTGCCGACACGACAGTGGTGTTCGAAGGGCGGGTGATGGGCAAACCCGGCCACCCCGAGGAAGCCCGTTCGATGCTGCGCCGGCTTCAGGGGAGTAAGCATGAAGTTCTCACCGCTCTGGCGGTGTCGAGCCTGGGGGAGACCCATTCGCTGGTCGACGCCACCGAGGTCGAGATGATGCCGATGACGGATGAAGAGATCGCTGCCTATGTTGCCGGTGGCGAGCCAATGGACAAAGCGGGTGCATATGCACTGCAGGGAGAAGGTGGAGTTTTCGTGACGAGCATCCACGGTTCGCCATCGACGGTTGTTGGTCTCCCGATCCATCAGTTGCCCAGGCTCCTCGCCCGGGTCGGGGTGGAACTTTCCCAGTTCAGGCCTCGTTGACCTCGCATGAGCCGACTACCTTCAATGTGATGCGCCGCCTCATTCCCGTGCTCGCGTTGTCGCTCGTCCTCGCTGCCTGCGGCGACGACTCTGGCGGGGAGACAACTTCGACACAGCCGGCAGAGACATCGACAAGCTCAACAGACACCTCGACCACCATGGCCGAGACCACGACCACCGTCCCGGAAACGACCACGACCGAGGCGACCACCACGACCACGGAACTGGCCGGAGACTGGGCGGATGAACCTCTTGTCGTCTCGAAGTTCGGGGCACTCGGCTGGTGGGACGGTGGCAATTGGGTGCAAGTCGACGAGCTGACGTCGCTGCCGGTCTCCGGTGGCGAGGACTACCAGGTGGTGCTGTTCGGGTCGGACGAGGTAGTCAGCGGTGGCACCCCGACCATCCAGTGTGAGCCCGTGTTCAACCCCGGTGTCGAACTGAGCGATGCCGACGCCCTTGGTGACTGGCCCGACCCGGTGGGTGTTGCCATATCGGCTCCCTGGGACCTCACCCCCCACTTCGTCCAGGAAGAGATCGATGACGGCACATACTCGGACCTCGCCCGCCCGCTGCTCGCCGCCCGTGGCCTCGATGTCGAAAACCCGGTGATAAAACAGGTGATCCGTTTCGACCTCGACGGCAACGGCGAGAACGAGGTGGTCGCGGTCGCTGAGGACATCGAGGACTCCGACAGCCTGTTCGCCCAGGAAGGTGACTATTCGCTGGTGTTCTTGCGTATCGTCGTCGAAGGGGAGGTGCAGACGGGAATCCTGGGAGAGTCGATCGTCGACGAGCTTCAGGAGGGGGTCACCCCCTTTGTGCTCTCGCATTCGGTTGCTGCCGTGGCGGACCTCAGCGGCGATGGCAAAATGGAGATGATCATCCACGAGGTCTACTACGAAGGGTCAGGTTGGTCGGTGTGGGAGTATGTGAACGATGACCTTGGACCCGTATTCCAGATCGGCAGCGGGTGCGGTGTCTGATGGATAACCCGTTCACCGATGGGGTCAACTATGTGGGGCACAGCAGGATCGAGATGACCGAGGCCGGCCCCGATCTGGCGAAGGGGAGGATCGTCGTCGAGGAGATCCATCATCAGCCTTACGGAGTGGTTCACGGAGGGGTCTACTCCACACTCGTCGAAACCCTGGCATCGACCGGTGCCGCCGCCTGGGCGATATCGAACGGCATGGCGGGCGCAATGGGCCTGTCGAACACAACCGACTTTCTCCGGGCGACCCGCAACGGCGTCCTGGTCGGGGAGGCAACCCCGATCCACCGCGGGCGAAACCAACAGATCTGGGAGGTTTCGATCACCCGCGAAGCCGACGGCAAGCTGGTCGCCCACGGCCAGGTCCGGCTGCAAAACATCCACGACACGGAGTCGGTCGGGACCTAGGAACGGTGGCCGGCTACCTCGATCGGGAACAGTGGCACCGCCAGTTGCTCCAGCGTGACCGCAGCATGTCGGTCAAGGACGCCGTTGAGGCTGCGGCGGGCATCTACAGCACGGCCCCAACCAGCTACCTCTCGTTCGCCGCCAGGGTCCACGGGTTCGTCGCCGACGACCTCGATCAGGCCCTTTACCGGGACCGAACTCTGGTGCGTATGGGAGCTCTCCGAGGATCGGGTTTCCTGATCCCGGTCGAACGAATCGATGCGGTGGCGTCCGCAAGCGATAAGCGCGGGTGGCACGAAGGCGCGGTCGACAAGGCGGTCGGTCAGAAGAAACGCCTGCAGTGGACGAGCCAGGTTCTTGGCATCCTCGATGGTGAGATCCTGCCGGCCAGGGAGATCCGGGCGCGGCTCGGCGTCTCAGGGGAGGAGTCGGAGCCGCTGCGGTTCCTCCTGGCGTCGTTGACCGACAGCAGGTTGATCGTCGCGGCTTCGGGCGTCCGGAGCTGGCGGGACAACCAGCACGGATATGCCATCTGGGACCAGTGGCTCCCCGACCACCCCGTACGGACCATTGACCCCGACGAGGCTCGGGCCGAGGTTGCCCGCTGGTATCTCCATGGGCACGGGCCTGCCACCTTGGAGGACTTCTCGTGGTGGAGCGGGTTCAACAAGACGAATGCGCGTCACGCTCTCGACTCCGTGACCGATGTGGAGGGCGACCTCTACGACATCGGCGACCGCCATAATGCCGACCCACCCTCCGGGCTACGCCTTCTTCCGATATGGGACACCGCTCTCGTCACGCAGAAGACCAGAAGAAGGATGGTCGACGAGCGGCTCTATCCCTACGTTTACGACGCGAGTGGGAACGTCACCTCGACAGTCGTCCTCGATGGTCAGGTGATCGGCATCTGGGACCGCGGCGGTGACGCCGACCGTTTTGAGATCAAGGTGTCCTTCTTCGCCGGGTCGGGGCCGAGGAAGCTGGTCGACAGGGAGGCAGCGGTCATCGCCGCTGCCGTCGGCGCAGCGGATTCATCAGTTGAAGTCGTGGATGGCTTCATCGACCTCACTCAGGCGAGCTGGAACCGGTTCATGTCCCCGCTGTCGGGTTGAACAGCCACAGCGAAACATCGCCGTAACAAAGCGGAACAATGTCGTAACACCTCCGCCACTGCCGGGAAACGTTGCCTCCCTACTTTGCGCCCGGAAAATGACCCGATTCCATACCGAGGGAGGAAAAGTGAGAAGGAAACTCCTCACCGGAGGCGTGCTCGCCTCGCTGCTTGTGGTGGTGCTGGCCAGCCCCGCCCTGGCGCAGGAAGACCCAACGCCCGCGTCACAGTTCGTGCTCGACAACCTGTGGATCTTTATCGCGGGTGTGCTCGTGTTCTTCATGCAGGCGGGATTCGCCCTCGTCGAAGCCGGGATGACGCGCGGGAAGAACGTGTCCAACATCATGATGAAGAACCTGATGGACATGGCAGCAGGCGTGCTGGCGTTTGCCCTCGTCGGCTTCGGCATCGCCTTCGGCGGCGCCGAGTTGCTGGCTGGTTGGTTCGGGTTCGATCTCGGAATCGCCGGGGTGGAGGACACGACCGCGGACGGTCTGTTGCCCTCGACCTTCTTCTTCTTCCAGGCGGCCTTCGCCGCGACTGCGGCCACGATTGTGTCCGGAGCGATGGCGGAACGCACCAAGTTCAAGTCCTACTTCGTCTACAGCTTCATCCTCACTGCCCTGATCTACCCGGTCGTGGTGCGCTGGACGTGGGGTGGGGGATGGCTCGCACAGCTCGACATCCCGTTCTCCGACTTCGCCGGATCGACCATCGTCCACGCCACCGGCGGGTGGGCGGCGATGATGGGCGCGCTTGTCCTCGGTCCCCGAATCGGCAAGTTCGCCAAAGACGGCTCCGCGCGGGCGATTCCCGGCCACTCGATCCCGTTCGTGGTGCTGGGAGCGATGATCCTCTTCATCGGATGGTTCGGGTTCAACCCCGGTTCTGAGCTTGCGGCCGATGAATTCGTGATGCCGATTGCACTGAAGACGCTGCTTGCTGCATGTTCCGGTGCTGTGGTGGCGATGGTCACCAACTGGCTCAAGGATGGCAAACCCGACGTGTCGATCGCGGCCAACGGCCTCCTGGCCGGTCTGGTGGCGATCACCGCGCCGGTGGGCGCCGTTGAAACCTGGGCCGCGGTTGTCATCGGTGGGATCGGCGGGTTTATCGTCGTCTTCTCGGTCAGGTTCTTCGATCGGATCAAGATCGACGACCCGGTGGGTGCGATATCCGTGCATGCAGTTGCCGGCACCTTCGGGACTCTCTCGATAGCGCTCTTCGCCAGATACGACGACGCATTCCTCGGCAGGGAGAACGCCGGGCTGTTCTACGGAGGTGGGCTCGACCAGCTGTGGACCCAGCTCATCTTCGTTGTAGTCCACTTCGTTTTCGTAACAGCTGCCGCTGGTGCACTGTTCCTGGCCCTCAAGAAGACGATTGGCCTCCGGGTCAGTCGAGAGGAGGAGCTGGAAGGGCTCGACATCCTCGAGCACGGAGCGCCCGGATACGGTATCGACCCGGGCTACTCGAGCAGCGGGTCGGCTGTCCCGCTGTCAACCAAGCCGGCTCCGGCAGAGTCCTGAGCGAAAGGAATATCGATGTTGCAACTTATAACTGCGGTCATAAAGCCGACCCGTCTCGGGCCTGTCAAAGAGACTCTCAAAGAGGCCGGGGTTGCCGGAATCACGGTTACGGAGGCCAACGGCTTCGGCCGCCAGGGTGGGCACACCGAGACCTATCGGGGCGCCGAATACGAAGTCGAGTTCATCCCGAAGGTGAAGGTCGAGGTCCTTTGCGACGATGTCGATGCCGACCGGATCATGGATGTGATCGCCTCGGCGGGCCGCACCGGAGAGATCGGAGACGGCAAGATCTGGGTGACGGAGGTCTCAAAGGCCTTGCGGATCCGCACCGGCGAAGTCGGAGTTGACGCCGTGTAACCAGGTGGGGCGGGCCAGGTTCCAGCTAAAGTCTCCGATTTTCGTAATCTGGTGGGGTGACTTTGCAGATAGGAAATCTCTCGGTCACCCCGCCGGTGGTCCTGGCACCGATGGCGGGGGTGACAAATGCGCCGTTTCGGCGCCTTTGTCGCGAGTTCGGGGCCGGCCTCTACGTCTCGGAGATGATCGGGGCGCGGGGGTTGATCGAGGGCAACGAGAAGACACTCGCTCTCGCCCGGTTCGACGACGACGAGAAGCCCCGCTCCATCCAGTTGTACGGGACCGACCCCGGTGCCCTGGCTGAGGCGGTGGCCTTTCTGGTCACCGAACAGGGAGTCGATCACATCGACATGAACTTCGGATGCCCGATGGGAAAGGTCACCCGCCATGGAGGCGGGGCAGCACTGCCCTGGAAGAAGGACCTCTTCCGTTCGATCGTGCGAGCCGCGGTGTCGAACGCCGGCGGGGTTCCGGTGACCGTCAAGTTCCGTAAGGGCATCGACGATGACCATCTCACCTACATCGAGTCGGGGACCACCGCCGCCGAAGAGGGTGCATCAGCCATCGCCCTCCACGCCCGTACCGCCCGCCAGCTGTATTCCGGGGATGCCGATTGGTCTGCGATCCGCATCCTCAAAGAGTCGGTTCCCGGGCTGCCGGTTTTGGGCAACGGTGACATCTGGACTGCTGATGACGCCCGCCGGATGATGGATGAGACGGGTTGTGACGGAGTCGTCGTTGGGCGGGGGTGTCTTGGTAGACCCTGGCTTTTCCGCGACCTGGCGGACGTGTTCGCCGGTCGGGAGCCTTCGCCGCCGCCGAACCTCGGGGAGGTGGGCAGGATCATGGTCCGCCACGCGGGGCTCCTTGTCGATCACTTCGGGGAGCACATGGGCATCCGGCTGTTCCGCAAACACCCGCCGTGGTATCTCAAAGGCTTCCCCGCCGGCCCGCTGATCCGCGACGGGCTATCGAAAGTGTCCTCCGTGGACGAGGTGGCGCATTGGGTTTCCCAGCTCGACCCGACCATCCCCTATCCCGAGGACGCCCATCGCATGGTCCGCGGCCACACCCACGGCCCCCGCTCCGTCCGCCTCCCCCACAACTTTCTAGACGACCGCGAAGGAACGGCCCTGGGCCGGGAAGCCGAAGAGGCAGTCAGCGGGGGCTGATTACCGCGCTCCTGAGACGTGTTCAAGAAGGGGACTGAGGCTCTCCAAGTTGAGGGCGGTTGCGTCGCAAGCTCCGTTGGTGGGGACGCTCCACCCTCCCCTCCGACCTATAGGTCGGAGGTACTCCCGTTTTGGCTGTCCTCCCGCTTGCGCCGAGGTTGGT